>JBBRWO010000092.1:0-8438 GCA_038249135.1 Coriobacteriia bacterium
GCCGGTGAACGCGACCTTGCCGGAAACCGCGAGGCCGGCCGCGACGTCGATCATGTTCGCCTCAGCGATACCGACGTTGAAGAGGCGCTCCGGGTAGGCGTCGCCGAGCTTGGCGGTGGTGGTGGACTTGGAGAGGTCGGCCTCAACGGCTACGACGTCGACGCCTTCGTTGGCGAGTTCGACGAGCGTGGCGCCGAGCGCCTCGCGAGTTGCTCTGGCGCTCACGAGCGGCTCCCTTCGGTCATGCCCAGTTCTGCGAGTGCCGCCGTGACCTGCTCGGCCGAGGGAGCTTTGCCGTGCCATCCGGCGTCACCCTCCATGAACGAGACGCCCTTGCCCTTTACGGTGTGCGCAATGATGGCTACTGGGCCGGTCGCGTAGGCGCGCGCGGCCTCAAGCGCGGCGTGGACCGCGACGACGTCATGGCCGTCCACCTCGATGGCATGCCAGTCGAAGGCCGTGAACTTCGCGGCCACGGTACCCAGACACATGACCTCGCTGCACGCGCCGTCTATCTGGAGCCCGTTATGGTCGATGATCGCGACCAGGTTCGACAGGCCCTCGTGAGCTGCGAACATCGCCGCCTCCCAGACCTGACCTTCCTGGATCTCGCCGTCGCCCAGCAGACACCACACCGTGCGGTCGTCAGTTGCCGCCTCTCCGTGGTCGCCGCCGCGAAGGCCGGCAGCGAGACCGGCCGAGATGGACAGCCCCTGGCCGAGCGACCCCGTCGAGACCTCGACGCCCGCGCACTTCTTGCAGTCCGGGTGCCCCTGGAGGATCGACCCGAGCTTGCGCAACGTGTAGAGGTGGTCGCGACCGAAGTAGCCCGCCTCGGCGAGCGCTGCGTAGAGCACGGGTGCGGCGTGACCCTTTGACAGGATGAACCGGTCGCGCGCCGGCCACTGCGGGTCGGACGGATCGTGACGCAACACACCACCGAAGTAGAGCGTCGCGACGATGTCGGCCGCCGACAATGAACCGCCGGGGTGACCGCTCCCGGCCTCCGCGATCATCTCGACGATGTCTGCGCGCATCCGTGCGGCCTTGGCCTCCACGAATGCCGGATCGAACGCCCGCTCGCTCATCTGGCTCCCATCTCCTTGAATCCCTCTCCGATTGCTTCATGTACGTTGCTGATGATGACCATGGCGCGCGGATCGATCGCCGCGACGATGGCCTTCAGGTCGTCGAGTTCATTGCGCGAGAGTATCACCATGAGGGTGCCTCGCTTCTCGCCGGTGTAGACGCCGGTGGCCTCGAGCGCGGTGGCTCCTCGGCCAAGCTCGACATTGATCGCTTCGCCGATTCTGGGCGTGAAGTCGCTGATGATCCATACAGCCTTCTCCACCGAGACGCCTTCGAGGACCAAGTCGATGGCGGCAGTGGCCACGAATACGGCGACGACGCCGTAGAGGGCGAGCTTGGGGCCGAACTGAAGGATTGCGAGCACCGTGACCGCCGCGTCCACTACAAGCATGATCTGACCCACGCCAAAGGGAACGCGCCGCGACAGCAGTTGCGCGACGATGTCGGTGCCGCCGGTGTTGCCGCCCGCCTTGAAGACGAGTCCCATGCCGAGACCGGAGATAGCACCACCGTAAAGAGCCGCCAACAGCAGGTCATCGCCTGCGAATGAAGGCGTCATCTTCGCCATCAGGTCGACCAAGACCGACAACGCCACCGCGCCGTAGATCGTCTTGGCGACGTAGCGCATTCCGCGGAATCTGAACGCGACCGCGAGTAGGATGCCGTTCATCACGAGCATCTGCGTGCCAACCGGAACGGTCACCCCGAAGTTCTCAAGCGACCAGTAATAGATGACAGTCGCCAGACCCGACACGCCGCCCGCCGCGATCTTGTTGGGAATCAGGAACGCGTCGAGGGCGAACGCCGTCATCACCAGGCCGACTGACATCAGCGCGAAGTCGCGCAGGCGACGGCTCTTAAGCACGCGTTCGACTACCATCAGCGCACCTCCCCGTTCGATGCCGCAGGGAAGCTGACCGAGGGCCACGTCCACTCGCCACCGTGGTCGAGTCGCGTGCGCTCGCGCTTGCCGAGCAGGTGAGCGAGCACGCTAGCCGCGTCGCGGTTCACGATGCGCTCGCGCGTGAAGCCGATCTCCTCGGCGACGGCGAGTGCCTTCTCGAAGTGGCCGATATGCAGCGCGTAGTGTGAGTCTGAGCCGACTGAAACGGGCACGCCGGCCTCCAGAGCCGCAGTCGCAAACTCGCGCTCACGAGCGGCCGAGGTCGAGCGAGCCGACGTGAGGTCGAAGCTGTGGTCGTTGAGCTCGAGGATGACGTTGTAGGTGAGCGCCGCCTCGATGATGCGGTCGAGGTGCAGCGGGAACTCGTCCTCGTTGCCCGGATGCGTGACCTGATCCACAAACGGGTTGGCCATAGCCCGCAGCAGGGCCGCGGTGTTCTTGTCGCGGTCGAGCTGGTCGAAGCCTGTCAGCGGGTGAAGCCCGATCGCCACGAAGTCGAGCTTCTCGAGCACGAGGTCGGGCAGGTCGATGCCGTTCTCGGAATCCGACGCGAGGTTCGCCTCGCATCCCTTGAGGATGCGGACGCCGTTGAGCACGCTCGGCACCGATTTGAGATTCCAGAAGTACCAGGGATGTGACCCTTGCGGCACGGCAGGTCCGTGGTCGGTGATCGCAATGAGTTCGATGCCTGCAGCCGCTGCGGCCAGAGCGTTCTCGGTGACAGTCGAGTAGGCGTGACCGGATGCGATCGTGTGGGTGTGCAGGTCGGCGAGAAGCCGCATCTGCTACTCCCCCGCCTTCGCAGCCGAGGAAGCGGCGGCGGCGTCTGACTCGGTACCCTCGGCGTGTACACGCCATCGGTGATAACCGACCACGAACGCATCGATGTCGCCGGAGAGCACGGCGTCGACGTTGCCGGTCTCGACGCCGGTCCGGACATCCTTCACCAGCTGATAGGGGTACAAGACGTAGTTGCGAATTTGGCTGCCGAAGCTGATGTCGCGGCGCTCACCGCGTAGCTCGTCGAGCTCGGCATCGCGACGCCGCTTCTCGATCTCATAGAGGCGCGAGCGCAGAATCCTCATCGCGGAATCCTTGTTCTTGTGCTGCGACTTCTCGTTTTGGCAGGTGACGACGGTACCCGTCGGAATGTGCGTGATGCGCACGGCGGAGTCTGTCGTGTTGACGCTCTGGCCGCCGGGACCGCTCGAGCGGTACACGTCGATGCGCAGATCCTCGTCTCGGATGTCGAGCTCGATGTCATCCGGCAACACCGGCAGCACTTCGACACCAGCGAAGGTCGTCTGACGACGCTTCTTCTCGTCAGTGGGACTGATGCGCACCAGACGGTGCACCCCGACCTCCGAGGACAGCATGCCGTATACATTGCGCCCGCTCACCGTGAACGTGGCGCGGTCGATGCCCAGCTCCACACCGGCGGGTGCATCGTTGATCGCGACCTTCCACTTGCGGCTCTCGGCGTACTTCATGTACATCTTGAGCAGCATCTCGGCCCAGTCCTGCGCCTCGAGACCGCCCTGTCCGGGCGTGATGGTGAGAATGGCATCGCCGTGATCGAACTCGCCGGTGAACCACGAGCCGATCTCAAGCGAATCGATGAGCTTGATCAACTCGCGAAGCGTGCCGGGAACCTCGGCCGCGAGTTCGTCATCGTCGTCAGCGAGCGCCAGCTCGTTGGCGACCTCTGCGTCGCCGAGCAGCTCGACCGCCTCGTCGTAGGCGCTCAGCTCCTCGCGCAGCGCCGAGGAGGAAGCCATCGTCGCCTGCGCGATGATTTGATCGTCCCAAAAGCCCGGCTCGGCGGCCTTGGCTTCGAGCGCGGCGAGGTCGGCGCGCTTGGCGTCGATGCGGAGATAGGTCGCCATAGTGGCGACCCTCTCGGCCAGAGCGCTGATTTCAGGAGTGCGGTTCTCGGCCATCGCGCGGGCTATACCGAACGCCGTTTGGTGGCCTCAGGACAGTCGCACTTCTTGAACTTCTTGCCGCTGCCACACGGGCAGGGATCGTTGCGTCCGATGTCGGCCCAGGGGTCCTCGCGGTCCTTGATGACCGTGGCCGCCTTGCCGCCTCCGCCCGCCGCCGCTGACGCCGCCGCAATCTGGCTGGGCGACGGTCCGCCAACGCCAAATGCGTCTGCCGCAGCGGTCGCACCGTGGAAGATCGATGACTCGCTCGGCGCCGAGTAGCTAGCGCGCGACAGAGACGTTAGCGGCTCGGGCTCGGACTCGACGACCACCTGAATATGCATGACCGTACGCAGGAAGTCCTCGTTGATGCCGGCAACAAGCTCGGTGAACATGTTGTAGGCCTCGCTCTTGTATTCGATGAGGGGATCACGCTGACCCACCGAGCGAAGACCGATGCCCTCCTTGAGATAGTCCATCTCCTGGAGGTGGTCCATCCAGCGCGTGTCAATGACGCGGAGCATGACTTGGCGCTCAAGCTCGCGCAGACCATCGACACCGAGTTCGGTCTCCTTGGTGGCGAAGAGAGCGATTCCGCGCTCGGCGAGCGTGTCAGCGAGCTCGTGTGGGTTGTCGACGTGACCCTTCGCATCCTCGACCGTACCGTCGATGCCGGTGAGCTCGCGATACCAGAGCGCCAGACCGTCCCAGTCCCACTCCTCGGAGTAGGTACGCTCAGGGCAGAACTCTAGAACGCCGGCGAGGATGGTGTCGTGCATGAGCTCGGTCACGCGGTCATGAACATCCTTGCCGTCAAGGATGCGGTTGCGCTCCTGGTAGATGACCTCGCGCTGCTTGTTCATGACGTCGTCGTACTCGAGGACGTGCTTACGTGCCTCGAAGTTCATGGCTTCGATCTGGCGCTGGGCGCTCTCGACCGCCTTGGAGACCAGACCTGCCTGGATGGGCATGTCGTCCGGTATCTGCGTGCGCTCCATCATGCTGCTGATGCGGTCCATGCGGTCCCCACCAAAGAGGCGCATGAGATCGTCTTCGAGCGACAGGTAGAACTGCGACGCACCCGGGTCACCCTGACGACCGGCACGACCACGCAGCTGGTTGTCGATGCGTCGTGACTCGTGGCGCTCCGTGCCGAGAATGGCGAGGCCGCCGGCCTCGACAACACGCAGGTGCTCCTCGGCGGTGATGCGCTTGGCCTCGGTGAGTGCGTCGGCCTGCTGCTCCTCGGTGGCCTCCTCGGGCTTGATGCCGCGGGTGCGCAGGATGTCCTCCCACAGGAAGTCGGAGTTACCGCCCAGGATGATGTCGGTGCCACGACCGGCCATGTTGGTTGCGATGGTCACAGCGCCGAGACGACCGGCCTGCGAGATGATGTGCGCTTCCTGCTCGTGGAACTTGGCGTTGAGCACGTTGTGTTTGATGCCGCGCTTGGTGAGCAGACGACTGAGACCCTCGGAGTTCTCGATCGAGATGGTGCCGACGAGGCACGGCTGGCCCAGATCGTTGCGCTTGACGATCTCATCGGCGACGGCGTTGAACTTTGCCATGACGGTGCGGTAGATGAGGTCGTTGCGGTCGTCGCGGATCATGTCGCGGTTGGTCGGGATGACCTGGACCGGAAGCTTATAGATGTCGCGGAACTCCTTGTCCTCGGTGATGGCCGTACCGGTCATGCCCGAGAGCTTGTCGTACATACGGAAGTAGTTCTGCAGTGTGATTGTCGCCAGCGTCTGGTTCTCCTCGCGGACGTGCACGCGCTCCTTGGCCTCGAGTGCCTGGTGCAGACCTTCCGAGTAGCGACGGCCCTCCATGAGGCGGCCGGTGAACTCGTCTACGATGAGTATCTCGCCGTCCTTGACCACGTAGTCGACGTCGCGCTTGAAGAGGAACTGCGCTTTGAGCGACTGCTGGAGGTGATTGACGAGCTGGCCCGACGGATCGGCGTAGATGTCGTCGATCCCGATGGCGGACTCGAGCTTGGCGAGGCCTTCCTCGGTGGCGGCGATGGTCTTCTTGGCCTCGTCGAGCTCGAAGTCGGTCTCGGGCTTGAGGCGCGGGACCGCCTTGGCGAACTGCTTGTAGGTCTCGGCGGACTTGGTGCCGGCGCCGGAGATGATCAGCGGGGTACGGGCCTCGTCGATGAGGATCGAGTCGACTTCGTCCACGATGGCGAAGTGGTGGCCGCGCTGAACGCGGTCGCCGGGACGCGTGACCATGTTGTCACGCAGGTAGTCGAAGCCGAACTCGGCGTTGGTGCCGTACGTGACGTCGGCGGTGTACGCCGGGATGCGCATGCCGGGATCCATCTGAGACTGAATCATGCCGACTTCCATGCCGAGGAAGCGGTAGACGCGTCCCATCCAGTCGCTGTCTCGCTTGGCCAGATAGTCGTTGACCGTGACCACGTGGACACCGGTGCCGGGCAGCGCATTGAGATAACCAGCCAGAGTGGAGACGAGCGTCTTTCCTTCACCGGTCTTCATTTCAGAGATCTTGCCGTCGTTAAGAACCATGGCGCCGATGAGCTGCACGTCGAAGTGACGCATGCCGAGGGAGCGAATGCCGGCCTCGCGGGTCACCGCGAATGCCTCTGGTAGCAGCAACGTGGTGCTTTCGCCGTTGTCGCTTCTCTCACGGAACTCGACCGTCTTGTGGGCGAGATCGGAGTCCGAGAGGCCCTTAAGCGGGGGCTCGAGCTCGTTGATACGCACCACGAGGTCCTCGTATGCGCGGAGTTGCTTACCCTCACCGAACGTGAGGAGGGACTGAAGGAAGTTAGCCATGTGTAGTTACACCTCTACAGGAGGGGGTTTGACGAGGGGGCACAGCACCCCAATTCTAGCACAGGGCATGTCGCCTCTCCCCCGTCCAAAGACGGGTGCGCGAGGCCCATCGGGCTCGATTGGTGGAACGGCAGCTCGTTACTTAGTGCCCCTCAGGAGACAACCCGCTCCTCACCTTGTATGAGCCGCGCCACCGCCCGCTTCGCTCCGCTCCGATGACCGGAGAGCCCGACAAGCCCCGCGCGGAGTCGCTGCAAAATGTGTTCGCCGTGCGACCCGGAACCACCGTACCCTGGCGACCTTACCGAAACCTTACCCTCAGCCAACCCTAAATTCGGTAAGGCTCAGGCACGCTCAGATCAACGGATCCAGCGGTGTCGGCGTCGGGCGATCTTCCATTGCGAGAATCTGGTCATACAGCGCGCGTGTCTCGACCGACGGATCCAGTCCCAACTCCTCCGCGAGGTTATCTCGGCACTGAAAGTAGGTGTCGATCGCCGAGGAGCGCTGACCCGCCGCAATCTGGCAGCGAAGCGCGGATTGGAACAGATCCTCTCGGCAGGGATCGCTCTGGATGGCCCGACGCGCATAGATCAGCGCATTGTTGGGATCGTCGGCCGACATGAGCAACGCGGTCGCTCGAAGCATCGCGTCAACGAAACTCGAACGGTAGTGGTCTCGAAGCGTCGCGAACCAGTCGTCATACACATCCCCCGGAAGCAGATCGCCGCGGTACAGGTCAGCAATGCGCTCGTACGCCCGCAGCGCGATGCTTTGCTGGCCATCAGCTTCCGCCTCACGCGCCGCGATGACCAGCGTCTCGAACTCGTCGACATCGGTGCGCACGACTTCACGGATGGTCCGACACACGCCTCCGACACTCTCTATGTAGGGGCACGGCGCGCCCTTGTCGGCCTCCCCGACCAGCGCGGCCTTCATCGTGCTCCACACGACGTACAGGTTGTTCTTAGCCCGCTCGGCGTCCATCTCCGGCCACAGATACTCGAAAAGCTGATCTCGCGGCACGTCCTGACCTCGACGGATGGCCAGCATGGCAAACAGCAGCCGTGCCTTGCGCTTACGCCAGTCGCGCTCGCGAACCGCGCGGCCACCGATGCTGAGTTCGAGCCCACCGAAGAGACGAACGTGGCACAGCGGCAAGCCGTCACGTTGCAAGTATGCAGAGAACTCCGCTTCGCCGATGAGTCGCTCGCCGAGACCGCGCCATTCAGCGTCACCGAGAAGATTGCGCGCGGCGCCGAGACAATCCTCGGAATGCTCAGGAAGGATCATCCGAAGTAGATGCGCCGGAACGGGCTGAGGAGCGACCGCAGCCGCAACCAACCCTAGGAGCGCCGGGAATGCACGGCAGTACATTGCGATCTGCCAGTTTGGGTTCTCGGAAAGGATGTAGTCGCGATGTTCCGCCAGCCGCGCTATCGCTGCACTGGGCTGACCGTCGAGGCGGTCGATCTCCGCGAGAATCAGATCCGCACGAAGCGCATGGTAAAGGTTGCCTGAGAACCCTTCCATTGCGATGGATTCGGTCCACGCGCGGGCGGCACCCGAGTCCCCAAGTGCGAGGAGAGACGCAGCGACCTCAAGGGCTGCAAGACGACAGAACTGCATGATGTCCGTAACCGAGAGCCGCTCGTAGGCGCGTTCGGCCACAGCGAGCGATTCGTCAATGTATCCGGCTGCGCGAAGCACGCAAGC
>JBBRWO010000093.1:0-8379 GCA_038249135.1 Coriobacteriia bacterium
CCGAGTGTCGACCGCGAGTTCGCCTGCGCGAACCTTGGTCATCAGCTCTTCCATCTTGTGCGTCAGGTCTGCCGTGCGCTCGTATCCCATCGCCGCCGACATGCCCTTGAGCGAATGTGCTCCTCGGAAGATGACCTCAACCGGCTCGGTGGCCGAAGGATCGCGTTCCAGCGCCAACAGGCCATCGGTCATCTGCTGCAGATAGTCGCCGCTCTCAGCGAGGAAGGCGTCACGATAGGCGTCCATCTCCCCCATCTACGACACCTCCTGACGCATGCGGATGCTACGGCGAATCTCCGCAGCGACCAACCCCAGCGGCACCACGCGACGTCCGGCGTTGAGCTTGACGGTGGTGCCCGGCATTCCCCACACGACACTGGTCGCCTCGTCTTGGATGATGACGTCGCCCGAGACCTTCTTGATGGCGAGGGCACCGCGCGCGCCGTCAGCGCCCATTCCGGTCAACACCACGCCAACAGCTCGGTCGCCAAACGCCTCCGCCACGCTCTTGAAGAGCGCATCAGCAGCGGGTCGAACCCCGTGAACGGATGGATCGTCGGTAAACGCTATTCTCGCGAGACCCGCAGTAACATCGACCACCATGTGCTTGCCGTACGGAGCGACATACGCATTGCCTACCTCGAGGAGCATGCCATCCTCGGCCTCCTGCACGGTGATGCCACTGACGGAGTTGAGCCGTTTGGCAAGCGACTTGGAAAAGCCGGTAGGAAGATGCTGCACCACGACGTACGTGGCCGGCAGTGAGACGGCGAGCCCCTCGAACACGCGCTCAAGTGCCGGCGGTCCCCCGGTCGAAGCTGCGATCGCCACGCACGCCGAGATGTGTTCGGTGAGCGCGGCGAGCGGCTCCACGTCGTCGGACGCGTGAACCAGTTCGCTGGATCGGCTGGCGGCAGCGGGAATCTGCGCGGGATCGATGCGATACGCGACGCGGATCTTCTTGAGCAGCGTGTCGGTCAGCTCTGTGATCGAGGTGGCCATTCCTGCAGTCGGCTTAGGGATAAAGTCGACAGCGCCCAATGCGAGCGCCCGATAGGTCGTCTCGGGGTCGTCAATCGAGCTCAGCATGATCACGCGCGCATCACAGTGCCGGCGAATCTGCGGGAGCGCCTCGAGGCCGGTCATCTCGGGCATTTCGATGTCGAGGGTGATGACGTCGGGCTGGAGGTCGATGGCCTGTTCAACCGCCTCGACGCCGGTCTTGGCGACTCCGGCGACGACGATTCGCGGATCCATCGAAAGGGCGCGACTCAGCATCTGCCTGATGAGCGCTGAATCGTCGACTACGAGGACGCGGATCGCGGATCGCATTGGTCCCGCCGCTATTCTGTGGGATCTTCGAGGCACTTCTTAACCGTCTGAAGCACCTTGGTCGGCTGGAACGGCTTGACCAAGAAGTCGGCGGCCCCTGCCTCCAGCGCTTCGACGATCAGCTTCTGCTGTCCCATGGCACTGACCATGAGTACGCGCGCATCCGGGTTGATCTTCTTGATCGCCTGCAACGCCTCGATTCCGTCGACCTCTGGCATGGTGATGTCGAGTGTGACCAGGTCCGGACGCGTCTCGCGATACTTCTCGATGGCGTCTCGGCCGTTGACGGCCTCCTGAATCACATAGCCCTCGCGCGCGAGGATGTCGCGAATCATCATCCTCATGAACGCAGCATCGTCGACGACGAGAATCGTCTTAGGCATTCAGCTCATCTTCCTCTCGCTCTTCTGAGAGCGTCACGCCCGCGAACTCGATGCGGGGCAGGGCTTCCTCGAGATCAAGCAACATGACAAGTCCACCGGATCGCTCCACCATGCCCGAGAAGGATCGTACGGCTTCCGCGCCGACAACACCCTCCGGGATGAGCTTGATGTCGTCCTCAGAGAATGCGGTCACTTCGCTCGCCGCGTCCACGGCCACGCCGAGAGCCCCGGATGACCCTTCCGCGACGATGATCCGCGACAGCGGTCCCGGGACGAACGGTGTGCCCGAGAAGCGCTGCGCCAGATCGACAACCGGAATCACGCGACCGCGCAAGTTGATGACCCCGAGAACCGCATCGGCCGAGCGCGGCACGTTGGTGGGGGTCTCGTACCGGATGATGCTGACCACGGACGTGACGGGCAGGCCGAACTCCTCCTGGCCCAACCGGAACAGAACGAAGCTTCGAGTGGCCGCCTGTGGCTCGGTCACCTGAGCACCTACTCGACCTTGAACTTGTGGACGGAGTCTTCCAGCGTCTGCGCCATGTCGGCCAGGTCCTGCGCGGACGCGGTGATCTCCTGCATGCAGGCCGTCTGCTCTTCTGCAGCGGCCGCAGTCTCCTCGGCGGATGCGGCGTTCTCCTCAACGACAGCGGCGATCTCGTGCATCGCGCGGTCGACGTTGCCGGTGCGCTCTGCCTGCAGCGCCATCGAGCGGGCGATATGGTCGGAGAGCACGCTGGTGCGACCTACCGCGTCGGTGAGCGCACGAAGCGCCTCGCCGCTTCGCCCAACGACCTCGGTGCCCATCTCGACCTCGCGCGTGCCGATCTCCATGTAGCGGACCGCCTTGGCGGTCTCAGCCTGGACTTCCTTGATGAGCACTCCGATGCGCTCCGCCGCCTGCCCGGAGCCTTCCGCGAGCTTGCGCACTTCCTCTGCGACGACCGAGAAGCCTCGGCCTGACTCGCCGGCGCGCGCTGCCTCGATGGCGGCGTTGAGCGACAGGAGGTTGGTCTGGTCGGCGATGTTGGTGATGACGTCGACGATGCCGCCGATCTGCTCGCTGCGACGGCCGAGGAGCTCGACTGACTCGGCCAGCGTCTCGATTGCCTGCTGGACTTCGCCGATCTTGATGATGGCCTGCTCGGCCGCCTCCTCGCCGCGCGCGGCGACGATCGAAGCCTCCTCGCTGGTCTTGGCGGCTTCGAGCGCCTGCATGGCGACCTCGCCGGTCATCTCGGTGATCTGAGCGACCGCACCGGAGGTCTCGTCGACCTTGCGCGACTGAAGCTCGGCGCCATGTGCGATCTGCTGGACCGATGACGAAATCTCGATGGTAGAGGAGTTGATCTCCTGCGATGACGCTGAGAGCTGCGAGGCGGCGGCCGAGACGGACTCGGCGGATCGGCGCACGCTGGTCGCGATGTCAGACAGCGACATGATCAGGCCGTTGGCCTCCTGCGCCAGAACCCCGATCTCATCGTCCCGATGCATGTTGGCCCGCACGACCAGGTCGCCCTGCCCGGCTTCGACCATGACCGCACCGAGGTCGCGGAGCGGGCGCAGGATGCGACGCTTGAACTGCCGACGCCACATCAAGGTGCCAGGAACACCGCAGATCAGCATTGCGATCATGCCGACGCCCATGACAGGTAGCATTTCAGAGAACGTTAGTCCCAATTCCCACCCTGCATACCACGCGGTGAACGCCAGACCCAGTGCTACGGCAGGTCCGATGGTCAACCACGTGAGCACAGTGAACCAGAGTGACAGGCCTCGCCTCACACTACTTTGGCGATGCTCTCCTGAAGTCATGAACCCAGCTCCCTTGTCGTCGAGCCCTGTGAGACCAGTTGCCGCGTCCGCTAGATGCGGCTCGGCCTTCTATAGACACGTTCGCGCGTCTCGATTGGGTCAAATCTGCGAGCCATCTCGGCTGGCATCTTCTCGCTTCTGCCGAGGACCAGGTAGCCCCCGCGAGCCAGCGAACCCCAGAAACGTTCCAGTACTGCCATCTGACGTGCACGGTCCAGGTAGATGAACACATTCCTACACAGAATCAGGTCCACTACCTTCATCGGCGAATCACCGAAGAGGCTGGAATGCTTGAAGCGCACGAGCCTGCTTACTTCGGGCCTGATTTCGAACTCGCTCCGGCCCGCCCCACGGGTGAATCGTACCTGATACGACGGTGGAATGCTCTTCAGGTTGTCCTTGGAGTAGCGGGCCTTCTCGGCGACGCGCAAGATGTCGGGATCGAGGTCGGTGCCAAGCACGTTTATGAGGAACTTATCGGCATCTTTACCCAGTACATCGAGCACCATCATGGCGATCGAGTACGGCTCTTCCCCGCTCGCGCACCCAGCCGACCAGATCCGGATGGTACGGCTTCGGCCGCGTAGCTTGTCGGCGACCATGTCGGGTATCACTCGCTTGCGAAGGATGTCCCACACGGCCGCGTCGCGAAAGAAGTCGGTGACGTTGATGGTGAGGGTGTCGAGCAGCCGCTCGTACTCCGCCGGATCGGCCTCGAGCAGGTCGCAGTACTCGCGATAGGTGTGCAGTCCCAGGGTGCGCAGACGCGCCGCCAGCCGGCGCTCGACGTAGGCGCGACGGTACTGGGTCAGGTCGAATCCGCGGTCGCGGAGCACCCTTCCCATGAACTTGTCGAGATCGCCCCTTGCCGGAGCGGAGTCATCGACCCCGGGCACACACGCTCCCCTCAAGGTGCAGGAACGGCCGCGCGCAACGCACCGCGACCGCAGTTGTCTAAGAATTCTCTAACAGTATGCTACAGGTTGTTCCTGTGTGCCCCACTCCCGTCACATTCCCCTGTCCGCCGAGGAGCGCCCTAGTTCCCCAATGCGTCAACGACGGGCTTACGCAGCGTCACCCGGTACGCAGTGCGAACCGTTGGCTGCGCCGACGTCATGATACGAACCCGCGTGCGATCCTTCGACCACATGATGATCTTACGAAGCTGCAGCCCGCTGGCCGAGAAGTACCGGGCATCGATTGCGCCGGCGCCCGCCGGAGGGAACGGCGCCTCGTTGAAGCGCACCTCGATGGCGTAGCGCCCAAGCGAACGCGCCGAGATGATCTTGACGCCGACGTTGTCCGCGGACATGGTGACCGGCGCCGAGAAACCGATCGAGCCGTGTGTGTCGGTCACCGTAGAGGTGATCGTGTAGGTGTAGACACGGTTATCGTTGGGTTTGGATGTGAAGGTTGCGCTCCACGTCGACAACCCCGCAGCGGCCACCGAGGTCTGCGTCGACTGCCATCCGGTGCCGTTCCACCAACTCTTGGTGCCGGCGTTCGATTTCGCCTCGATGGTCACGCGCACCGATGCGAGTGTGATCGGACTGCCCTGGACCGAGGCCGCAAGCGCTGCGGAGCCCCTGACCGTTATCGGAGCCGCAGGTGCAGGATTGGGCGCCGGCGGGTTCACGACCGTCGTCGGCGCCGCGAACGGCACCGAGTCGACCTTGAACGTACGCGGCGCCGAGGTGCCCGTGAGCGCATGCGCATCCGTGGCTCGCGCGGTCGCGACGTAGGGCGGCGTCCCATACTCCTTTGCGGGCGGCTGGATGCCGCCCAGGCTCCATGAGGTTCCCGTCACCGTGGCGGTCACCCACGCCGATGTAGACTGCCAGCCGGTGCCGTTCCACCACGTCGAGCCGTGCGCGAGGCTGACCTGCACCGTCGGGGTCGGCAGCCCCGTTTGGACCGTCGCCGACCCCGTGACCGAGATGGCGCCCGTGGTCGTCAGTGTGGTATTCGCGGACGGTGACGAGATCGTCGCGACCGGCGCCACGTACGGCACCGTGTCCACCTGGACGCTCGGGCTCGCCGAGGACCCCATCACGCCGTGCGCATCGAGCGCGGTGGCCCGGATGGTGTAGGTGCTCTTGTGGTACTCGCTCGCCGGTGGCGTCCAGCTGTAACTCCAGGCAGAGGTCCCGACGGCAGCGACCGAGGCCTCGGCGCTGACCCAAGCCGAGCCGTCCCACCAGGTCAACGTGCCGGCCGTGTCGCGAGCGATCGTCACGCGAACGCTACTGGCCGCGAGCGGCAGGTTCGCATGCACCGGCGTCACGGTTCCGCTGATCGTGAACGCGCCGGTACCGACCAGATCCGGGCTCGCGGTGGTCGACAGACTCACCGTCGGCGCGGTCCACGGCACGGTATCCAGCTGCGTGCTCACCGGCGTCGAGGTCCCGATCCGCGAGAAGTTGTCGGTAGCGTAGGCGCGCAGGACGTACGTGTGTGCCGCATACTCGTTCGTCGGCATCTTCCAGTCGTAGCCCCACGTCGGCGCGCCCGCCGAGTAGGTCGTGGCGAGATACGTCGCCGGTGTCTCACTCGCCAACCACGCGCTGCCATCCCACCACGCCGTCGCCGCACCGGTGGTCCCGGTGCTGCGCCCGATATGCAGCGACACAGTCTGCACGCTCGAGCCATCGCGGCCGGCCGTGGTACCCGCGACGGCGAGCGTGCCCACCTGCGAGGTCAATGCGCCCGACGGCGTCGTGAACAGCACGTCCGGCGGGTTGGGAGCGATCGAGTTCACCTTGAACACCGAGTCCGCCGAGGAGCCCTCGAGCCCGTGAGCATCCAGCGCTGTAGCGCGAACGGTGAAGGTGCTCACGAAGTACTCATTTGCCGGCGGCTGCCAGCTGTACGTCCAGTTCGAGGTCCCCAGTGCCGTGACCGATGTCTCCGTTGCGACCCACGCCGAGCCGTCCCACCACCTGATCATCCCCGCCGTGTCGCGCCTAATCGAGACGCGAACGCTACCCGACGACAGCGGAAGATTGGGGTGAACCGCCGTCACGTTGCCGCGCAGGTTGTACGGCCCGATGCCGATGACATCGACGTTGTTCTCCGGGAAAGCCAATCCGACCGTCGGCGCCACGAACGGCACCGAATCCACCGTGAAGGTCCGAGTCGCCGAGGTGCCCGTCAGCGCGTGCGCATCGGTCGCTCGAGCGGTCGCGACGTACGCCGGGGTGCCGTACTCGTTCGCCGGTGACGTCACGCCTGAAAGCGTCCACGCCGAGCCGACCACGGTCGCGGGCAGCCACGTCTCCGCAGTCGTCCACACCGAGCCGTTCCACCACGTACTCCCGTGCGCAAGCCTGACCTGGACGGTCGCGGTCGGCAGCCCGGTTTGGACCGTCGCTGACCCCGTGATCGCGAAGGTCCCCGTCGTGGTCACGGTGGCGTTCGCAGAAGGTGACGCGATAGTGGAAACCGGTGCCACAGACGGCACGCTGTCCACAAGAACACTCGAACTCGCCGAGGAGCCGACCAGCCCATGGTCGTCGAGGGCAGTGGCTTTGACGGTGAATGTGCTCTTGCGGTACTCATTGGCGGGTGGCGTCCAGCTGTAACTCCAACTCGACGTCCCCACGGCTGGCACGGATGTCTCGGAGCTCACCCAGGTCGAGCCGTTCCACCAGGTGATGGTGCCCGAGGTGTCACGCGCGATCGTCACGCGGACGCCGCCGGGAACCAGTGGCAGATTCGCGTGCACCGATGCGGCAGTACCACTGATAGCGAACGCGCCCGTGCCGACCAGCTCAGTGTTGTTGGCGGGCGCAGCCAGCGTGACTGTCGGAGCCGTGTATGGAACCGCGTCCACCGTGAAGGTCCGTGCGGCTGAAGTGCCGACCAAAGTGTGGGCATCGGTTGCCCGCGCAGTCGCGACATACGAAGGTGTCTTGTACTCGTTCGCCGGTGGCATCACGCCATTCAGCGTCCACGTCGTTCCGGCCACGGTCGCCGGCAGCCACGCCTGCGTCGTCGTCCACGCCGAGCCGTTCCACCAGTTCACACCGTGCGCGAGGCTGACCTGGACGGTCGGCGTCGGAAGCCCGGTCTGCACTGTCGCCGACCCCGTGACCGCAAAGGTCCCGGTAGTCACCACGACCGCACTCGCGGCAGGCGATGTGATCGTCGACACCGGCGCCACGTACGGCACGGTGTCGGCCTTCACGGTCACGACGGAGCTCGCCGTCTTATTGCGGCTGTCCTTGGCGAGCGCTGTGATCGTGTAAGTGTGTGCCTTGTAGTCGGCGGCGGTCGGTATCCATGCCGAGGACCAGGTAGAGCCCGCAACGACCGCGGCGAAGTTCGTGAGCGTCGTCGTCCAGAGCCCAGTGACATTGTTGAAGTACGTGTTGTCCTCGCGCTTGATCGTCATCATCACCGACGTCACCGTGGCACCATCGAGTGCCTGCACGGCTCCAGACAGTCCCGCTGCTCCCGTGCCCACGACGACCGTGCCCGACGTTGGGCTCGAGATGCTCACCAGCGGCGCCGGGAACGGCTTGGTGGTCGCATCGATCGAGAGATGCTCGCCGTAGCCGGCCGTCGTCTCGTCGCCGGTTCCCGGCTCCCAGGCCTGCACCGCATAGGAATACGCGGCCCCATCGGTCACGGTCGCGTCGGTGTAGGTCACCGCGGTGCTTGCGTTTGCTATGCGGACCGCGGGGGTGAGCTCGGTCCACACCGTTGTCCCCTTGGGAGCGCGCCACACGCGATACGACAGCGGCCGCTCTTCGGTCGACGTGGCAGCTGATGAGCGCCACGGACGGTTCCACGTCAGCGTGCTCGAGATCGAAGTCGTCGTCGCCGAGAGGGAACGCACGGGCCC
>JBBRWO010000094.1:0-8359 GCA_038249135.1 Coriobacteriia bacterium
GGCAACTCGTAGGCCGCATAAGTGCGGCCACGTGATTGCTATGTTGGTCTGTCCGAACGGCTTTCCGTTTTCAACACGCGCTCCGGTCTCCTGTGTGGCTCCGGCGGTGCGGTGTCGTACTGTACACGGCTACATCTGAGTCCGCAAGAGGTATTCCGATAACTCTTTGTACCCACAATGAATCACTCTCATTCCTGAGAGGATATCGCCCTCTGGCGAGGGACGTATCGACCAACGCGGACGCGGCTCAGTCGGCCGCAACCATGCGTGCGAACTTGCGCTTCCCCACCTGGATCACGTGTGAAGCCACACGCTCTCGCGCGTAGTAATAAGAGCCGACTTCCAGCGCCACGCCGTCGAGCTTGACTCCACCCTGGTCGATCATGCGGCGACCCTCGCCCGCGGAACCGACCATCCCAATGGCGTGAAGCAGCCCGGGAAGATAGACCTCGTCGCTGAGATCTACCACCACGTCGGCGACATCCACCGGCGCCTGACGATCCCTGAACTGCCTGTCGAAGGCCGCCTCGGCCTTCTCGGCGTGGTCCCTGGAATGGTAGATGGCGACGATCTCCCTACCAAGACGGCGCTTGATCTCATTGGGGTGCAGCGTTCCGGCAGCCAGTCCTGTCTCAATCGCATCAACCTCGTCGACAGAGAGTGTGGTGCACAAGCGGAAGTACTTGACCATGATCTCGTCGGGGATCGACATGACTTTGCCGAACATATCGTCCGGCGCGTCCGTGAGCCCGATGTAGTTGCCGTAGCTCTTGCTCATCTTCTGCACGCCGTCGGTGCCCTCAAGCAGCGGCAGCGTGAGAGCAACCTGCGGCTCCTTCCCAAGCTTCTCCATAAGCTCTCGGCCGGCCAGAAGGTTGAAGAGCTGATCCGTGCCACCCAGCTCCACGTCCGCGTCGATGGCCACCGAGTCGTATGCCTGTGCCATGGGATACAAGAACTCGTGAAGCGAGATGGACTGTTGTGCCGCATATCGGTTGGAGAAGTCGTCGCGTTCAAGTATCCGCGCGACGGTGAACTGACTCGTGAGCCTCAGGATGTCTTCGAATCCGAGGGTACCGAGCCACTCCGAGTTTCTGCGCAGCTCGGTCTTCTCGGCATCGAGGATCTTCATCGCCTGCGTGACGTACGTCTCGGCGTTGGCGTCGATCTGCTCGACCGTGAGCGGGGGTCGCGTGCTGTTGCGTCCCGAGGGGTCGCCGATGAGCGCCGTGAAGTCCCCGATGATCAGGACGACCGTGTGGCCAAGGTCCTGGAACTGGCGCAGCTTGCGCAGCGGGACAGCGTGACCGAGATGCAAATCGGGTGCGGTGGGGTCGACACCGAGCTTGATACGGAGCGGATGACCCTTGGCGAGTTTCTTCGCCATCGCTGCAGCCGGCACCAGGTCAGCGATTCCACTCTTGATGATGTGCAGCTGTTCGTCGGCAGGAAGCACGGGGGACGGACCCTCCTCGGCGGTAAACGAGCCGGTTACGTCCGCACCACGGCGGCCCCTGAACGGCTCGTTTGGCTTGTAGTTTGCGTGTCATACTAGCAGAGGAAACGTCCCGGCTGCGCTTGGCGCAAGGCCGCGTGGCATCCTCGTCACACCCGTCGACCCAGAAAACGACGAGTGGCCCACGACACCGACACAGCCAAAGGATTGCAGCCGCATGACTGAGTACCGACCACGCGATGGCAAAGGCCGAGCACCCAAACCGCGACCGCGTTCCGGCGGATCGACGGCGAGCGCGCGAACCCAAGGCTCCACGGGCAACGGTCGCACCCGGGCGATGGACGCGCAGTCGCGTACTCCCAAGGGCGCCACTCGCAAGCCCGCCAGGCGTGGGCCGGCCCGACCACCCAAGCGAGGGCGCGGGATCCTGCGAACCCTCGGTCTGATCCTGCTCGTGACGGTCGTGGCGCTCGCGGTGACCGGCGGCATCGTATACGCCTCGCTCGCATCCTCGCTCCCCGACCCCAACGTCGCGAATGGTCGCGGGCGCGATCAATCGTCGGTGATCCTCGATCGCAAGGGCCAAGTCCTCGCAAAGCTCTACGCCGAGGAGAACCGCAGCGACAAGAAGCTCGCCGACATGCCGGTGCTCCTGCGTCGCGCGGCGATTGCCACTGAGGACAAACGCTTCTACGAGCACACCGGCGTCGACCCGCTCGGAATCGCGCGAGCGGTCTTCACCGACGTCGTCTTGCGCAAGAAGGCCCAGGGCGGCTCGACCATCACTCAGCAGTACGTGAAGCAGGCGTTCGTCACCGACGAGAAGACCCTCAAGCGCAAGGTGATGGAAGCGATGCTCGCCAACCGCATCGAAAAGCGGCACACCAAAGATGAGATCCTCGAGCTGTATCTCAACACCATCTACTTCGGGCACGGAGCCTACGGCGTCGAGTCGGCCGCACGGGCCTACTTTGGCAAGGGCGTGGAGAAGTTGACGCTCCCGGAGGCGGCGATGATCGCGGGCGTCATCAAGTCGCCGGCACGCTACTCGCCCTACCTCGACCCCGAGGCAGCTAAGGGTCGCCGTGACACTGTTCTCGGCCAGATGCTGGATCAGGGCTACATCACCGCAAGCGAGCACGACGAATCGGCCGCCTCCCCCATCAAGACCGCCGGGCTCAAACACGCGTCAGCCAAGGCCCCCTACTTCGTCGAGTGGGTCAAGGCGCAACTCGCCGAGAAGTACGGCCAGGATCGCCTCTACCGCGGAGGCCTGCGCGTAACGACGACGCTCGACCTGAAGATGCAGACCGCCGCCGAGAAATCCGTGGCCGCGGTTCTCAACCGCAAGAGCGATCCGTCCGCAGCAATCGTCTCGATACGGCCCGGGACCGGCGAGGTACTGGCGATGGTCGGCGGTCGGGACTTCAAGACGCAGCAGTTCAATGCCGCGGTACAGGGCAAGGGTCGTCAGCCCGGGTCAGCGTTCAAGCCGATTGTTCTCACGACAGCTCTGGCGAAAGGCGTGAGTCCTTCATCGGCGTTCGAATCCGGACCGGTGAAGCTCAAGGTCGGCGATCAGACCTGGAGCGTCACTGGCGCGCACGGCGGTCGCAAGGGCCTGATGCGTCTGCGAGAAGCCACCGAACAGTCGGTAAACTCCGTCTTTGCGCAGCTTATCCTCGACGTCACGCCCGATGAGGTCGTCAAGACCGCGGAACTCATGGGGCTCCCCGGAGACATCACGCCCGTTCCCGCAATCGCACTCGGCGGTCTGGAAACAGGAGTGACTCCTCTTGAGATGGCCACCGCGTACGCCACGCTCGCAGCCGGTGGAGAGGTCTCGACACCGTTTAGCATCTCGAAGGTCCAAGATCGTGACGGCAAGGTCATCTTCTCGGCTAAGGGTACATCGAAGGAGGCCATCGACCCGGCGGTCGCGTATCTGACCACGGATATCCTCAGGGGCGTCATCAGTCGAGGCACCGGAACCGCCGCCGGAATCGGTCGTCCAGCTGCGGGCAAAACCGGTACGACGCAAGAGAATCGCGATGCCTGGTTCGTGGGCTACACGCCGCAGCTCGCGACCGCCGTCTGGATGGGCTATCCGGAGGGTGCCAAGGCTATGAACAACGTACACGGTCGACAGGTGACGGGCGGCTCGTTCCCGGCTGAGATCTGGGCGCGGTTCATGAAGGCCGCGCTGAAGGGACAGCCGATACTGAAGTTCGAGAAGCCCTCCGGACTGAAGACGATGAAGGTGTGCAACGAAACCGGCCAAGAGGCCACCGAGTACTGTCCCCGGACCATCAACGAGCTGATGCTCAACTCGACCAAGCTCGAACCATGCAAGAAACATGCTCTGCCGGTTCAGATCAAGATCCCGAACCTTGTGGGACTCACCAAGGAAGCTGCGTTGGCCGCGCTCGACAAGCTCAAACTTCTTGCCAAGGTCATAGAGCAGGACGTTCCCGGTGTGTCCGCGGGCACTGTGGCGAAACAGAGCCCAGGCGTGGGCAGCGTCGCCACATCTGCAACTGTCGTGACGTTGACAGTGAGCAACGGCGGTGCAGGCGACACAGCGCCCGTTCCGTCGCTGAAGATGCCGACGACAGCGGCCCCCGGCGAGAAGGTCAGACTCGATGGCTCCGGATCGACCGACAACGGGAAGATCGTCACGTGGTACTGGGAGTTCGGTGACGGGACCAACGCCACCGGTCAGAAAGTCACACACAGTTGGGCAGCGAACGGCCCGTACGATGTGACGCTCTGGGTGACCGATGACTCCGGTCAACAGGCCGCACTCACCAATCGCATCGTCATCAAGTGACGCTTCGGCGGCAGGTGCGCTCTTGCGCTGCTAGCTGAGTCCCCTGAAGTAGTGGCCTGTGGTCGCTCGTCCTTCTCGGGATGCGTGCGCCAGAGGGACTCCCGCCGTAGCCGCGTCGCGTGCGCGCAGAACCATTCGCACGACGTCGGAAGCCTGCTGAGCGGTCTCGGTCGCCAGATCGACGCGTATCGCACGGATGCCCGCCTCAATCAGCTCAGGCAGGGCCGAGACGAGGTCGAGCGGCACCGAGTTGTAGACGTGCGAGCGGCCCGTCACGTCGGTGGCTACCGGGAACTCGTATCCCTTGCGATCCCGCAACGAGTGAGACTGCGCGCGACGCGAACACGCGCGACACTGTAGGTCACAGGGGCCCTCAGCCATCAGGATGCAATGTTCGGTGACCATGACCTCCTGGCGCCCATAGACGACCGTCCCAAGCTCACACGCGCTCTCAGCGGCGATCTGAGCGATCTGCTGCCCTGTCAGTTCCGGAGAGAGCCAGACTCGCGACGTTCCTAGCTCTGCAAGCTGTGCGACCGCCGACGAGTTCACCGCATTCAGCGACCAATGGGCCTCCGTGACAGCGCCCTGCCGAACAGCCTCGGCCAACGCGCCGAGATTGCCGGCCACAACCCTGCTGCCAGAGGTGGCGAACCTGAGCGCATCGGGGAACTCTGCATCGTGCAAGATTCTGGGTAGGACGGGTATCCATCTCGGATCTTCAGAGTCCTCCGGACGCATCAGGTAGGTGGGCACGTGAACTGCAGACGCACCAGCATCGAGTGCGGCTCGCGCTACGTCTCGGCTTTCCACCGCGACGACGATTTCCGGGGTCGTACGACGGTCGTTCCGCCGAGTGCCCGGGCCTGAGGGCACCTCAGGCGAGTGTCGGCACCGAGAGGCCCACGGGGCGAGCACGCCTGTCTCATAGTCCGCAAGTGCATCGCGGCGTACACGGTGCAATGCCGAGAAGCCCAGCCCGACAGCGGTGGAAAGCTCAACGTCCCACGACTCCGCAACGTACGGCGTCCCGCCGAATCGGCCAACATGCTCGATGACCTCGTCGACCGTCAATGACTTGGTGCGCGCAGCCTCGACACGCAGTCCCTCGGCGGAGCCGCGACGACCGGCAGTGTCTGCAACCTCGACTCTGAGCGCGTCACCCTCGAGCGCCCTCACTGAGACGCGCAGAGGGACCGGGCGGGCGCCATTGGCGAATGTCCGCTCCGCGGCAGAAGTCAGCGCTGCATTGCGGACGCGGAACACCCGGTCACCCATGCCGACCTGCTCCTGCGTCGTGACGTCGACGCGTACCCCCTTTGGAGCCGTTGCATGGACGCCACCGTCATATCCCATCGCGCCCGCGGGCTGTGCGAATCGACCGGCCGAGGTCCAGAACTCCACGGTGTCCTCGGCATCGAGCGGGCTGTCGAGCGCTATCGTGGCGCGTCCGGTGTCGACCGCAATCACCCGACCGATGGGGACGCCCCTGTTGTTGGGCCGTGCGTAGCTCATCATGTCGTTGCCGCGCTCCCCGATGAGGTACGCCTCGGAGAATCCGCGCGAGAACGCCTCAGAGAGGACCGCCTGCTCGCCGTCACGAACGGAGAACGCGTCCGGATCAGCCGCCGCACGGTCGAGCGCGGCCCGGTACACGCCGGTCACGAGCGCCACGTATTCGGCACTTTTCATGCGACCCTCGATCTTGATTGCCGAGACTCCCGCACTCACGAGCCGCCCGAGCATCGCGATTCCAGCGAGATCCTTGGGCGAAAGCAGGTGCGCGCCGGGGGTCGCCACGACGATCCCAGATGCATCGATGAGCTCATAGGGTAGCCGGCATGGCTGGGCGCACTGGCCACGATTCGCACTTCTGCCTCCGATGAGCGACGACATCAGGCACTGTCCGGAGTAGCAGACGCAGAGGGCGCCGTGCACGAACGCCTCAATTTCGACCTTCAGCGCCGAGGTGAACGCGGAAATCTCCCCGATCGTCACCTCACGCGCCAAGGTGACGCGCGACGCGCCCAAGCCCTCGAGAACCGCGATCGTCGCGGTGTTGTGCGAGTTCACCTGCGTGGACGTATGCACGCGCACGTGGGGAAGGGCCGCTCGGATCGTCCACAACAGACCCAGATCCTGGACTATGACAGCGTCAACGCCGACCGCCCACGCGTCATCGATCAGCGTGAGGGCCTGGCTCAGCTCGGAGGGCAGCACCACGACATTGGCGGTGAGATACACCTTGGTTCCCGCCAGGTGCGCCGTGCGGCATGCGTCCGCAAGGGTGTCGATAGTGAAGTTCTCGGCGCCTCGCCTTGCGTTGAGGACCTCGACGCCGAGATAGATGGCGTCAGCACCGTTGGCCAACGCAGCGCGAAAGGCCTCGGCGCCACCGGCCGGGGCCAACAACTCGGGAACCTTGCGGGTCTCTGATGCGTCAGAATACATGGTGGCCGTTTCTGGAGTGACGGTGCGGTGACAGTTGGGGTTCTTGGCATGCATTTCGCCACGGATAAGGCACAATGTACCATCAGGACGATTACGGAGGGGTATGTCTAGCAGGCGTTCGCGGCTTCGCCGCTCAAAGAAGACGACCGGTGGCACAATCGTATTGAGGGTCACTGCGGTTCTGCTGGTCGCTGTGCTCGCCCTCTCGATGACGGGCGCAGCGTTTGGCGCAAGCCTCATCAAGACGTGGCTGACAGACCTCCCCGACTACCAGGCCAAAGACGCTTTCGACGTCGCGCAGACGACCAAGATCTACTCGGCGGATGGAAAGTTGCTCGCCAGGCTCTACCTTGAGAACCGCCAGACGATCCCGATCTCTGAGATGGCGACCGACCTGGTGAACGGCATCGTCGCTGTGGAAGATGAGCGGTTCTACGAGCACAACGGCGTGGACGCTTACGGCATCATTCGCGCTGCGGTCAACAACCTCAAAGGCGGCAGCCGACAGGGCGCGTCCACCATCACTCAGCAGTACATTCGCCAGACCATCCTGCGCGACGAGGCGTACGACATCTCCTACGCCCGCAAGATCCGCGAAGCCTATCTGGCTATGGAAGTGGAGAAGCGCCATACCAAGCGCGAGATCCTTGAGATGTACCTGAACACCATCTACCTCGGCGAAGGCACATACGGGGCCGAGGCTGCGTCGCTCACATACTTCGACCGCCGCGCGAACAAGCTCTCCCTACCGCAGGCCGCGCTGATCGCGGGGCTTGCGCAGTCTCCGAGTCGCCTCGATCCGTACGACAACCCCGACGGAGCCATCGCCCGTCGCAACGAGGTGCTTCGCGCGATGCTCAGCAACGGCTATATCGATCAGGCCGCGTACGACGAGGCGGTCGCAACGAAACTCTCACTCAAGCGCAGCAAAGAACCACGTGACGGCGTCTACGCAGCTCCCTACTTCGTCGCCCACGTCAAGAAGGAGCTCCAGGCAAAGTTCTCGCCTGCAGTCGTGTTCAAGGGCGGACTCACCGTCTACACCACCCTGGACACCCGCCTGCAGGGGTACGCAGAGAGCGCCGTGCACGACAAGCTCAACAGCCCACGAGATCCAGAAGCGGCTCTGGTTTCCATAGATCCGCGCAACGGGTACATCAAGGCCCTTGTCGGCGGCAAAGACTTCCGCAAGAACAAATTCAACTTGGCGACACAGGGACTCCGCCAGCCCGGATCGTCGTTTAAGACGTTCACGCTCGTGACAGCGATTGAAAAGGGTATGCCTCCGACGTTCCGAATCGATTCTTCGTCGCCTGCGGTTATTCCCACCAAGCCCAAGCCTTGGATTGTCGGCAACAGCGAAGGCTCGGGGCGTGGAATGATCACACTCGCGTCGGCTACGCATGCATCCGTCAACACCGTGTACGCACGCCTCGCATGGGAACTCGGCGCCAAGAGCGTCGCGAGCACCGCTAAGCGCATGGGCATCCAAACCCCACTCCCCAACGTCCCCTCAATCGCGCTTGGAGCGGCCAACGTGAGCCCCCTGGAGATGGCCTCGGCATACGGGACGCTCGCTACAGGTGGAGAGCATTTCCCGCCGATCACCATCACCAAGGTCA
>JBBRWO010000095.1:0-8183 GCA_038249135.1 Coriobacteriia bacterium
CTCAAGGCCGACCCACTTGCGTCAGACGTGCTCGTTCTGAGGGCCAAAACCTATCAAGAGCTCGGGGAGATCGAGAAGGCGAGAGCTGATTTTCAGACCGCACTCAAGTACATCCCCGACTTTGAGCCTGCGTTGTCCGGGCTTCGTGAGCTGGATGGCAAGAACTAGCCAGACGAATCACCACGTCAAATAAGGAATGATGATGCCGGAATCCCCTGTTACAAGCGCCGTAGAAGACCGTGAGTATTACGAAGAGCGCGTCGTCGAGGGTGTCGACAACCGTCGGACGCGTACGATCCTGTCGGTCTTCATCGCACTTCTCATCCTGCTCCTTGTTGGAGTCGGTTGGTTCGTCGTCAAGTTGAATAGTCCGGTCAAGGCGCCCTCCGTCGCCGAGTTGCCGGAAGGTGTGAGTTGGATTCGGTCGATCTATGCGTGGGGAACCACTTCGGACACGCTGCTCCGTGGGCCGGTGGATGTTGCGGTCGCGCCGAACGGCACAATCTGGACGGTCACCAACAAGCAGATCATCGCTGGATTTGATCCGGACGGGCGTGCGTCGGGGCTTATCGCTCCGATCGCAGGCAAGGGCAAGGGCCAGGTCGTCTCGTTCGAGGGCTTGACCGTTGCCGACAATGGCGAGATCTATGTAGCCGATTTTGGTCGCAAGGTCATCATGGTGTTCTCGGCTGGTGGTCAGTATGTGCGCGAGTTCCCGACAGATGATCTCCCCAACGAGGTGTACGTACGTGGGGACACAGTGGCAATCGCCACGATCAGCGGGGTGGAGGTGCGCACGACTACCGGCAAGCTTCTGAACAAATGGGGCAAGCGAGGGTCGGGCGACATCGGCATTGACGGCGCCCACGGCATACTCATCGGCGCGGATGGAACGGTGTATCTGTCTGATACCAGCAACACGCGCGTGCGAGCATTCACCCCGGCTGGGCGACCGCTGTGGACACGCGAGGGGACTCGTCGTGGCGTAAGCAACGCGCCGGCGGAAGTCGAGAAGATCGCCGGCGTTTCGCAGAGCCTTCAGCTCCCTGCGGGCATGACCATGGACGGGCGGGGTAGATTGCTTGTCGTCGACCCCTTCGAGTTTCAGATACTGGCGCTTGACACCAAGAATGGCCATATTACGGCGCGCTACGGCGAGTTCGGAGAGAAAGACGGGAAGTTCGCCTATCCGACCGGCATCGCTTATGACCGCGAGCGCGACACCATCATGATTGCGGATACTTCGAACGATCGCGTGCAGATCATCCGTCTCCCCGGAACCGGTGGCAGCGCCATTCGCCGTTTCAGAGCATCTTTCTTCGACCAGCCGGTATGGTTGTGCCTATTCCCGCTGGCACTTCTCGTGTTTGCTCTCATTGTGTTCTTGCGACGCCGAGCACAGTCTGCGCGGGATGACTCGGACTTGGATGCCGGCGGGCAGAAATAGGTCGGAAGTGGGTTCCCGGAAACTTAGTCAGCCTTAGCGGAATTCATGGTCTGCTTATTGCTTGGTGGATGTGGAGAAAGTATAGTGATTCTTGTATGACATCGGTTTCGTCGAAGACCATGCGTCTTCGTAAACAAATGCTGTCGCGAAAGGAGGTGAATCACACACATGACAAACCACAAAAACTACGTAATCAAGGAGTCCAATAACATGAAGAAGACCTTGCTCGTCGCGATTATGGCTGTCGCGCTTGTTGTCGCTTTTGCGTCCACTGCCGTCGCCCGTCCCAGCGGCGATATCTACAAGGCGTGGACCACCAGCATCGGTACCCCCCACAGTGGCTACACGACCACGACCACCAAATGCGCCGTCTGCCACTCGGTTCACTACGCTGCCACCTCTGGTTCAAGCTGGACCAAGGCCGGTAACACCTGGACCGCCGAAACCGGGAACACGGAGATGCTGCTCCGCTCGAACGTTGCCAATGCGTGTAACTACTGCCACATCACCACCTCCATCGGTGGCGTGCAGATCTATGGCGGTCTCGTTGCCGCATACACCACTAGCAGCAACACGGCGCACAACTTTGCCACGTGCTCTGAGTGTCACGCCGTTCACGGCGCCGACACCTACGCTGGTGCCAACGCTGCCAAGATCCTCCGCCAGATGCCAAACGGCGCGAGCATTCAGGCTGAGGTACTAGCTTCCACAATGCCTGCTACCAGCACCATCACGTCGCTCTTCGCTGACGCAGCTGCTGCGTACGCTGACGGCAACAAGTACAACCAGCAGGTTGCGTTCTGCTCGAGCTGCCACAAGGAGTGGACCACGTCCTCGGACGCGACCATTCAGGCCACCATCTACGGTGATCCGCAGAACGAGTACTACAAGGGTCACGCTATGACGGGTACCCTGAACTCCGCCGTCGGTGCCCCGCTGGGCAACAGCCTTGCCGCCGGTACCCAGATGGCATGGTCCGGTTCTACGCAGTGCCGCTCGTGCCACGACGCCGGTGGCGTCGACCAGTCGGGCGTTACGTTCAACAACTTCCCGCACTACACGCAGGGCTACTACCGCTTCATGGTTAGCGCTGCAGATGACGCTGCCGCGAACGATGCCGGCCAGGCTTTCCCTGTCGCTCAGGATGGTCAGTGCGTCAAGTGTCACAAGGGCTCCGCAGTCACCGGTGTTGGCCAGACCTACTAGTCTGAGCCTCATCTGAGTGCGGCTCTTCGCTTCGCCGGGGCGGCCCCATGTTGTTGGGGCCGCCCCTTCTTGCGCGACACATAAATGGTCGCGCAAGAAGGGGCGTAACGCGCATCTCGGCAGTTCGTTTGCTTCTCAATCGCCAGCCGTTCCTCCGTCCGGGTGGGTGTTCATGCGCAAGGTTGGATCGATGTTCCTGGTTGCCGCACTCGTCGTGGTGATTGCCGCAATGATTGCTGTTGCAGTTACCCCACGGAGTGTCACGTGGGCGTGCGCAACATGCCACTCGAAGACCGTGACTGCGACAGTCAAGGGCTCACACGCTTCGACGAACTGCCTCGCCTGTCACGCACCTGGTGCTGCCAGCCGGGTCGGCTTCGCTTGGACTGTGACCACGGGGATGCTGCCCGCAAGCCTCGCAGGCGCCGCGCGTACCACCCCCAGTTCGAACGTTGGGCGTACAGCGTGTCTTGACTGCCACGCCTCTGTCATGAAGCCGGGCGTCAGTTCTGGTAGCTCGGGATTGCGTATCAATCATCGTGAGTGTGCGGCGACAGGTTCGTGCAGCGCTTGCCACTCGTCGACAGCGCACGGATCGGCGACCAAGTGGATTCGTGAACCGATCATGGAAGAGTGCACGTCGTGTCACGCTGACAACAATGCGACGTTGGCGTGTGATTCCTGCCACAAGGGCAAGCAGAAGCGCGATAGGCTCAAGGCGGGACCGTGGCAGATCACCCACGGGCCCAAGTGGGTCACTGCGCATGGGATGGGCGATACCAAATCGTGCAAGACCTGCCATCCCACGGACTACTGCAAACGGTGCCACAAGGTAGAGGTTCCTCATCCGGCAGACTTCGGGACTACCCATGGCAAGGCCGCGATCAAAGATCGTCAGGCGTGTCAGCAATGTCATAAACGGACGGTGTTTTGTGACTCCTGCCATGGCGTGCGCATGCCGCACCCGTCCGGTTTCTTGAAGGTGCACTCATCGGCTGCGACGGGACTCGATGATGTGAAGTGCGCACGGTGTCACCTCGAAGCTGACTGCGCCTACTGCCATGAGCGCCACGTGCATCCCGGCAATGCGGCGGCTGCGGCCGCCGGACAGCCTCGTCGAATCGGGGGCCGGAAATGATTTCCACTTTGCAGCCTCTGTTGGACGCGTTCCGTCAGACATTCTCGGCACCAACAGCGAACCTTGCCATCACTCTGTTCGTGTTGGTGCTGATTCTTGGGGCGCTCGCCGTTCTCATTCTCGGTCTGCTGCTTGTGCTGACGCCTCGTCAGCGCCAAATCGTCAAGGTGCGGCGATTCAGGATCAACACTGCTGCCTCGGCTGGTTCGCTTGAGCCCGAGGGCGAGGAGCCGGTGCAGGAAGAGCGTGCTGCACCAGAAGCGAGCGCGGATGGTGCCACGATATCCACCGATGCCGAGGTCGCCGATTCCGAGTCCGCGGACGGGCCCACACCTGAGGCTGTACCGACTCGGGGCGCTCGGGCCAGGAAGCGCGCCGATGTGATCGCGACGATAAGTGTCGGTGTTCTCGTGACAGTCGCATTACTCAGTGCGTATGGGGTCACAGGCACAGATGCATTCTGCGCGCGTCAGTGCCACTCGGCGCAAGATGCGGTCGTGCAGGCTGGGCGGGTCGACCACTCTCGTTGCGTTTCGTGCCACGAGCAGCCAGGAATCGCCGGTCTTGTCCCCAACGTCGCATCACGGTTTCGGATGGTCTCTCAATCGCTTCTGAGCCAGCGGCAGCCCTCAGGTGCCGCATTCACCTCTTCGGCTGCGTGCCTGAGTTGCCATGATGACGTGCTCCGCAGCACCGTTCGCTCATCTCGGGGAATTGTCATGTCCCACAAGGAACCTGTGGGTCAAGGGATGCC
Organism: Coriobacteriia bacterium; assembly: GCA_038249135.1. Taxonomy (GTDB): domain Bacteria; phylum Actinomycetota; class Coriobacteriia; order Anaerosomatales; family JAAXUF01; genus JBBRWO01. Next base: position 4,546 of record JBBRWO010000095.1, read on the forward strand.
GTGTACGCAGTGTCACTCCAAGACGGGTCACTCGGTCCGCCGCACTCTGTCGATGTCCACCTGTACGCCATGCCACGGCGTTTCGACCAAGCTACGCAGGTGCGCGCTGTGCCATGTCGACGATCCCTACTCGCCAAAGTCGCAGGCGGGCGCGTCGGACTCAACCCAGACTCTGGGGAGTGGCTCGATTGTATATCCGGTGGTTCAGGTCTCAGAGATCGGATGCGGTGCGTGCCACAACGAGAAGAAGACCTGCGATCCTTGTCACGGGACTCGGATGCCTCACAGTTCGGCATTCATCGCTGGCGGTCACGCACGAGTCTCGGCATTCGGGCGCAAACAGATGTGCATGAAATGTCACACGCTGAACTCGTGCTCGAGTGGTTGTCACAGCGACTTCGCTGGCGGGCATGGTCCGACTTGGAGAGTCGCGCACGGGAAGGCGGGCCCCAAGGCGGTGTGCGCGTGTCACGCGGCTCGTTCAGGCCGCAAGACCCCCATGTGCCCTCTCTGCCATCCTTAGCGTAGTTCGTACCTAGGCGCTACGGGGCCGAGAGAATCAGCTGCGCCTTATCGCGGTACGTGGGAAAGAGGGACGCGGGCTCCGCTTTACCGGTCGCTTGCTTCAAGGCTCGTGCAATCGCTTCCTTGTCGCCTGAGACAACCGCGAGATGGAGCCGTTCGGCCCATACCTCAGGGATTGCCGGTGCGAGCGCGGCTGCTCGGTCCAGCGTACGAGTTTCCCACGTGAGGTCAGTTCTACGATTGATCGCCGCATCCTCGAGACTGAGCCGTGCGAAATCAGCTAGATACGGGCCGTAATACGGCGCGAACTGGTCGGAGTCGACAGCCTGTTGGAACGAGCGCACATCGGGTCCGACGATTCCTGCGAACTCGCCACGCGTTTTGAGTCGTAGGTAGTGCATGGAGTGATCCCAGGGTGCCGCGTCCTGCGCGGACTTCAGTAGCGACTCCTTTTCCGCTGGGGTTTGCGCGTGAAGCGAGCGCTGGAAGAAGCGTTCCTGGAGCAGGTGGGATCCTGCGGCAAACACAAGGAGCAGCGCCAACGGCACAGATATCGCCGCGCGAGTCAGCAGCTGAGGCTGAGTAAATCTCGGCTCTGAAGGTGAACTCGCTGCGAGGGCGAGTCCGAGAACGAGGGCGGATGTCGCTCCGATCATCATCGTCCACGGGGCGAATGCGGCGCCGAGCAGGAAGCCGACCCCACCGATCGAAAGGCTCATGTGAAGGCCTCGCGCCCGCGCGGAAGATGAGTCCAGTCGTGTCAACGCTCGGACCCATCCCACTGCGCTTGTGATCAGGGCGACTGCTCCGACAAGCCCGAGATTGGCGAGTGCCCGAAGGTAGAGTGAGTGTGGATCGGCTGATATCACGTCGATCACCGCGCTGCCGTGCTCCAATCTCATCAGTTCCGGTTGTGTAACTGACTGTGCGGCGTACATGTAGCCGTCAGGGCCGTGCCCGACAAGCGGGGAACTCAGGAACAGCTGAACTGCCCCATTCCACAGATAGGCGCGAGTGGCCAACCCGGTCTGGATTGCGGACGGGAGCCATCCAAGCCCTGCAGGGCCGAACGCGCCGCTGATAGCAACGGCGATTACCCCGATTCCGGCGATTCCCACAGTCACCCCTCCGGCGTAGCGAAGGGCCCGTGAGAAACGCGGCCATTCTATCGGGCCAAGAAGCGCCGTCATAGCGCCTATCTCAACGACGATACTGGCCGATGCCGACTGAGCGCCGGAGACAAGGACTGAGATAGCGAGCAGGCCGGCAGCAGCAAACCATAGGGCGCGCCGCACGCCCGATGCTGAAGTGAGCGCCATCCCGGCCGCGACGGGAAACCAGAGCAACATGATCAGTCCGAAGAAATTGTCGTTCTGTAGTGGACCGGTGACCGCCTGTCCAAGAATCCGCTGCGCAAGACCCGCAACGGCAACGGGAAGTACCCACGCGAACACGAGGGCGATCCAGGTGCGGAGCCGGCTGTCGATGCGGACTCCGGCGGCTCCGATTGCTATGGCGAGCAGCGCGATCCAAGTGACAACACCCATGCTGGTGCCCATGCCGTCCATGAGGTTAGACAGGGGGAACGGGGAGGCCACCGCGCTTATCAACATGGCCGCGATAATCGCCGCGACACCGATGAGAAACAGCGACTGCCGCCGCCGATATGCGAGGCGCCCCGACCAAAACAGCGCCAACCACACGACGCCCGCAATCAAGATGAAGGCAGATCGCGCCGCGAACAGGTTGCCGTCTGGCAGGGCAGGCGCGATCGACGTCAGAGACGTGGCGAAGATCGCTGCGCCGAGCAGGTCGGATCTATGCCACGAGAAGCGGCTTCGTGCTGGGGAGCTGATCTCGCTGGGCCGTCGCTTGGCCATTCGTCCTCCAGAGTCTCTGGTACCGAGCAATTATCGAGTCCGAGCCACCAGACGGCAACAGCCGATGTGTATGGACTCGATAGTGTGGGCGCATTCCGGCTCGTGCGAGGTGGTCTTCACGCGACGCCACTTGCAGCTTCGTCATCAGGGGTGCTGTCCTCGGTGTCGTCGAACGCCAGCACCGAGCGCAGCACCGACGGTCGGGCCGCCAGCACGGCCCAGCCGATCCCCACGCCCCACCACAGCGTGGCGATGCGCGTGATGACCGTGGCCGCGGATGCATCCGCAGGTTGCATGCCGGCCGCGATGAGGACGCCGACCATGGAAGCCTCGGTCAACCCGATGCCGCCGGGCAGGAACGTCAGGGCACCTGCGACCGTCGCAATCGCGTAGACCGATACCGCCGCCGGCAGGCTGAGTGCCGAGAATCCCAGTGACGAGAGGCACAGCGCGAATCCGACGCCTTCGAGCCCCCAGGCCAGCACGGAGGCCGGGACCGACCACATGAGCGTTCGCCGTGTGAGCGACACCCGGATCGTCTCGGAGATCGTCTCCGCGGCGGCGTGATGCTCGCATGCCCAGTTCTGCTTCTCCACGATGCGGAGGGCGAGTGCATGGAGCCACTCTGAGCTTGCGAGCGTGCTGCCGACGAGAACGGCTGCGAGTCCACCCACCAGCGTCCAGCGGTCCCCGCCTACCAGCGTGAACCCACCCAGCGCGAGAAGGCACACGCCGATGAGGTCCGCGACTCGCTCGGCGAACACGAGTGCGACGCCGCGTGTCATCGGCATGCCGGAAGTGCTGCGTGCGAGCCACGGCTTGAGGATCTCGCCGATGCGCCCGGGAGTCAGCGTCATCGTCTGGCCGGCGATCTGCAGGTAGATGGCGTCTCGCGCACGGGTGGGATGACCTACGACTCGCATCAGCTGCCCCCAGCGCAGACCGCGCACGGCCAAGCTGGCGAGCCCGAGCGCGAGCATGGCCGCGAGCGTGGGTAGCGGGAATTCGCGGAGCGCTGCGAGCATCCCCGGCCCGTCAGTGAGCAGAGCCATCACAGCGGAGACCAGCACGGTGGCAAGCGCGGCCAGTGCGAGGCCGCCTATGATTCGGCGTGAGTTCATGGGCATCCAGACGGTGTTCGGGTCAGTGCTGCGCGTCGGCGAGCGCGGCCTTCTCGGCGGGTGCTGATCGTTGCTGCCAGAGGATTATCGCACTCGCGACGGGTCAGTGGAG
>JBBRWO010000096.1:0-8180 GCA_038249135.1 Coriobacteriia bacterium
CGAGCACGATCCGCGAGCGCCAACAGAATCGCTTCGCGCTCTCCTACGTCGAGCTTCTCGCGCATGGCACGCACATCAGACTCCGAGTGCGGCTCGGCTTCGATGAGGGTGCCGAGGTCGACATCGCCCACCATCCTGCCCGCATACAGAGAAGAGTCCGACTCCGGGCACATCAGTCGCAGCTTGCGCTTGGCCGCCACGTCTGAAATGACGTCGCGTTCGACCAGTGCCTCGATGAAATCGGGAGTGACTACCACTCGGATCTTGCGAAGTATGAGCGGAATCAGGAGCAGTAGGAGCGGCAAGAGGCACAACGCCCAACCCCATGGGGTGCTGGGGGTGACGACAGTCGGGATTGCCGCAATGGGCCAACCCCATACCTGGACCTGGTTGTTCTCACGGTCGGAGACGTAGATTCGACCGTTCTTGTCCAGAGCGACGTCCGCGGGATAGTTGAACTGGCCCGGGCCAAAGCCCTTGGAACCAAACTGCACGAGTTGCTTGCCCTCTAGGTTGTAGATATCCACGACATGCGCGAGCGCGTCTACAGCGAACAAGTGCTTTGTGTCGATTGCCAAACCACGCGGTATGCCTGATGAATCGATGATTCGAACCAGTTCGCCGGACGGCTTGAATACCTGGATTCGGCGGTTGTTGGAGTCCGAGACGTACACGTTGCCGCTCTTGGCAACAGCGATGCCGCTAGGAAAGAAGAACTCTCTGGGCGACTCAAGGACCGAGTTCGCCTGCGTTGTCTTTCCAAACATGACGGTACGGCTGCCTTCAGTGGAAAAGAAGATGATCCGGTGACGCTCGGTCGAGCCTACGTCGGTGATTCGAGGGGCGCCCGAGGCGTCAAAAGAAAGTGCCAAAGGCCCCCATTTGAACTTCGGCTCCGCCTTGGGCGAAAAGGACCTGAGGAACTTCCCCTCGATGTCGTACACATAGATAGTTCTGAACCGGCGTTCCGTGACCCACACTTCTGTGCCCCGGATGGCCACGTTGACCGGCGCACGAAGCTGGCCCTTGCCGGAGGTTCCGAAGGAGAATAGGTACCGCCCTCGCGGGGTGAACACGCTCACGCGGCGATTACCCGCGTCGACGACGTACACGCGTCCGTCCTCGGCGACGTCGACCCCGGCGGGACGCTTGAGCTGCCCCGCACCCTCGTTGCCGGTAATCGAGAAGAGGTACTGCGGCGGCTCGAGAGCGGCTTGGGGCGTGCCCAGGTTCACCGAGGGGAGGCTCTGGTTCTGCACAAAGTAGAACGTCGCATAGGAAAGCAACGCGAGCAGCAGAAGGAGCAGAACGAGCAGGATGACGCGCTTGCGCTTCTGACGACGAGTGAGAGGCTGACGCGTGCTACTTGCCATTGGTCACCTTTTCCAGACCGGCCTTCGCCGACGCATTGTTTGGATCGATCACGAGAACCTGCTGATACGTCTCAGCAGCATGTTTCTTGGCGCCCGTCTTGACCGCCAGGTCGCCAAGCAGCACAAGCGCCTCGACGTTCTCAGGCTCCAGCGCTACAGCAATTCGTGCCTCAACAAGGGCAGTCTTGGGATCCTTGGCAGCCTTGGCAGCGACAAAACGATCCTTGAAGGGGCCCAGCTTCGCTAGAGCGTCTTTCGGCAAGTCCACATCGGGAGCAGCGGTGATTGCCGTACGCAAGTGCTCAGCGGCACCGGCCTGGTCACCATCCTTCAACAACAAAAGCGCGTAATCGTAGTTCGCCTCAGGCATCTTGGGATCGAACAGGAGCGTGTTCTCAAGCTCCTGACGGTACTTGGAATCAGACCCGAGTTTGTTGTAGGTGAACGCCAGCGCGTAATGGGTGTCCGAGGCATCTCGTCTGAGGAGGATTGCCTTCTTGTAGTAGTTGGCGGCCTCCTCATACTCCCTCTGCTCCATGAGCGCAGTGCCTAGATAGAAATAGGCGATCTCAAGCTGCGAATCAGGCCCGCTCTTGTACTTGGGTTCCAGAATCTCGATCACGCGGCGGAAGTACTTCTCACCCTCAGCGAAATCCTTGCGCTGAAGCGCCAGAAACCCAATCCCTGAGATTGCAGGAGCGAAGTTCTTGCTGATCTTCAGTGCGGCTTTGTATTGGTCAACAGCATCATCGTCACGGCCTGCGACGGCAAGGGCTTGAGCGAGCTGCATGCGCGCGTCGATGTCATTGGGATTCTTGCGCACCTTCGCTTCGATAGCCGCGACCGCTCTCGCCGCAGGCGTGGATGCAACGATCTGACGACTCTGAGCCCAAACCGAATAGCCGAGAAACACACCAAGGGCGAGTACCACAACGGCGATCGCAGCAATGACGGCGTCGAGAGGGCGGATGGCTCGTACGTTGGACACGCGGGTCTCCCTTGTAGGTGCCGCCCTGCGATTGGGCGTGCTAGATGTTCAGGTCTGTATGGCAACGCAGGCACAATGATGCCCCTGGGTACGGAGCGATAATCTGGTTCTGGTAGTCAACCTGGCCGTGACAGCCGTAACACAAGCGAACATCATGCCCTGCGTTGGGCAGGCTCCCGTTGGTTCCGTCATGCGTCGCCGATGAGGACGTAGTCGAGAATCCGATGTGACAATCATCGCAGGTGTACGGCTTGCCCTTGTAGGGCTTTCCGCTACGTACCGTGCCCGTTCTGAAGTGCACAGCATGCTCGGCAAAGCCCTTGTTCTTGATTGAGGTCGGGGGCTTCTTCGCCATCTGAGAATGACAGGGAACGCAGTTCTTCGCCACGAGTTCTGCCTTGGCCACCTTCTGGTGGTGACAGCTCTGACAGGTCGAGCGGTCCGTGTGACATACGTTGCAGTCGGCGGTAGTCACGCCAGGTGCCGGCCTATGGTTCTCAATCCAGCCGGTTGGGTGCGGCATGACCGTCTTATGGCAGCGCTGACAGGATTTCGCGTCATGGCACGAGCCGCATGCCCCCTTGCCGCCGAGGTAGAGTGGGCCGTGCTTGGTCTTCCACTCGGTCTTGAGGTGGTCTTTTGGAACGACGGGCTTTGCGGGCGCATTGGGCGAATCGCTCTTGCCGGTATGACACTTCACGCAAAAAGCGGATTTGTGACACATGGCGCAGTACGCGGGATCAGCGTTAGCCATCTTATTGTGCGTCCGCTTCATGAACGCCTTCGTGTGGTTCTGCGGAACCAGGTCGAAGCTCTTGGGATGGCACTTAAGACACGCGTCCCCCGCTACAAGCCCCTGAGTCGAGTGCTGAAGTCCATGGCAGCGATAGCAGGACTGCATCTTGGGTTTGGCCGCACCGTCAGCCGTGTGACCGAATGTCGGATGGCACACCGTGCACTTGTAGTCTCGTTCGAGGTGAGCCGAGTGAGCGAAGATGAGCGGTCCCGGCATGAATTTGTCGAGGTTGGGGTGGCAGTAGGAACACTGTGACACGGTAGTGGACCCCATGGGGTAGATCTTTATCGAGGGGTCTTTCGCCTTCTCGGAGATTATCGAGGCGTAGGTCACAGGCATCGGCGGAAGACCAAGATTCTTCTTCTCGTGACAGGCGTCGCAGTCCTTCGCGGCGTCGTGACACATCATGCACTGGTTGACCCCGGAGTCGTTTGAAACGTCGGCGTGAGGTTTCTCGGCCCAGCTCTTGACGTGGCTCCTGGGGCGCAGGGTGAACGATTTTGTGTGGCACTTGTCGCACTCGGCGGTGGCGAGCTCGCCCTGGGGCCCGTGTGCAACACCGTGACAGGCGAAGCACACTTCCATTGGGACGGTTTCAGTGACGCCATCCCTATGGGGCATTCGGGCGTGACACCCGTCACACGCGACCATCAGGTGGTTTCCGTGACTGAAGATCAGTCCTGGTCGATTGACCGAGCCCAGATCGAGGTGACACGGCACGCATTGCGAACGGTCGACAGTGGCGGCCGTGTCGATAACGGGCTCCGGCGAACTGGTAGTAGCGGCCAATCCAAAACGCACGGAAGCAAGCAGGAAGGCGGCCGCGAGAACTGTCGCGGCCACCCCCCAGACCCAATTGCGTCGATTGTAACGTGCGTTCCTCACGCAGGTATCAGACTCCCTAGCGACTAGTCGCCGCCCAGCCCACGAACGCGAGCGATCAGTTGGAGCAATGCGTTCTGCTCCCGGGCCTCGCCCTTCTTATGAATCAGTTCGCCTGCAGCGGCGCCGAACTCTTCGCTCGAGCCCTTGTGGCACCCTTCTTGGCCGCATGTAGTGCCGATGTTCTTCGCCGAGACGCCAGATGCGGGATCGGCGCTTGGCAGGACCTTATGGGCCTCGTGGCACTGCCAGCATGCGGGCGCATCAGAGGCGCCGTTCTTGTAGGCACGCCCATGATAGTAGTCATTGTACGTCGCATACTCGTCGCCGTGCTGCTTGCACCGAGCGCAGGTGCGATATGCGGATCCGTGCATGCGTAGCTTGCCGGCCTCTGTTGCGGTGCTGTAGATGAAGTGTCCGCCATGGCAGGAAGCGCACGTGGCCGACTCGTAGTCGCCCTCGAGCAACTTCTTGGAGTGAACCGACTTGCCGTACTCCGCGACCGGATTCTTGAGCTTGGGCTCCTCGAGATTCTGGTGGCAGGTGCCGCACGCGATGCCGGCATTGATGTTCCAGAGCTTGGTCACTCCGGGCTTGTCGTCGTAGCGATAGTCGGGGTGGCATTGTTGGCAGGTGTTATCCCGATGCGCAGAGTCGTCAATCCCGGCCACCTGGAACGACTTGGAGGCTCCGGCCGACTGCTTCAGAAGCGTCGAGCTTCCGTGGCAGGCCTGACAGCCGCTGTTGTTGTCGTAGTCCCAGCCAGTCGCCGGAGTCCAGTCGATGCTCTCTCTGAGGTGGCAGTCGACACAGTCGGCAGCCTTGTGGCACATCATGCACTTGGTGTTGAGCCCGTCGTTCGCCGGTTTCACATGAGGCTTCTTGGCCCAGTCCGCAGTGTGGAATGCGGGACGAAGCTGCCACTTGGGCGTGACGTGACATGCATCGCAGTTGTCCTTGGCGATGATGCCCATCGAACTGTGACGAAGTCCGTGACAGTCGAAGCAGCCCTTCATAGTCGGGCGCTCCGTGCCGGTCTTGCGATGCGGGAAGCGCGGATGACAACCGTTGCACTGAACGATGATGTGGTTGCCATGCGAGAACTTGATCGAGGACGAATAGTTCTTCGTCAGCGCGATGTTGCCGTGACACAAGGTGGTACACGCAGCGCCATCGACCTGTGCGTTGGCGAGCTGCTGGAAGAGCTGCGTGATGGACGCGGACTCCGTAGTGAGGTCAATCTGGTCGACCGGTGCCTGGTCGGCGGCGAACGCCATCGACGCGTAAGCGGTCACGGTACAGAACGCTGCCGTCGCAAGAGCGAGGGCGAGCAGCCTGCCGGGGCGTGCTCTGAACCTGAAGGTCATGCTGTCGTACCCCTTCTCCCCGCCGGGCTCTCTGATGAGCGCCCGGCGCACTGATGTTCCTATTCTGCGAACAGTGATTTGACTGAATCTATCATCGATTGGAACGCGGTACGCGCCGAGTTCACCGCCGCATAGAGCGGGTTCTGGTCATAAATTTGCCGCGCGTTATGCACGAGTACGCCGAAGTCCAGGAAGGCATCGTCTATCTCGCCAGCGTGGCAGGTGCCGCAGGTCTCGGGAAGGTTGTTGCGGTTGACCAAGGACTTGCGATCGGCAGCGGGTAGCACCTGATGCGTCTCATGACACTGCCAGCATGCAGGTGCGTCCGATGCCCCCGCTTGATAGGCGCGCCCATGGTAGTAGTCCATGTACTCGCCCGAGTATTTAGCGTGGCAGCCGCCACACATCGCAACTGCAGATGCATGAACCGCCTCTTTGCCCGCCGTGTCCTCCTTGCTTGGTATTCCATGTCCGCCGTGGCAATCGCCACAGAGCGGACGCAACTTGCCCGGCGCCGACGAGTCGGCCGCGCCGACCGTCGAAGACGTGTCGCCCGGACGACCGGCGGGCGAGTGTGCACCACTCGTATACAGCGTGAAGGCGTCCTTGTGGCAGTTCTTGCACGACAGTTTCGCGATGGCTCGCCACTCATCGCCCTTCTTGACGATGGCGTCATGCGGCGTCTTGTACGCGAAGTCGACATGGCAGCTGGTGCACGGGACGTTCTTGTGTGCCGAATTCTGCAAAACCGCAGTGTCCACATACAGCGAAACCATCTTGCCGTTCTGGATGCGCACGAGGTTCTCGTCGCCGTGGCAGACATTACAGCCGGACTTGCCTGCGGTAGGTAGCGTCCAGTCGAGGTCGTACGTGGGCCGCAACGGGACCTTCTTGGTGACCGTCACGGTCTTGGTCGCCGTCTTTGAGGGGACCGTAAGCGTCGCGGTCACTGCTGGCATCGCCGTCGAAGTGGTGGCAGGGGCTGCAAAAGAAGCCCCCGGTAGCACAATGGCTACCGCAAGCGCACCAGCAACAATGGTCGAGCGCACAGTCATCCGCACGTTTGGCTGCTCCCTATACCTGTTCTGCCACGGGTACTGACGGGGTGGACTCCGTACCGAAGGCGGGACCGTCGTGAGCGTGCTCGTCGCCGTGCACGTCTCCATGAGCGCCGTGCTCGGCGTGCGGCCTGTCCAAGAAACTCAGGCCGAAGAAGTCCAGGAACGCCGGCAGGTCCTCGGTCACCGAGAGGTACACGTGAATGGTGGTGAGAACGATGAACAACCAGTTGACGAGGTAGTGGGCGGTCCTGACCCACCACACACCGCTAGCACCGATGAGGCCAGCAACGAGCTGCTGAAGGCTCACGTCGGTGAACGGCAGCATGAGACGCCAGAGCATCAGCCCGGTGATGGCTTGGATGATCAGCAGCGGCACGAACAGGACGTAGGTGCCCTTCTGCATGATGTTGTACTTGCCCAGGTGCGGCTTGGACGGTTTCACGAAGATGTAATAGAGAATCACCTTCGGGGCCGTGGTGAGATCGCGCTTGCTGATGACGAACTCACGGTAGTCACGACGGCGTGAGCCAAACGCGTACCACAGACGCACGATCAGGTTCACGATCACCACGATCATCGCGATGTAGTGCACCCACTGCATGAACGCGCGTCCGCCGTTGAAGAACGGGAAGCGGATATACATGCCTGAGATACCCAGCGCGATCATGGCAGCGACGTGCTGGAAGTGCAGGAACTTTGGCAGTGCGGGAATGGGGCCGCCTTCATGCGCGGGCCATTCCCATCCGACAAACCTTCGTTTCGCGCGGCCGGTCAGGATGTTGCCGAAGAAGTGGCCTGAGAGCGCCACAACAATCACCACATAAAGCGTGCTGAAAACGACATCGATCCAAACGTTGAGCTGCGTCAGTCCGATCAACTGACACCCCCTACTCCCTTGTATCCGTCACCTGTCAGGAACTGCTGCGCGCGCATGGGCGGGTACGTGCAGAAACGCACAGTCCGCGGCGATTACCGGCCACCGGCGGCGTAACCCTTACGCTTGTAACAGCAGTTACACGCATACTAGGTTCCCGCACGACACAGTGTCAACGAACCGAGCCCCGGCGCGCACGCTTCCTCGCTGTTCAGACATCCTCAATGCGACCCCTAGCCCGCACGATAATCCCTGCGGCTTCCAGGTACGCGGCAGCACGATCTTCGTCGGCGACTTCGATGCGCAACGCTATGCCGCACCTCGCGCCGAGGGTCTGGGGAGCGGGCATCGGCACAACCTCGATTCCCAGGTCCCCCAGAAGCTGCTCGGCGTCGAGCGCCTCATGTGTCGATTCGAAGCCGAATGCCGCAAACTCACGCGGTATCCGATTCACGACTGCTCCGCAACGAGCTCCGTGAGCGCAGTCAGGGCCGCGTCGATATCAGCATCCGTGTTGCCGAACCCGATGCCGAATCGCAGCGCGCCGGTGTCGAGCGTCCCCAGGGTTCTGTGAGCCCACGGCGCACAGTGAAGCCCCGCACGAGCAGCGATACCGTATCGGCGATCCAGGGCGAACGCCAGCCGGTCCGCGTCGATACGATCGTGCGTCACCGAGAGCACCGGGACACGAATCTCAGCCGGCTCCGGGCCCAGAACGCGGAAGCCGCCGATGCCGAGAATCCCCTCGTGAAGCTTGCGGGAGAGGCGACGTTCCTCGATGCGCTGCTCGGCGGCGTGAGTTTGCAGGAGGCGCGCGGCGGCACCCAGCCCCGCGATGC
>JBBRWO010000097.1:0-8156 GCA_038249135.1 Coriobacteriia bacterium
CGATTGCGGTCCGAGAGACCCATGTCGTCAAGTGAATGGAACGCAACTTGACTGTTCAGGATTCGAATGACGATTCCCTCGCCGAGTGGTGTGGGCAGTGAGGCTACGCGCAGGTCAACGGGCCGCTCGTCAATCTTGAGGGCGATGCGCCCGTCCTGCGGACGTCTGCGCTCAGTGATGTCCATATCGGCCACTACTTTGATGCGGCTGATCAGGCCGGCCTGCGAGCTCTTGGGTAGATGAGCCACGTCCTGCAGTACGCCGTCGATGCGGTAACGAACACGGACACCGTGCTCCTCGGCTTCGAAATGGATATCACTGGCACCGTCGAGCACGGCCTCACGAAGCAATTGGTTGACGATGCGTACGACCGGAACGTCGCCCTCCAGAACCGCTTCGAGCTCCTCTTCGTCTTCCTCGTGCTCAGAGAGAACGAGCTCCTGCAACGCGTCGGATGCGACAGCATACTTCTCGATGGCGTACTGCACCTGGCTGGCGGCGGCGACGACCGCCACCACCTTGTATCCGGTGCGCAGTTCGGCCTCGTCGATCGCCTCAACATCGAGGGGATCAGACATCGCAAGTACGAGCCGACCCTCTTTGAAGCCGATCGGGATGACGCCCCGTCGCTGCTCCATTCGCACGGGAAGCAGTACGACGGCCGCGCGGTCGATGTCGACACCGGCAAGATTGATGTGCTCCAGGCCCTTTTGCTCGGCCAGTGCCTCCGCAATCTGATCCTCGGTGAGAACGAGTGAGGTCACCAGTACCTCACCAAGCTTCCCGCCCGTGCGGATCTGCTCATCAAGTGCGAGATTGAGTTGCTCGTCGCTGATGATTCCGACCCGGACCAGCAGTTCGCCAAGCCGTTCGCGGGAGTAGGACACGTGCGCCTCCTAGGGTTTTGAGCCAAGAATTAGATTTACGCGCGCGTGCGTATCCCGGACAGAAGCCATTCGGTCGCCAAGACCAGAACGATCATCGCGCCGGCGTTGACGTTGAAGACGCCGCCGTACGGTGTCTTTATTCCCTCAAGCCCAAACGGGAAAAGCAGTGGGCTGCTGAGCACCACAAGTGCCTTACCCCATTGTTGAGCAGCGAGCTGTCCAAAGAATTCGACAACCAAGCGCGCTGTAAGCACGATTGCTACGGCGATAAGGACGTTCATGAAGAAGGTGATGATCGTGCGAGCGGGTTTGGAACTCACGTGGTGCCTCCCGGGCTGCTCGGATTGTGTCTGCACCGATTATGCGTGCATAACCGTATCGAGCGCCACCAGAAAGCGGAGATGCAGGTTAGCGCAGTGAATCGGAGATGATCCGCGAGATCATCTTGGATGCCACCTCGTGGGAATCGAGACTTCCGGATCCCAGGTGCGCGCGGGCCTCGTTCACACGGTCGTCTCGAGTCTCAGGCGTGTCATCGACAATGGCGCGTGCTGCCGCCAAGAGGGCATCGGACACGTCGGCCCTCGGGGGCATGTCGGCCGACGGGCCTGAGTGGAGGTACTGGGCAGCCAGAAGCGCCTGTTCGTCTGAGATGATCATGGTGAGTATATCGGCGCAGATTTTGGAAACTTAATGCACTTCACGAAACCGCCATATGTGGCTGTGACCTTTGTCACACCCCCAGCGATTGTGGTCGTGAAGAAATTGGCCTAGAAAATGGGGGAGCCCCAAGGCCGGCACCTTGAGGCTCAGGGGTAAGGGGTTGCATTTGCATGCAACTCACAAGAAGACAGTAGCACCGCGACCACCCGATTTGCAAGACCCCGAATGAATCAACGGGTGACGAACGGCGTCACGAGGAATGCATAGCCCCACACGACCGGAGCGACTCCCAGCACAAACACCGCGGTCGCAATCAGCAGAAGAACGAGTGACGGCCTCTCGCTGCCCTGCTCGCTCCCCCTCTCGCGCAGCTTCTCTCTTCCGGCCTCGCTACCGTTCTCGGCCGAGGAGTCGACTGATGGCTCATCTGGCGAGAGAAGGTACAGCGCTCGCAACACGCCGCCGTAGTATCCAACCGAGATGATCGAGCCCACGAGTCCGACCGCAACCGCAATCGCGAGTAACCAGCCGACCAGCGCTGGCCCGCCACCAAGGAACGCTGCGGCTGAGCCATAGATGGCGGTAGCGAACACCTGGAACTTGCCCCAGAAGCCGAGCATCGGCGGGATGCCCACGAGCGATACCAGCACTACGCCGACCGCGGCTGAAGTCAGTGGCGCCCGACGACCCATTCCGGCCAGCCCCGAGACGGTCCCATCCCACGCGGGGTTGAGCCGATGGAAGGATTCGGCTGCCAGGAACGTGCCTGCCGTCGCAATCGCGTAGGTGCTCATGAAGAACGCAGCGGATGTCGGATCGAGCATCGCCACCGCGAGAAGCGCGTAGCCCACCTGCGCGATGCCGGCGTAGGCAAGCATGCGTCGATACGACTTCTGGCCGAGGGCACCGATCGAGCCGACCAAGACAGACACGATGGACAGCCCGAGCAAGAGCGGCACAAGCGCAACTGACTTCAGAGAACCGTCGGCAACGGTCACGAACATCACGAGCGCGAACACGGCGCCAAGCTTGGGACCCGTCGCCAGGAATGCGGCAGAGGGAACGGGGGCGGTCTCGTAGGCGTCGGGAGCCCAGGTGTGCAGCGGAGCTACTCCGGCCTTGAACGCGAGCGCCGCAACGATCAGGATCACGCCGACCATCGCGGGATCTCCGAGCACGCCTTCGCCAAGCGCGGTCGCGAGTTGGGAGTAGTGCCCCGTCGGCGCGAACAGACCGACCAGCACAGCCATGCCCAGTACAAAGAACCCCGCAGCGACCGAACCCTGGATGAAGTACTTCATCGCAGCCTCGTCCGACCACGTCGTCCGACCCTCAGAGACCAGAGCGTACGAAATCAACGCGACGATCTCGATCGCGATCAACAGAGTGGTCAGGTCGGCCGCAGCCGAGACGACACCTGCGGCGGCGGCCGCGAATGCGTAGAGTCCGGCGGTCGTTCCCCCGCCTTCGCGTGATGCAAGGGTGCGCCATCCGCCGAGAAGCGCCAGTGCACCACAGAGTGCGATCACGCCGGGCACCGAGGAGAACGGTCCACCCACCCGAAGCACGTCGGCGACATCGGCCACAGGCGCAAGAACCCCGGTGGCGATGCCCACGCCCGCAGCGACCAGCAGTCCAAGAGCGGCGGCACCCAGCGCGAGCTTGCGCGCAGACAGCGCGTCTGCACCGAGCGCCACAAGTGCTCCGACGATCAGCGGGCCGTAGACCGCAAACAGAACCTGATTCGCGTTCATATCACGCACCCCCGACAAGTGCGCTGAGCACGCTGAGGATCTGCTCGGACATGCGTGCGACTACGACGGGCTGGAGGCCAAGCGCGAGAATCGCGAGGCAGAAGGCGGCGACCAGAACGGTCTCTCTCCCACCAAGAGCGGGCAGCGCGTCCAGAGTGCTCACCGGACCCTGGACCGTGCCGCGCACCGCTCGGAGGTTGTAGGCGGCGCCAAGAACCAGCCCGATCGTCGCCAGCGCAGTCCAGACACCTACCGCCGAGAACGCCTCGACAACGGTCACAAACTCACCGGGAAAGCCGGACAGACCCGGCAGGCCGAGAGATGCCAGGGAGCCGAACACGAATGCGACGCTCCACACCGGCATGATCTTGCCCAGTCCGCCAAACGCGGAGAGCTCGCGAGTATGCGCGCGGTCGTACAGGCAGCCCACGAGGAAGAACAGCAAGCCGGCGACAAAGCCGTGACTCAGCATCGCGATCAGCGCTGCCGAGAACGCCGCCGTGGTGGCTGCCGCGATCGCGAGCACCACGAAGCCCATGTGAGCGACGGACGAGTACGCCACCAGCCGCTTGAGATCGGTCTGGGTCAACGCCATGGCGGCGCCGTAGATGATGCCAATGACGCCCAGCACAGCGAGTATGAGTCGAGCCTCGTCAAACGCCTGCGGTGCGAACGGAATCGCAATCCGCAGGATGCCGTAACCGCCCATCTTGAGAAGCACGCCAGCAAGCAGGATCGAGCCGGCCGTGGGGGCTTCTGTGTGCGCATCCGGCAACCAGGTGTGCAGGCCGACGACAGGCACCTTGGCCAAGAACGTGATCATGAACAGCCAGAACACGAGTGTGGGGGTCACGATGGCCGCTGCCGACTGCGTGATGCCGGAGATGGTTCCCACTCCCCCGACCTCGATGATCGCCAAGATGAGGCCGACCAGCATGAACACTCCGGCCGCGAACATGTAGATCAGGTACTTAGCGGCAGCATGGCGGCGATTGCTTGATCCCCATCCTCCGATGAGGAAGTACATCGGCACCAATACGGACTCCCAGGCAACGTAGAAGAGGATGAGACTGTCAGCCAGGAATACAGCCGTGACCGCAGCCTGCATCACGAGCAGTAGAGCGAAGTGCGTCGCGGGGCGATCCGACACCTTCCACGAAGCGACCATGGCGGCCGCACCGATGAAGATCGTGAGCAACAGCAGCGGAGTGGACAGGCCGTCCGTCGCCAAGCCCCAGACTGCGGCAGCAGACTGTGGGGCCACGCCCACGATCCTCTCGCCGGCGAACACTCCGGCGGACGAGAGCGACGCGAGCAATGCCGCCTGTACGGCGACGGCGCCCGCGGCGATCCAGCGCGGCGCAGCTGACGACGCGCGTCCAGCGACGAGTGAGGCCACGGCGAAGAGCAGCGGCACCACGATCATGAGATCCAGTTGCACCATCGTCGTCACCTCCCCAACCAGACGGTGGCGGCAAGCATGACCGCCACGGTGAGCACGATGATGACGACATAGCCCTGCGTATCGCCGGAATGTGCCTTGGAGAGCCGTGATCCAGCGCGCCGAGTCGCGTATGCGGAGCCCTCGACCACGCCGTCGATGACGAACCGGTCGACGATCGCCCAGAGTCCACGCGACATCGCCACGGTGGGCGTGATCACCAGTGTGCGGACCAGCTCGTCGAACCTGAATCCGCTGAACACGAACATCGTCGCCTTGCTGCGACCCGTACCCGGGGCGACCGATGCCATCCGGCCCCCGAGCGTCCAACCGATCATCGCGCCCCCCGCAGCGAGCACAACCGCGATCGCCGTTATCGGGAGCGACAGAGGCTCCGGATGTTCACCGAGTGCCGCGATGAGTCGCTCGCCGAGAAGCCCGAGCGTCGCGGCACCGACGGCAAGGACCGCGAGCGGTACGAGCATCGCCGTGGAGCTCTCGTGCGCGTGAACCTTGCTACGGCTCTCGCCGAAGAACGCGAGTCGAGTCGCATACGCCGAGTACAGCCCGGTCAGTGCAGTGGCCGCGAACAGCGCGACGGCTGCCACCGGAGCGCCCAGCCACACCACATCGAGAACCGCATCCTTGCTGAAGAATCCGGCCAGCGGCGGCACGCCGGCAAGAGCGGCGACCCCGACCAGCCAGACCACGAACGTGACGGGCATCGCCTTGCGCAGTCCGCCCATCTCGGCGAGCTCCTGAGTGCCGGAACCGTGGATGACACTGCCGGCTGTCAGGAACAGGAGCGCCTTGAACGCGGCGTGCGTCACCAGGTGGAAGAACGCGACCTCCCACGCGCCGACGCCCAGCGCAGCGAACATGAAGCCCAGCTGGCTGATAGTCGAATACGCGAGCACCTTCTTGATGTCGGTCTGCGCGACCGCGATCACGGAGCCGCCCAACGCCGAGATCGTGCCCACGATCAGCAACAGAGTCTGCGCTGCCGGAGCAAGCTCGAAGACGGGCCAGATGCGCGCGACAAGGAACACGCCGGCGGCAACCATCGTCGCCGCGTGGATGAGCGCGGAGACCGGAGTCGGACCCTCCATGGCGTCGGGTAGCCAGATGTGAAGCGGGAACTGCGCGGATTTGCCCATCGCGCCAATCGCGAGCAGAACAGCCGCCGCGGTCACAGCGGTAGGAGCCAGTGTAGGCAGCGCCTCTGACACCTCCGCATAGCCGAGCGACCCTGTCGCGGTCCACAGCACCGCAAGGCCGAGCATGAGGCCGACGTCGCCGACTCGGGTCGTGAGAAACGCCTTGGTCGCAGCCGCCGCTGCCGACGGCTTCGTGAACCAGAAGCCGATCAGCAGATACGAGCACGCGCCCACCAGCTCCCAGCCGACGAACAGCGTCAGCAGCGACCCGCCAACGACGAGGAGCGTCATCGAGGCTGTGAACAGCGACAGCAGCGCGTAGTAGCGAACGAACCCGGGGTCCTCGGACATGTAGCCCAGGGAGAAGATCATCACCATCAGTGCCACGATGCCCACCACGAGCAGCATGATCGCCGTCAGGGAGTCGACCGCCCACGGCAGTGAAAGCGTCACGCCTCCTGCCGAGAACCAGGTCGCGGCTCCGGAAGATGCGAGCGCGCTGGCCCAGGGCTCACCGGATGCTTCTGCGCCACCGATCGCCATCAGCGAGCCGATTCCCAGCACCGTGACCGCGATGGGGCCCAGCATTGCGACCCACGCGACCCACGCGATCGCGGGCCGGACCGCGCGGCCCGCAAGCGCGATCACGGCAGCGAGCAGGGCCGGCAGCAGCACCGCGATCCACGGCGCGTTCACGAGCGTCGCCACTAGCCCTTCACCTCCGTGAGTTCATCGATGCGGACGGCGCCTCTGCGACGCGCGATCGCGACGAGCAGCGCGAGACCGACAGCGGCCTCAGCAGCAGCGATCACCACGACCATGAGCGCGACACCTTCGACCGGAGACGCGGCTGCGGTTGCCAGCGCGGGCTTGATGAAGCGTGCCGCGGAGCCTAACCCGACCAGCAGCACCAACGCACCGCCCATCATGACCTCGATGCTTGCGAGTATCGCAACGATGTCTCGGCGAGTCAGGATGCCGTAGAGACCGAGGCCGAACAGCGCGCATGAGAGGAAGATCAAGCTCATCGCTTCTCCCCTCCCGTGATGACGACGACCGCGATCAAGGCCGCCAGCAGCAACGCGCCGGCAAGTTCGAACGGCACCAGCATCGGGCCGAGAAGTATCTTGGCGAGGCCCTCGGGACCCTTGGAGCCCGCCGCAACACCGATGCGGCCCACTGCCGGCAGCAACAGCATGCCGACAAGCCCGGACATCAGCGCGACAGAGAGCGCGAGGAGGACGTCGTGACGAGACTCGAGGTCGGGCCGGCCGGTCTCGGTCCGGTGGACGAGCATGATCGCGAACAGAATCAGGATCAGGACGCCGCCCACGTAGACGAAGATCTCTGCCAGCGCGAGGAACCCGAAGCCGTAGTAGGCGAAGAATCCCGCGACGGCCAGCAGGAATGCTCCGAGCCCGAGAACCATGCGCATGACCTCGTGGACAAAGACGGTCACTGCCGCGCCGACGAGCGCCAAGCCGGCGAGTAGCCAGAAGAGGATGTCAGGAGTCACTCCGCTCACCAGGCCTCACCGTCTCCGGCCGCGGGATGTGTGCCGTCGACCCCGGTCGCGCGAGTCCCGGAGCCGTCACGTGCCATCTCGTCCTTGCCAAAGACGATATGGTCCCGTGAGTAGAACGAGAGCTCATACTGCCCGGTGTGACGGAGCGCGTTGGTCGGACATTGCTCGGCGCACAGGCCGCAGAAGCAGCACTTGGAGACGTCGAGGTCGAAGCGGGTGACACAGCGTCCGGATATGTCGTCGATGCGCTCGACGCGGATTGCGTAATCGGGGCAGGTCCTCGCGCAGAACGTACATCCCACGCAAACCTCCGAGGAGCACCGCAAACAGCGAGTGGCTTCCAGCTGCCCCTCGAGGTGCGTGAGGCCAAGCTCGACCGGCCTGAAGTCCTTGGCACGCTCGTCACCAGGCGCAAGCGGCATCTTTGCGCGCCTGCGCGCGTTCTCGACGCCGACGAGCGACGGCTTCTGGTAGCGCGGATAGATCGGGACCGGCCGGTACACGCGGTCCGCAGACAGGCTTTGGCCCGAGAGGAACCGGTGGATCGATGCGGCAGCCTCATGACCCGTCGCGATGGACGCTATGGCCGAGCCGGGACCGGTCACAACCTCGCCGCACGCGAACACGCCCGGGTGGCTGGTGGTGTGCAGCGTGCCGTCGACCGGTAGCAGGCCTCGCTCGGTGAGCAGCAGGTCGCTTCCCGAGACAATCCCGTGCAGCCTCGGCGAC
>JBBRWO010000098.1:0-8142 GCA_038249135.1 Coriobacteriia bacterium
CCACAATGATGTCGAGGACACGCCATGCGACCGGTCGCTCGAACAGCGGCGCGAGCAGTCTTGCGCCAAAACCGAGGCCTGCGAACCACACGAGCGACGCGAGCATCGCCCCCGCCGTGAACCACACTCTGAGCGTTGGTTCGTACTGAGCCGCAAGGCTGCCGAGCAGCACGACGGTGTCGAGGTACACGTGCGGGTTGAGCAGACTGATCGCGAGCGCCGCGGCGATTGCTGCGCGCGTGGAACCGGCGAGAGTCGGTACTTTATCGACACTGGTGGTGCCGCTGGTGGTGATGTTCGCCGCCGCGTCGGCTGCCGCGTCGGTGCTGGCGCCGGCGGGCTCCTCGGCGATCAGGGTGCCGGGATGCAACGCCGAGCGCAGCGCCATCGCCCCGTACACGGCCAGGAACGCCGCACCGCCCCAGGCGGCGATGGACGTCAGCGGCGGAAACGCACTGACGAGTGCACCGAAGCCGGCGGCTCCCAGCGCGATGAGCGCCCAGTCGCACAGTACACACACGACGACAATCGCAAGTACGTGATCGCGGTGGATGCCTCGCCGCAGAACGAACGCGTTCTGCGCGCCGATCGCGATAATGAGGCTCGCGCCGAGGCCGAGGCCTGCGAGCGCAGCGGACAGCTCAGGCGTCATCCGGCGAAACCGTCGGAGAGGCGAAGCTTCTTCGACTGCGTACCCATGCTCCCCCTCTTAACAAGTTCGATGTGCGTCGAAATACTAGGCGGTATCACTTAACTTCGACAAGCATAGAACTACTTTCCCACCGCAACGAGCCCCGCCATGTACGCCAGCCGATTCGCGAGTGTTCGCGTGAGCGCAGTGAAGCCGGCGTAATCGCCGGCTTCACGGGTGACGCATGTGTGGGGCTGACGCCTAGAACGTGAAGGGCGTAACCGGAGGGTCAATCGTGGATGTCGGCTCCACGGTCGATGTGGGCTCCACGGTCGATGTGGGCTCCACGGTCGACGTCGTGTCGGTGCCCGTATCGGTAACCGGTGCGACGTAGCCAGGCATGGTGGTCGTGTCCACGCCAAGCCAGCCGGCGAACTTCAGCCACGTACGAACGAGTCCGGGCGGCAATTGGGACTTGCGACCGTCGGCGATCTTTGCGAGCGACTTATCGAGATTTGCCGTGATGCGCGTGAACGCATGTGCGATTCCCGGTCCGACCGGACGGGTTCCATCAATCGAACGCGTCATCTCGGCCGAGCGCGTCGTCTCGTCGCTATCACCATCGGGGTCGATGGGACGGCTGGCGTCACGCGAGGCCTTGTCGACGCGATGCTGTGCCTTGCGGGCAGCCTTATCGGCCTTCTGCGCGGCCTTCTGCGCACCCTTGGTGACGGACTCGCCTGGCTTCTCGGCCTGGCGGCTCCCCTTCTGTGCGGACGACGTATGCTTCGACGCTGAATCGCGCCCCTGTTCGCTTGAGTTGCCGCTACCGCCTCGTGCGAGCGCGGCTCCCGGTGCCGCGAGCGCGATGACTAGCGCGAACGCGAGTGCTGCTGCAACCGGCTTGTTCATATGCCTGCACCTCCATAATGGTGATGTCTCCGTGATGGTGACGTCACCTGACTATGCACTTGTAAGCGAAACGCGTGCGAACTTACCCGCATGCGCATGTGACACCCATCACATCGAGGACGGATGCGCGGCGCAGAGGAGTCGCCCCTAGCGTTGCGACTACTCGGCCGGCGGCTTCGCCTGCTGCGCGCGAAGAAACGTGACGAACTGCATGTCGTGGCGGCGGATGTGCTCGGAGAGCCACGACGTGATGAACGGCGCCAGCGTCTCCGGAACGACCGCCTCGTCGTTGAAGAAGCGCGCGGTGATGGCGAGTGTCTCCGCCGCCAGCTGCTCATGCAGCGAACAGTGCACGGAAAGGGAGGGGTATCCGGCGGACTTCATGAGCGCCTCTTCGTCGGCGAAGTGCTCGACGCAGTAGTCCGTGAGTCCGTAGACCGCATCGGCGACGGTGTTCTCGTCTTCTTCGCACAGGCCCTCATCGGTGAGCGCGCAGCTCGCAATCGCGATGGCCAGCTTGTCGGCAAGTGCGAACAGCCCCTTGTGCTGCTCATCAATCTCAGGAAAGCCCGTCTCAAGCGATGGGTCCCATGGGAAGTTGCTCATTGCGTGTCTCCTCGAGAGCCGATTTCTGTCGGACATTTCCCTGTGTGCAACTGTGACGATACTACCCGCATGCCCCCGCCGAGAACCTACCTACAGGTCGCCACGTCGCGTGTCGCGAATGAGTCGCTCGAGCTGGTCGACAAAGTGCTCACGGTCCTCGTCGCCAAACTTGGAGGGGCCGCCGGTACGACCGCCTGCGCGACGTACCTTTTTCTCGGCGTGACGGACCTCCATCTCGATGTCGATCGTCGACAGGTAGAAGATACGTCCGCGAGGGCTGATGGCACCGGCTCCTCGGCCCAGAACCATTGCCGCGAGGCCGATATCCTGCGTCACGACGACGTCGCCGGGCGCGAGCTCGCCGATGATGGCGAAGTCGGCGGCGTCAGGTCCGGTGCCGACGGTGAGGGTCTCGACTCCGGGTCGGCCTTCGTAGCGGGAGAAGTTCTGGTTCGTGTTGGCGACCAGCATGATGCGGAAACCGTTGGCTCGGCCGATGGTGATGGCTTCGCGCGTGACAGGGCACGCATCGGCATCGACGAAGAGCGTGTTCACGCAGGCACCTCCCACAAAGCACAGACCCATTCGTTGCAGATGGGCGCCCGGTACTCGCGTGGCAAAAGGCAGCCGGTATCCGGGTGGCAGAACTGGCACTTTCGGACATCGACCCAGAGCGGAAGAGACGCTCGGTAAGCCTCGCCCTCTGGTGTCGGCAGGGAGCTCAGTCGCGGATCGTGAAGTGGCGGTACCCCCGCCACGCCCGCGCGCATCCGCGTCCCCTCGACCACCAACGCGCCACTGGTGCTCAGGCGCTCGATCCACAACTCGATGTAGTCAGGCAGCCACTGGTCGCCCTCGTAGTTCCCGTCAGCGTCGTTCGCGAGATACAGGGCGCAGCACAGACCGCCACACGAGTGGCATAGCGCGTAGTTCTCGGCGTCGGACATGTGGGTGCTCCGTTTCTGGCACGTTTCCCGCGGACCGGCGATCGCAGCACACAGCTGTGTCCACCGTAGAACCGTGCCCGACGCCCCCGAGAATGCAACAGGCCGCTCGGGATTCGACTCCGGCGGCCTGCTTGAATTCATGTGGCGGGAGTGACGGGGCTCGAACCCGCGACCTCTGGCTTGACAGGCCAGCGCTCTAACCAGCTGAGCTACACCCCCACATGGGTGACTGCAAGGAACACAGCGAAGGCGATTCTACCGAGCACGGCCGCCAATGTCCATACCGAAGCGTCACGCCGCGCACTCTGGGCGCCCTCGTCACTTTCTCGGCACCATACCGGCAGGCGAGGCGAGCCTCACATCTGGCGTCGCGAGCGCTCCCGGAGTCCCGTATGGGGTATGTTGCCAGTAGACGAAAGGAGCGCAATGCCCGACCCATCTACGCACGCGTCGGCGCTGATCGAGCTGCGACATCAACTCGATTCTGCGCTTGCGAATCGCGACCGCCGGGTCGCTGTAGAGACCGCGCTCGCGGCCGTCGCGAACGGCGTCGTCGGCGTCGTACAGCTCTACACACAGGTTCTCGGGCCTCTGCTGGTGGACACCGGAACGGCGTGGCAAGCCGGAACCGAACGCGTGTGGGAGGAGCACTACGCCTCTGCCACCATTCGCACGATCGTCGAGGCGCTGTACCCAGAGGTCATGCGCCAGGCAGCAGCCGTTCCGCGCCGAGACACACGCGTATTGCTCGCCAGTCCGCCCCGCGAGCTGCACGACCTGGGCCTGCGCATGCTAGCGGATCGGTTTGAGCTGGCTGGCTACTCGGTGACGTTTCTGGGCGCCAACACCCCGCTGGGAGAAATCGCCGCTGCGGCTCAGAGCACCAGTGCCGACCTCGTGGTGCTGTCGATCTCGACGCTGTATGAGCGCGTGGAACTGCGCGAATTCCTCGAGGAGCTTCGCAAGAGGGTCCCGGATTGCGACATCCGCGTCGGCGGTCCCGCATTCACCCGCGACGCCGATTGGCCGGCCGTTGATCTCCTCGACCTTGCGGTATTGGGACTGACCGACGCGCCCGACGGGGGGCCACGCTAGTGCTTTCGCTTCGAGTCGCGTGGCGCTTCCTACGCTCAAGCGCGGGTCAATCGGCGCTGATCGCCTGCGGTATCGCCGTGGGGATCGCGACGCAGATCTTCGTCGGCTCAATCATCATCAGTCTTCAGGCCAACCTGCTCGACACCACGATCGGCTCGGCGCCACAGGTGAGTATTGAGGCCATCAAGGAGAGCGACCCGGTGCGGTTCACTCCTGCTATGAAGGACGTCGTCTACAACGATCCGCGCATCAAGCCGGGCACGGTGGCGCCGGTCAGGAGCGTGCCTGCGTTGTTCAGCAACGGCACGGACAGCGCAACGCTCGGGCTGATCGGCGGAGAGCTCAAGGAACTCGACGGCATCTACAAGATCAGCGACAAGACGCTCTCGGGCAAGGCGTCGCTGGGCAACGGCGAGATCATGGTCGGCAAGGAGTTCGCCGAGAAGTACGGCGTCAGCGCCGGCGACTCGATTGCGCTGGCACTCACCGGCGGTCAGAGCGGAACGTTCACGGTGACCGGAATCTTCGATCTGGGTTCGAGCCAGTTCAACGGGCGGCAAGCGTTCGTGTCGGGCAAGGTGCCGCAAAACGTGCTGGGCTGGGCCAACGACGAGTTCCAGGCGATCGACGTCCAGCTCATCCAGCCCTACGACTCCAAGGATGTCGCAAGTTCATGGAGCTCGCGACTTCCGGGGGTTTCCGTGGTGGAGTGGCAGGGCCAGAATGCGAGTCTGCTGGCGGGCTTGGTCGCCCAGTCGGCATCGTCGTACATGATTCAGGGGTTCGTGCTCGTGGCGGTCGCATTGGGAATCGCATCGACGCTCGCGATCGCCGCCGTGCAGAAGACGCGACAGATCGGCATCCTCAAGGCGATGGGTCTGGAAGACAAGGCCGCCGGACGCATCTTCCTCTTCCAGGCTGCGATGCTGGGCGTCGCAGGCTCGGCGCTGGGCGTACTACTCTCGTTTGCGATTCTGGCGCTCTTCAGCCTCTCGCCAGCCCCGTTCACCATCTCGATGGATCCCACGTTCGTCGCCGTCTCGGCAGCTATCGGAATCGTCGTGGCGCTGCTCTCCTCCATCATCCCGATCCGGGCCACCTCCAAGCTCGACCCGATCGAGGTGATCCAGAATGGCTGACGCTCCCGAAACCGCCCCCGGCGGCGCTCTCGACGGCGTGTCCGCATCCGACGACTCAGGCACATGCGACTTCGGCATGCTGCTCGCCGCCAAGAACCTCGCTAAGACCTACGGCGAGGGCGAAGCCGCGACTCAGGCACTCAGGGGCGTGACGTTCGACCTCTGCAACGGTGAGTTCGCGTCGATCATCGGCCAGTCGGGCAGCGGCAAGTCCACGTTGCTCAACCTGCTCGGACTGCTCGACACACCCACCGCCGGCACTGCGCTCTACCACGGCATCGACAGCGCGACCATCACAAAGCCTGCACGGGCCATCATGCGTAACGAGATGATCGGATTCGTCTTCCAGTTTCACTACCTGCTGCCGGAGTTCAGTGTCTACGAGAACGTCGCCATGCCCGCACTCATCGCCGGCAAGCTCCCCACCGAGGAGATCCGTTCGCGCGCCGAGGAGACCTTGGGGATGCTGGGCCTGGACGGGATGAGCGGCAAGAACGCCAACGCGCTCTCCGGCGGCCAGAAGCAGCGTGTGGCCATCGCGCGTGCGCTGATGAATCGACCTGCGATCCTGCTCGCCGACGAACCCACCGGCAACCTCGACACGACAAACACCAACCTCGTCTACGACCTCTTCCGCGAGATCAGCCGCGAGACGCACACCGCGTTCCTGATCGTCACGCACGACCGCTCCATCGCCGAGAGGACCGACCGCATCCTCGAAATCACAGACGGGAATCTGGTCGCTGACGTTCGCAACAGCTACTTGCCCGAGGACCGCTAGGCGCTATTTCAGGCCGGCTTCAAGGTTGCCGAAGTCGCTATCGCCGGGGACGCTCAGTTTGTCGAGCTCCTTTTGGATTGCGGCGAGCTCCGCGTCGAGTGCAGCGGCCTCGCTCACCGTGATCTTGCCGGTCCCCTGTGCCGAGGAGCCGCCGGGCGACGAGGTGCCCGTGGCAACGCCAGCTCCGGTCGTCACGGCGCTACTCGCGACAACAGAAGAACCGCCGGTCGGTGAACCCGACTCGACGGACTTCGCTTTGCAACCGAGCGGGGCGAGCGCTGCCGCAATCAGCAGCACCGCCACACTCGTCTGGATGATTCGACTACTGCGCATCCACGGTCCCTGTCTCGACCTCTGACTTGAGCTGCTCGATGGTGGCGCGCAGGCTCTGTGCTGCGGTACGTAGTTCGACGCGAGCGGCCTTGAGCTCTGCGACGGCAAGACGGGCCGCCGAGCGAGCCTCGACGAAAGCCGCGTGCTTGTCTGCCGCATCAGGGATCGCCTTGAACTTGGCGATTGCAATCGCCTCGAGTTCATTGGCCTTGGCCAGATGATTGCGGGCCGAGTCGAGCGCGGCGCGAGCAGTGGTGACGTCGCCGCCGAGTGCCTCGACCTTGTCGGCGAGCACGGTCACTCGGGCGATGCGCTTGTTGACGTTGGCCTGGGCGGCGTCAAAACGAGCCTTGCGCGCCCTGAGCACGTTCTCGATACGATTCATCATCTGCTCGCGCATCTGGCCCTTGGCTGCAGGCCCTGTGGTGGCGAGCTTCGACTTCATCTCGGCGGTCCGGCTTGCGACTTGGCTGCTCAACTGGCCTGCTCCCATACGCGGACCGGCGAACGCAGGCGCGGCGACCGCTGCGATGAGTGCTGCCGCGAGAACGGTGGTCCCGATCTTCATGGTGTTCTTGTGCATCGCGCACCTCGTCTGTCGGGCCGCTCAGTAGCGGCGCAATCATTTCCTGTCATGACTATCGCCCCCGTGCGTTGTGCTCACGTTGTCGGAGCATTGAGTTTGGATTGAGTTGTCAGCCGGCGGCCGCCGCTCTTCATCAGTCCTGCAAGCCCTGTGCCTCCAGCTCAATCACGAGTCTCGCACCACCCAACTCGCTGTCATCGACGTTCACCCCGCCGCCCATCAGCTCCACCAGCCGGCGACTGATAGGCAGCCCGAGCCCCGCGCCGCCCCTGTCGCTTGCGCGCGATGCATCCAGGCGTGCGAAGCGTTCGAAGACCTCTGCGCGCTTCTCGGCGGGGATGCCGGGACCGGAGTCGTCGATCGCAAGCAGCCATCGCTCGCCCTCCACGTGCTGGCTCACGCGCACCCGACCACCCGCGGGGGTGTAGGCGAGCGCGTTGGCCACCAGCGCCGACGTCGCCTGGAGCAGTCGGTCGGAATCGCCGAGCGGAGCGCGCCCACCACCGTCCAGCGCCATGGCGAGTTCGATCCCGAGTTGCTCGGCGGTGGTCGAGAAGCGGCCGTTCAACGCGTCGCCGAGGAGCGTCACGTCAATCGGCTCGTGCGCGAACGTGACCGCACCGGCGTCGAGCTCCGAGAGTGCGAGCAGCGTCTGCGAGACGTCGTCGATGCGCATCGCCTCGTCGCGGATCACGGTGAGTGCGCGTCGCCGCTGCTCTTCTTGCGTGACCGTGCCGTCGAGCATCGCCTCGGCGAAGCCACGGATCGAGGTGAGCGGCGTGCGGATCTCGTGGCTGACGTCGGCGACGAAGGCCTTCTGCGCCGCATAGGTGTCGGCAACGCGTGTGGACATGCGGTTGAACGAGCGCGCGAGGGAGGCTGTCTCCATGTCGCCCTCCTCGGCGACCTGGGTGCCCCAGTTGCCGGCGGCGACGTCCTCGGCGGCTGACTTGAGGCGGACCAGAGGTGCGGTCAGGCGCCGGGCAAGAAGGCCACCGGCGATCCAGGAGACGAGCGCCGCGACCGCAAGCGCAAGGAAACCGATCGCAAGCATCCCCTGCTGGGCTCGCCTGATCTCGCGCAGGCCTTGCACCGCGACGAGTTGCTCGGGC
>JBBRWO010000099.1:0-8042 GCA_038249135.1 Coriobacteriia bacterium
CATGGCGAGACACGCACCCCAAGATCGCCGATGCCCTCGACGAGAGCATCGAGGAGTGTCTGGCGGTGCTGCACTTCCCGGCCACACACCGCCTGTTCCTGCGGACCAACAACGCGCTGGAACGCTTCAATCAGGAGATCAAACGCCGCACACGCGTCGTGCGCATCTTCCCGAACGAGGAAAGCTGCCTGCGGCTTGTCAGCGCCCTGTGCGTCGAGACGAGCGAGGTATGGATGACCAACCGACGCTTCCTCGACATGGACGCGCTGGCCGAAGTGCTCGAGGCCGAGCGGAGGGAGATGCCAAAGCTGATCGCCGTCAGCTAGACTGGAACAAGCTTGGAGGGCGACTTACAGAACTTTCGGGACACAACCGTTCTGAGCTTTGCTGGCGTGAAGGGTGCGCACAATATCCGGACGCGCGGCATGGGCGCCTTCGTGCAGATGGACATCAGCATCTTGGTGGACCCGTCGATCACGGTGGATGAGGGACATCGCATCGCGCAGGGGCTCGAACAGTCACTGTGCTCGGAGTACGCGGGGCTCAAGGACGTCGTGGTGCACGTCGAGCCCGACAACGACGCGCAGCGATCTCAACCCTTCCTCTCGGCGAAGTACGAGTGACCGGCTTCTCCGCTACGAGGTGACCTCGGCGTGTGCCGCCGGATCCAGCGGGTTCACGCGCACAGCCAGCGAGAACAAGTACGGGTACTGCGTCTGAAGATGCCTGACGTACTCCAGCCACTGCAGGACCAGCAGCATATACGCGCGCTTCACGTCGCCGGCAAGATGGATCCGGTCCGGCGCGGGCAGATCGTCGAAGGCTGTCCGCGCCTCGAGCTCCTCGGCTAGGTGGGTGACGGCCCAGAGTAGCTCAGTGAAGGCCTCGTGCTCCAGCAGAGCTTGGTTGCCCAGGAGACTGAGAAGAAACGGCTTCTCGGACTTGAGCTGTGTCTTGAGCGCGCCGAGGTCGCCTTCCGAGAATTCGATGCTGACGTGATGGTTCTCGAGCGCGTGCTGCGCATCAACGTATGAGCCCGCGGTCCAGCTTTGCGAGGGGATGAGACTGCCACGGATTTGGTCGAGATTGGCATCTGAGACTGCCAGGCGGCCCAAGAGTTCGGTTCCCAGCTCGCTGAAGAACGCGCCGATGACCATGTTCAGCTTACGCAGCATGGCCTGCTTCTCTCGGGCACGGAGCATCTGGTCGACCAGCAAGGTGACCAGCGCAATCTGTATCATCAGGAAAGCCACATCGCCGATGAGGAAGCGCCACATCTCGCTGTGGAGCATCGTCCCTGGGAAGGCCCACCACCTCACGGCATACAGCAGTGCCCCGAGCCCGATCAACAGAGCGATGAGGGTGACTTCCGAGCGCCGCCTCTTCACGTGGAGCCTCACTTTAGGGGTGCAGGGGTATATAGCATCTGAATCATACCCGCTGGCGCATTGAAGGAGATACGAATGGCACGTACGAGTTCACAACGCGCCGGGCACCTCATGGGCACCGTCTGCGTCATCGGGGTCATTGCGATCGCAGGATGTACTCCACAGGGAAACGCTCCGGACACCGCGTCAGCCGGCGCAGCTGTCGTCCAGCGAAGGTGCTCCGTGTGTCACACACTCGAGCGCGTCGAGTCGGCGAAGAAGGACGAAGCTGGCTGGAATACGACCATCGACCGTATGCGCACCAAGGGAGCGGTCGTAAGCGCCGAGGAGCAGGCGCAGATCATCGCGTATCTCCTCGCCCGCTAGTCCCAGTGCGGCGAGTCTGGCGGCAGCAGCAGTGTGGCTGCACCAGGAAGAACTCTGGCCGAGAACGGGGTGAGCGTGTCGGCAACCTCGCCGTCGTACTGCATGCGCAGCGGCGGGTAGGCGCTCAACTTCACGTGCGCTGCCGTGAAGACGTCGATGCCAGGAGTCACGCTGTCGGTGCGGCCGTCAAGCAGCGTGGACACCACTGCTGGCAGAAGGCCTGCGACGTTGCGAGTCCGCACGACCGCGATGTCGAGCAGCCCGTCGCACGGATCGGCCCCTCTGGCCACCGGCATGTCGAACTGCAGTTTGCCGAAGTTCACCATCAACACGGCGATACCCTCGATCGAGAGCTTCTTGCCGTCGAGTTCGAGTTCAAAGCGCGCAGGTGTCGGCGTCATGTTGGTCACTGCGGCAAGCAGATACGCCGCTGCACCCAGCGTGGCTTTCAGCGGTGCCGCGGTCTCCATGATCGTCGCATCGTATCCTGCGCCTGCCACTACGGCGAAGCCTTGGCGGGTGGGTCCGTCCGACCCCATGCCGGGCTGTTCGATCTCGCCGAGGTCGAACTTCTTGGTCGCACCTGTCAGGACCGTCTCGGCTAACACTCGCGCATCGAACGGCATGGCGAGGTTCAGCGCCAGGAGATTGGCGGTTCCAGCGGGGTAGATGAGGAGCGGGATTCCGGTATCGCGCAGCGTGTACGCCACCGAGCCCACCGTGCCATCACCACCAGCGGCAACGATTCGGTCGAACGTCTTGGCGTCATACAGGAGCACGTCGAGGACAGTGCCCTCGACGATGTAGCGCAGGGTTACCTCGGCGCCGGATGCGCCGAGCGCACGGATGAAGTCGTACAATGCACCGTCGCTGCCGCCGGAACGGTTGTTGATGACCACGAGAATCCGCATTGCCGGTCCCACCTGCCGTGTCTCCACTAGCTGCGACCTCGTCAGGGCACCTCAGGTCGTCTACTCTCATCATAAGACACCCGAGCGGGCATGTGCCAAGGATGCAGGGCTGTTTGACCCGTTACGGCACGAGAACGTGCCACCTGGAGAGGAGCGCTACCCGCGTGTATGTGACTGATACCGAGGCGCTACGTGAGTTGGTGCTTGAGCTGCGCAAGGCGAAGGCCGTCGCAGTTGACACCGAGTTCATGCGTGAGAAGACCTATTTTGCTCGTCTGTGCCTGATTCAGCTGGGTACCGACGACATCGCCGCCATTGTCGATCCGCTTACCATCGACGACTTGTCTCCACTGTGCGACCTCCTCGTCGACCCCAATGTGGTCAAGGTGTTTCATGCCGGCTCGCAGGACATGGAGATCTTCTATCGGCTCTGTGGTGTTGCCGCCGCTCCGATCTTCGACACACAGGTCGCGGCCACGCTCGCCGGTTTCCAGCAGCAGGTAGGCTACGGCGCGCTGGTCAAGGAGGTGCTGGACGTCACCCTGGACAAGGGCGACACCTACACCGATTGGGCACGCAGGCCTCTCTCGGCCACGCAGGTGGAATACGCTCTGAACGATGTCCGCTACCTGCCCGAGGTGCATCGTCGACTCGTAGCGACGCTGGAGGCCGAGGACCGACTCGGCTGGCTGGCTGCTGACTTCGCGCACATAGAGGATCCGGCGACCTATGAGGTCATCCCCGAAGAGACGTGGCGCCGCGTCAAACGCGTGTCAGCGCTCAACCGCCGCCAGCTGGCCGTCGCTCGTGAAGTCGCAGCGTGGCGCGAACTCGAGGCTCAGCGCCGAGACGTGCCCAAGCGCTGGATTCTCGGCGACGAGAGCATCGTCGAGATAGCGCGCAGGTCCCCAACGACCGCCGAGGATGTCGCCGGCATTCGGGGCGTCCCCGACAAGGTCGGCCGAGCGGCTCAGAGAGCCCTTGCCGAGGCGGTCTCACGCGGACTTGCCGTGTCAGATGCTGAGTTGCCGTCCATTACCAAGCGCAAGCGTCCTGCGGGCGACATCGATGGTGCTGTGGATCTCATGGTCGCGCTGGTGCGCGCCCGTGCGCATGATCGAGGAGTGGCGATGCCGCTACTCGCATCCAGGGAGGATCTCGAACGTCTCGCAGCAGGCGAGCGAGAGGCAAGCCCCTTGCTAGAGGGATGGCGCAGAGAGATGGTGGGTGACGAGCTCGTGTCACTGCTGGATGGTTCACTTGTTATGCGTTTGCGAGACGGACTTCTCTCGATAGAGCCGTGCGTCTCCGAGAACTCGGCCGCAAGGCCTGTGATCAACGACAGCAAGAAGCGATAGGCAAAGGAGCACCGTATGTACTTCGACCCCTTATGGATTGCGCTCATGGTGGTCTCGACCATCCTGGGTTTCCTGACACAGCGCTACATCAAGTCCTCGTTTCGTAAGTGGAGCAACGTGGAAGTGAGCAGTGGGCTGAGCGGCGCGCAGGTCGCACGTAGTGTGCTGGACGCCAACGGATTGCAGGAAGTGGCGATCCAGCAGGTGCCGGGCGATCTGTCGGATCACTATGACCCGCGCACGAAAACGCTGGGACTTTCGTCAGCGGTGTACGGTGTTGCCAGTGTCGCCGCCGCAGGTGTCGCGGCGCATGAGGCCGGACACGCGGTGCAGCACGCGCGAGGCTACGTGTGGGGAAACATCCGTACCGCCATGGTCCCCGCGGTGAACATCGGTTCAAGTGCCGCGTGGATACTGATCATGGGCGGATTCATCTTCCAGTTCACGGGACTCATTTGGCTAGGGATACTCTTCTATGCCGGTGCCGTGTCGTTCCAGATCGTCACGCTTCCGGTCGAGTTCGACGCGTCGCGTCGAGCACTCGTCAACCTCGAGGGAACCGGTGCTGTGAATGCGGCACAACTCGCGGGCGCGCGCCAGGTTCTCACGGCTGCAGCACTGACGTATGTAGCGGCGGCACTGATCGCGGCGCTCCAGCTTCTGTACTACATCGGGCTCGCCCGACGCGACTGACAGGTACGACCGTACGTACTTCGGAGGGGGAACGTGGCCGAGCAGCGCCCGATGTCGGTGACCGAAGCGATGACCTGCGCCAAGACGGCGCTTGAGACGATTCGCATTCGCGTCATCGGCGAGGTATCGGAGTTCAACGACAAGCCGGGCTACAAGGCCGCCTACTTCACGGTGTCCGACCGCGGTTCGGCGATGCCGTGTCTGATGTGGCGCGACCAGTACGAGGCTTCCTGTGTGGCACTGCGCTGCGGAATGCTGGTTGAGATCGGCGGATCGTTCTCTGCGTACGTGCCCAAGGGGCGGATGCAGTTCCAGGTGCGGTCCCTCTCGCTCGCGGGCGAGGGCGATCTCCGACTTCAGGTAGCGGCATTGGCCCGTAAGCTCGAAGCCGAAGGGCTCATGCGTCCGGAGCGCAAGCGGGCTCTGCCGCGCTATCCGCAGCGCATCGCCGTGGTGACATCACCGCGAGGGAAGGCGATCCACGACGTTGTGCGTACGCTTCGCCGGCGTTATCCGCTCGCGGAGTTGCTGGTTGCCGGTGTTGCCGTGGAGGGCGAAGGCGCACCAGCGGCGATTGTTGGGGGTCTTCAAGCCGCCGCAGCCACCGAGCCCGACGTCATCTTGCTTGTTCGAGGCGGCGGTTCCTACGAGGACCTGATGCCCTTCTCGTCCGAGGAGGTAGCTCGGGCTGTTGCGGAGTGTCCTGTGCCCATTGTGACCGGCATCGGCCATGAGCCGGATACCTCGCTCGCCGACATGGTCTCTGACCTACGCGCTTCCACTCCCACCGCCGCGGCAGAGGCTGTTGCTCCCGATATCGCTGACCTCGGCACGGTCCTCGTGCGCGAACGCAGGGCGCTGGGTCAGGCGCTACAGTCGCGCGTGCGAATCGCCACCCATCGCGTCGCCCGGATCGCGGACCGCGCGGTATTCAGCGATCCACACGTCGTGCTCGGGCCTGCCGCCCAAGCTCTCGACACTGCGGGAATGCGGTTGTCACGTGCGCTGCCCGAGCGGCTTCAGCGAGATGGGCTGCGACTGACGAGGGCACGCGAGCGCATGGTTCTGGTCGGGAGCCGCATCACGCAACGCAGTGAGGCCGGAATCGCGCTCGCGTCCGCGCGGCTGCACGACCTCTCGCCGCTGGCCATCCTCGGCAGGGGGTACTCGGCGACGTTCGCAATGGACGGCTCCGTCATCAAGTCAATCGGGCAGGTTTCTGCCGATGCAACGATCAACGTCCGAGTAGGCGACGGTACGATCGGTGCCACCGTAACCACCACCAAGGAGTTGGAGGAATAGATGAGCGAATCCGCATGCGCTACACCCGATGATCTGTCGTTTGGTGACGCACTGAGTGAGCTTGACGCCATCGTCGCGGCTCTCGAGAGCGGCCAGCTCGAACTCGAGGACAGCCTGACTCGATACGAGCGAGGAGTCGTCTTGTTGCGGGCGCTTCAGACGCGTCTGACCGAGGCTCAGCAGAAGGTCACGATGCTTATCGGCGAGCTCGAGCCGGACGTCGCAGACGATCTCGTGTCGGGCGGCGAATAGCGTGGACGATTGCCTGTTCTGCAAGATCGCGAGCGGCGAGATACCGGCTGCGATCGTATATCAGGACGACTACGTCATCGCATTCGACGACATCACGCCGCAGGCGCCCGTCCACACGCTGATCATCCCCAGAGCCCACTACGCCGACATGAACGACGACATCCCGGCGGAGACGCTGGCAGCACTTTACTCAGCCGTGCCGAGAGTCGCGCAGGCCAAAGGTATCGCCGAAAGCGGCTACCGCACCATCGTGAATACGGGCCCTGATGCGAATCAGACGGTTCTTCACCTGCACGTTCACGTGATCGGCGGGCGTTCTCTGGCGCACGGTATGGTCATCTTCGGCGGAGAGTGACCACCGTGCCGACGCGAGTACCGATCACGTTCGCGCCCGACGGTACGGTTGTCTGGGTCGAGCCCGGCACCACGGTCTTGAACGCGGCCGAGGCCGCGGGCATCGTGATTCCTGCTCCGTGCGGCGGACGTGGCGTCTGTGGATCCTGCGGCGTCAAGATCGTCTCGGGTGCGTTGTCGGAACCGGATGATGCAGAGCTCCAAGGATTGTCGCGCGCGCCAAAGGGAGTGCGACTTGCGTGCAGAGCGCGGGTCGAGGTGCCGGTCGAGGTGCGTCCTCTCGTCAGCCGCACCCCGTCGTCCGCTCGCTCTACACATGTGGACTCTCGCGAACTCAATCTCGTTGCGGCTATTGATCTGGGCACGACATCTGTCGCCGCCGTGTTGATCGACGCTGAGACCGGGCGGGAGCTCGGCCGCGCATCAGTAGCCAACAGACAACAGTCAGCCGGCGCGGACGTGTTGTCGCGAATCGCAGCGGCTCAGCAAGGTGCCGGCGACTCGCTGCGTTTGGCAGCGGAGACTTCCGTTCTCGAAGCGCTGAACGCCGCAGCCTCCATGGCCTCGGTATCGGTCGCATGGGTACATCGGCTGGTCATCGCGGGGAACAGCGCCATGGCCGGTCTGCTCACGGGTTCTGATCTCAACGGTCTTGCAGCCCATCCGTTTACCGCGCCTGTGTACGACTCGACCTTCGCGTCGCCGCGACTCTCAACGGAGCTCGCTCCTGATCTGGAGATTTCCGTACTCGGCCCCATTGCGAGCTTTGTTGGCGGAGATACGGTCGCGGCGGTAGTCGGCACCGGGATACTCAGTACGCGCGGACCGGTACTCATGGTCGATCTGGGAACCAACGCCGAGATAGTGCTGGCTTCAGGCGGCAAGCTCACGGTGGCATCTGCGGCCGCCGGACCAGCCTTCGAGGGAGCGGGCATCGCGTGTGGTGGGCCGGCAGCAGATGGTGCAATCACGAGGGTGACGGCTGCGAGCGAAGGTGAGGTCCGCTTTGAGGTTCTGGGTGGGGGAGAGCCGCAGTGGCTCTCGGGCTCCGGTGTGTTCTCGGCAGTGGCGATGCTGCGGCGACTCGGCCACATCGACGGGTCCGGGCTGTTCGTGCAGGACGGCCCGCTTCAGACCCGTTTCGACAGGGACTCCGCAGGCGTCGTGTTCTTCGCGTTTGGGGAAGGCCCAGGTTGTTTGTCTCTGAGTCAACTCGATGTACGGGAAGTTCAGCTCGCGATCGCGGCGATACAGGTGGCAGTCACTGCGGTGCTGAGCGCCGCGGGTTGCTCCGCTGGTGACCTTACTGCTGTGTTTGTGGCTGGGGCCTTGGGGTTCTCCGTGGACGCGGAGGACTTGGTGTCGCTGGGCATGTTGCCACGTGAAGTTGTCGGAATTACCCGCCGTGTGGGCAACGC
>JBBRWO010000100.1:0-8003 GCA_038249135.1 Coriobacteriia bacterium
CCCAATGGGGCGTCGTCTTCACGCGCTGGATGAGATCATAGCCATCCATCTTGGGCATGCGCAGGTCGGTCACGATGATGTCCGGGATTCGCTTGCCCAGCGCCGCGACCGCTTCGAGCCCGTTGTAGGCTGCCACGACGGCGAACCCCTTTCGGCGCAGCGTCTCCGAGAGGACCTTCACGACGCTCTGATCGTCATCGACCACGAGCGCCACCGGCGAATCGATCCCGCCAACGATGTCGTCGATCATCGAGAGAAGTCGGTTGTGATCGATCGGCTTCTCGAGATAGTTGGCCGCGCCCATGCGGCAGCTCTTGCCCTCGTCGCACACGATTGAGAGCACCACTACGGGGATGTCCCGGGTCTCGTCGTGTTCCTTAAGCCGGTGCAGCAGATCGAACCCGTCGCCTTCATCGAGGATCACGTCGAGCGTGATCGCACGTGGCCTGATTCTCAGCGCGATCGCAAGCGCCTCATCGGCCGTGTGTGCTTTGACCACGTCGTAGCCCCGTTTGACCAGGTACGTCTCGATCAGGTCCGCCACGTCCGGATCCCGATCGATCACAAGCACCGTGCCGCCGACGGAATCAGGGCCTTCGAGCGATGGCGTGCGCACCAGCTCTTCAGGAGCGACCGGGAGGCTGAACCAGAAGGTCGAGCCCTTGCCGGCCGTGATCTTGACGCCGATGGACCCACCGAGCAGCTCTAGGATCGTCTTGCAGATCGAGAGCCCCAGACCCGTACCGCCGATCTCGCGGGTCATCGCCGTATCCACGCGGTAAAACTTGGTGAACAGCCGCTTCTGGTCTTCTCGGCTGATTCCGAGGCCTTGGTCTGTCACCGAGACGATCACGGCGTCGCCCTCGTGACGCGCGCTGACGGTGACCTTGCCGCCGCCGGGCGAATACTTGAGCGCGTTACTGATGAGGTTGACCAGCACCTGCCCCACGCGGTCACGGTCCGCAGCGACCTGCGGCAGCTTCTTTGAGACGGACACCGTGATCGAGTGCCCACTCTGCGGTAGCACGGCTCGGAAGGTATCGACCGCGCCGCCGACCGACTCGGCGATGTCGAGCGGTTCGACCTTGAGGTGCACACGCCCGGATTCGATGCGACTGATGTCGAGCATCTGGTTGATCAGTTCGACCAGCCGGTCGGAGTTTTCCTTGACGATGCCGAGGAACTCAGTCTGGATCTCGCTGATCTCGCCGGCGCTGCCATCGAGGATCAGGTCGACGTAGCCCTTGATCGAGGTGAGCGGGGTGCGCAACTCGTGGCTGACCGTCGAGACGAACTCGTTCTTCATGTCCGCGATCTCGCGCTCCGCGGTGATGTCGCGCAGCGCGAGCACACGACCGATGTAGTTGCCGCCCTCGTCGACCACCGCCGAGACGCGTGCTTTGAGAACGAGCGTTCCGTCGTCCCCGGGCAGCTCGACCTCGCTCATCGAGTCCGCGTCAAGTGGGTCGAACGCTTCGGCGTAAGTGACGTGGTAGTCGCAGGTCTGGCACTCCTCACGCTTTTTGTCGAAGGTGCACGGGCCATCTTCCGGATGACACAGAGTGCCGGTAACAAGCCAGCAGCGAAGTTCGGTGCTGGTGTAAGCGGGACACTCGAGCCGGCCGCAGTGCTTGACATCGCTGCACCGCGCCTGGGCTTCCGGATCGCGCACGGTCTCCACGCCCAGCAGGGCGTCGATCGAGGCCCGCGTGCCGACGATGCGGCTCGGCTTGACCTGCAGCATCTCGCAGGCAGCCGGGTTGATGTAGGTGATCTCGTCATCGGGAGCGAGCAACACCAGACCGTCGCCGGTCGCGGCCAGAATCGCTTCCGTGCGGTTGCGTTCGTCAGCAAGCTCAGTCTCGTCGCGAACGACGACGACCACGCCGCCGTCCTTGGCCGAGGAGCGGGTCACTCGACATCTGAGCAGCTTCTCGCCCAGTTCGACTCGAACGGTGCTGGCCCGCCCACCTGGCGCGAGTGCTTTCCTGATCCGCTCCACGAGCGCAGGAATCGCCAATGCCGAGGGGTCGCTGCCAACGATGGTGTCGGTGCTCAGGCCTAAAAGCCGTGACGCCGCCGGGTTCACGAACCCGAGCACCCCGTGTGATGTGACGCCGAGAAGCCCCTCCTCGGCGACGCTGAGTAGCGCGAGCAGAGTGGGATCGTAGGTGGGATCGGCGTTGGAGCGCGTCATTGAACCCTCCGAGGATAATCGGACGACACCCATACCTTTCGGCGCCGGAGGCGATTTCCCTGCCTTGAGGGTCGCGTTTGGACGCTGCGGCGGTCGCGAGCGGGTATGAACAACAAGCAACGAGCTTCGCCGCCCTGTACGCGCACAAATCAGGAGGATGCGTGAGTCCATCCCGCACGGCGTCGGCACGGGGGTCCGTGGGAGCACCTCATGACGGTGCCCCGGACCGCCAGATCAGCCCTGACGCGGAGTTGACCCGCTCGTTCGCCATCGGATGTGCGGTGCTGTTCCTTGCATTCCTGCTGCTGACCGCACTCGTCTACTACTTCTGGAGTCGCTGATGACTGGGACAGATCGTCTTTGCGTTCGCGCAGCCGCGGTTGCGCTGCTGGGCGCGGCACTCGCACTTGCGCTCTCGGGCTGCTCGCCTGCGGGTGGTGGCTCGTCGAACGGCTCGGCTGCTTCGGTCGATGCGACCCCGATCGCGGAGCTCGCGGCGGTTCAGGTTCGCGAGTACAAAGGCAAGAAGCTGAGCTCGATCGAGGACTTCCGGGAAAACTCCATCAAGGGGCCGCAGTACGTGGACCTGTCGACGTACAAACTCAAGATCACCGGTGAGGTCGAGACCGAGACCACGATGTCATACGCCGACGTCGTCGCACTTCCCAATGCGCAGAAGGCGGTCACGCTCAACTGCGTCGAGGGCTGGAGCGTCGACATCTTGTGGCGCGGCGTGCGCCTGACAGACGTCATCAACAAGGCGGGCGTAGGGCCCGACGCCAACACCGTCATCTTCCACTGCTACGACGGCTACACCACGTCGTTGCCGCTGTCGTTTGTACTCGACCGCGACCTGCTTCTTGCCTACCAGATGAACGGCGTGAACCTCCCGGCTGAGCGCGGGTTCCCGTTCCAAGTGGTGGCAGAGAGCAAGCTCGGCTACAAGTGGGCCAAATGGGTGACCGAGATCGAGCTGAGCAGCGATCCCACCTACAAGGGCTATTGGGAGCAGCGCGGATACGACAACACAGCGGATTTCCGCTAGACCCCTGCCGTCTGAGGAGTGACGTGAACCCAACGCCTCCGCTGCACGTCTGAGGGACACAAGGTTCATCGACACGGGAGGTCACTCATGCGCATCCGCTTGCTCGTTCTCATCGCCATCGCGCTGTTCGCCAGCGCGCTCATGGGCTGCTCGGCCGAGAAGCCCTCAGCCGACGGCTCAAACGATAAGCCCGCCGTGGGCGCGCCCGTCGAGACACCCCCGGGCGACGCAGCGGGCTCGAAGCTGGCACCCGGTCTCTACGATCAGCCCGACGGCACGGTGATGGCGATAGGCACCCTCGAATACCAGGATCTCGAGGGCGGCTTCTGGGCGGTGCTCGACGGTACCCAGGCCGAAGGAAACGTCGGTAGCATAGCTGCAGTCATCGCGAACGCCGACAAGTTCTCGGCACAGACCAGCGCCAACAAGGGTCTCGCGGTCATCGTGAAGGGCAAGCGACTCGACGGAGCGTCCATCCGCATGGCTGGGCCCGAGATCGAGGCGACCAGCATCGAACCGGCCAGCGACACCGCCGGTCCCGCCGAGTAACCCACGCGGGCCGCGCGCCCCACAGCGCACGCGCACCCGGCTCCGCACCCGCACGCGCACCTGACCCACCCGCAGTCCGACGAGGGCCGCGGGCGGGTATGCACTTCAGAGTGCCGGCAAACGGAAGCGGTGTCATGGAGCGATTCGATGTGATTGTCATAGGCAGCGGCGTCTCGGGTCAGACTGTCGCCGCGGCATGCGCCGAGGCCGGTAAACGAGTCGCGGTCATCGACCAGGACCCGTTTGGCGGGACCTGTGCGCGCTGCGGGTGCGACCCCAAGAAGGTGCTGGTTGCCGCCGCCGAGGCGGTCACGCGAACCGAGGCACTCATCGGCGTGGGTATCGAGGGGGTCTCGGCGATCTCGTGGTCCGACCTCATTGAGCGCAAACGCTCGTTCACCGATCCCGTGCCGCAGGGGATCACCGATTGGCTGACCGACGCGGGAGTTGAACTCCTCTCGGGGCGCGCCGAGGTGACCGGCGACGTGGAGGTCACCGTGGGGGCACGCACTCTCGCGGCTGCCGATCTCGTGATTGCCACCGGCGCTCGACCGCGGACACTCGATGTCGTCGGCGAGCACCTGTTGACGAGCAGTGCGCAGTTCATGGAACTCGACCAGCTGCCGCAGCGCATCGTTCTTGTGGGCGGTGGTTACATCTCGTTCGAGTTTGCGGATCTGGCGGCGCGAGCCGGCGCGGACGTGACGATCATCCACAGATCGGCCCACGTCCTCTCCGGTTTCGATGCGTTTCTCACGCAGATACTGGTGGACCGGTATCGGGTGCTGGGCATCCGGGTCCTGACCGATCTGGAGCTTGAGGGAATCACGCAAGGATCGAACGCGCTGCTGCTCGCGACTTCCGCCGGCGAGCTCACTGCGGATCTGGCGGTCCACGGTGCCGGTAGGGTCGCAAACGTCCGGGGGATGGGTCTTGAGCTGCTGGGCATCGAAGTGAGCGATCACGGCGTCAACGTTGATGCATCCCTGCGCAGTACCGGCCACCCGCACGTGTGGGCGGTAGGGGATGCCGCTGCCCTTGGGCTGCCCCTGACGCCGGTGGGCGTGCGCCAGGGCTCGATCGCGGCCGCCAACATTTTGGGCGGAGCGATGAGCTTTGACGGCGCCGTCACACCCACCGTTGCATTCACCGATCCACCGCTGGCGGCCGTGGGCATGTCGGCCGAGGAGGCGCTGGCGGACCCGGCGCGCTTCGAGGTTCTCGAGCACGACACCGGCACCTGGTTCACTCAGCAGCGTCTGGCTATGACTCACGGCGGTGCGCGGATCGTGATCGACCGAGAGTCGGATCGAATCCTCGGCGCGCACCTGCTGGGGGTGAACGTCGACGAGCTCATCAACGTATTCGCGCTGGCCATCCGCATGGGCGCGACGCGAGCGGCGGTGAAGGAGGGGCTATGGTCCTACCCGACAGCAACATCAGACATCAACTACCTGTTGTAACGACGGCCCCCGAGTCGCCCGACGACGTCACGATGCGCATCTTCGGCAGCCTGCGTCCCGAGTGTGACGCGCTTGGCCTGCCGAGCCAGTTCCGCCTGATCGTGCCCACTGGAGGGGTCACCGGATCCGCTCTCGCCACATTCCTCGGCCTCCCCGCCGAGAAGATAGAAGGCATCTTCATCAACCGCGTCGTGCGTCCGATCTCCGACGTCGTGCGGCCCGGAGATCGTGTGGCGTTCGTGCCCTACGACACACCGGGGCCACACCGCTTTTTCCTCGGCATCTATGCGGCTGGCAAGTCCGGCCATAGCGATTTCGCGTCTACCGTGCACGACCGAGAAGGAGGAGCCATGACGAGGTTCGAGAATGATGAAGCCACGAGTCACCCGCTGATGACCGAGATGGAAGCCGGCACGTACGCCTGGTGCGCGTGCGGCAAGACCAAGACGGTGCCGTACTGCGATGGGTCGCACGAGGGCAGCGGCATCACGCCACTGGAGTTCGATATCGAGACCGCAGGTACCTACGCAATCTGTAACTGCGGACTCACCAAGAATCCGCCGTTCTGCGACGGATCACACGTCGAGATCGAGTAGGTCGCTCGCCGTCGCTATCAAGAACGCGTTGATTGAACGCTAGGCGTCCGGTTCCAGCAGCACCTTCATGACGCCTCGCTGCGCCGCGAGAGCCATCGCCTCGACCGCTTGCGAGAGCGGGTAGCGGGCCGCAATCAGCGCAGTGGGGTTCACGTCGCCGCGCTCTAGCAGCCGGAGTGCCGGCGCGAAGGGTCCGCATCGCGAACCGACAACCGTGATCTCGTCGACCACGAACGCCGAGAGGTTCAGCGTCACGTCGCCGGCGTACGTCGACTTGAGAACCAGGGTGCCGCGCGGCCTGAGCGCTGCGCGCGCGAGGTCGAGTCCCGAGGGCGAGCCGGTGGCTTCGACCACCACGTCGTAGCTGCGCGACGCGACGTCCTCCTCGGCGATGGTGGCGATTCCGCGTGCGTGGAGGAGGTCTCGCTGCTGCTGATGCCGTGCCACGACCTCCAAGTGCGCGCCGGTGAGCGCGAGCACCTGCGCGACCAGCTGGCCGAGACGCCCGGCGCCGACGAGCAGCACATGGTCGGTCGGCGTGATGTGGACCTGCTGCAGGATCTCGACCGCGGCTGCGATGGGCTCGGTGAAGACGGCGGCCTCGTCGGAGACACTGTCGGGGACGCGGAGCAGATTGGCGAGCGGTAGCACGGCGTACTCAGCGTGGACGCCGTCCCGGTTCACGATGCCGAGCACGGTGCGCGACTCGCAGTGAGTCGGACGACCAGCGGCGCACGCCGAGCAGCCGCCGCATGCCGCGTTGATCTC
Source organism: Coriobacteriia bacterium (assembly GCA_038249135.1). Classification (GTDB taxonomy): domain Bacteria; phylum Actinomycetota; class Coriobacteriia; order Anaerosomatales; family JAAXUF01; genus JBBRWO01. Next base: position 6,619 of record JBBRWO010000100.1, read on the forward strand.
GCCGACCACGCGCGCGCCGACCCACGACGCGTCCGGCGACTCCACCACCTCGCCGACGAACTCGTGGCCCAGAATGCCGGTGTAGGGGTAGTAACCGCGCGTCAGTTCGAGGTCGGTGCCGCAGATGCCCGACAGTCGGATTCTGACCAGCGCCTCGCCGCACGTCCTCGGCACAGGTACGGTGCGCACGGACAGCGCGCGGTCTTCGAGCCACAAGGCGTTCATGCAGGCGTCTCCTCGTCGACGGTCGTGTACGCTCAAGCTACCATGTACCCGTCGCTCAGAATGCCAGCAACGACGGCCTCGGCGAGCATGCTCCACGGTTCCCCTCGAACTCGCAAGAGAGGACTCGCCGATGGTCTCGGCCGTTCCCGCCACAATATCCCCACCCGCCGGTCGCAACGACCTCATCGATGCCCTCAAGCTGTTTGCGATGGGGCTCGTCGTCCTCACGCACGTCCTCGGACTCCGTCGCGAATTCGTGGGCCTCTCGCCTCAGACGGTCGACGTCATGGTCACCTTCAACATGCCGCTGTTCACGTTTCTTTCAGGCTACGTGCTCTTTGGCCGAGAAGGCACGAGCCCGCTGCGGTTCATACGCGGCAAAGCGCTTGCGCTGCTGGTTCCGTATCTGGCGTGGATTCTCGTTGAACTGCCGATACGGCATTATCCGCCGTCGGCGTGGCTGCCGCGGCTGGGGCAGGCGTTGATCGATCCGCATGCAGGGATGCAGATGTGGTTCCTCTGGCTTCTCTTCTGGCTGTTCGTGCTGTTCACGGTGATGCGCTTGGTGAGCCAGGGCGATCGCTGGATCGGAGCGGGCGCGGTCGCGATCGTTGCCACGCTGTTCCTCGGCACGACCACGGTGTTCGGGCTCGACAAGATCGTGTGGCTGTATCCGTTCTTCATCTCGGGGTATCTGGTGGCCAAACACCGTGGGCGCTTGGCGAAGCTGGATGCGTTGGTAGCCGTCGCAAGTGTCGTGGCGTTTCCGATGCTGCTGATGTGGGCACCTCCGGGCGCCGGCGTCCGATTCGCGACGGCGCTGGCGGGTATGGGAGCGTCGTGGGCGATTTTCCGGTTGCTGCCACCGCGACTTCTGTCGCCGCTTGGGTTCGTGGGCCAAAAGACGCTCGGGCTCTATGGGTGGCAGATGGTGGTGCTGCCATTCCTGATCGTCGGCGCGGGATGGTTCGGCGCCGCGGTGTCGTGGACGCTCGTGATGGTCGCCGCGACGCTCCTGACGCTCGTGCTCGAACGCATCGCGTTCGCTCGCGCAGTGTTCCTCGGCCAGTGGCCACGCACCTGGCGATAGGACCGCGGGCAAGCCTTTGGTAAGGCCTCGGTAAGACCCTCTTGTTCTCATTGGCGTGGCGGCACGCGCC
>JBBRWO010000101.1:0-7993 GCA_038249135.1 Coriobacteriia bacterium
ACGAGCTTGCCATCGTCGAAGAGCTCGGCAGCGTACTCGGGCAGCTTGGGGTCGTCGGCGTGCGTGATGTGCGCGCCCCACGAACCCGCGCCGATGTTCGGCTTGATGACGACGCGGCCGCCGATCTTCTCGGCAGCGGCGCGCACTTCGGCTAGCGTCGAAGCGACGATCGTCGGGACGATGCTGACGCCGTGCGCCTCGAGATCGAGCAGGTAGCGCTTGTCGAGGTTCCAGCGGATGAGTGCGGGCGGGTTGAGCACGCGGCCAGCCGGCAGCGAGTCGAGCCACGCGAGGAACTCGGCGGTCCGCAAGGAGTAGTCCCACGGGCTGCGCATGACGATGAGGTCGAAAGCGCTCCAGTCGATGCTGGGGTCATGCCAGACGACGGCCTCAACGGGCACTCCTCGGCGGGCGAACTCGGCGAGCAGCGGCGCGAGGTCGAACTCGTGCTCAAGCAGCCAGGGCACATCGGTGGTGACGAGGGCGAGACGTGCGGACATGCGGCCTCCTTGGCGCGGCGCGCGCGACGGGCGCCGGGACTGATTTCCTGCAACCTGCTCGCGTAGGTCCTCGAGCACGATGTCTCGTTGCTCGGCCAGGCTCGCGGAGCCACTCGCGAGGACCGGCGCGTGTGCAGCGCTCGCGACCAGCGCAATCAACCTGAATGTGCCGGTGTAGGTGCGTCCGCGACCTTCGCCGCTCGCAGCGAGAAGGCCTGACGCTTCGAGTCCCGCGAGGTCGTTGGTCGCAGTCGCTATCGACACGCCCGTGACGCCTCGGTAGTAGCGGTTGGTGATGGTTCGTCCGAGGAACGCGTCGAAGAGCGCCTCCGTTGTTCTCGGCGGGGAGCACAGGTCCTCGGCGGCGATGTCTTCGAGCGCGGCCCACACGTTGCGTTCGACCGCGAGGAGCTCGCTCAGCGCCGCGACCTGCCGACGTTGCGCCCGTACGTGCGTCGCGACGAACCGCGTGATGTCTGCGCCGGGCTCCCACTCGGCCCCGAGACTTGCGAACGCCCCGTAGTAGCTGGTGGTATGCGCCCCCCACCACTCCTCCAGACTGGTGAACTCCGGCGTCGAGTAGCCACCGAGGACCATCGCGAGCGTTGCGAGAATGCGCGCCACTCGCCCGTTGCCGTCGGAGAACGGATGGATCCCGGCCATGCGCGCATGTACGACTGCCGAGAGCACCGGTGCGGGGAGATCGCGCGAGCTGTTGAGCCACTCGCAGAGCTCGTCGACCAGCTCGGGGACGAGCACCGCCATCGGCGTCGAGTAGATCGCGATTCCCGCGCCGTTGACGACGTAGACGGGACCAGGCCGAAAGGTCCCGGCGTTCGCATGCTCTGAAGCGGCCATCGCGATCCTGTGTACGTCGAGCACAAGTCCGCGGGACCACGCGAAGTCAGGTGCGGTTGCCTCGGCGAACGCGTACACGAGGGCGTCGCGGTATCCCTCGACCAACGCGGCATCCCGAGGGCTGACGGCCGCGGGGCGGTCGTCGGCCAGGATCCGTCGGGTCTGCTCGGCGTCGACCGCAACGCCTTCCATCCTGGAAGACGCGGCAACTGCACGGGCCTGAAGGTCGCGCTTGAGTCGACCGGCCCACCGGCGAGGAATCACGCCCTGCCGGCCAAGTCGCACGTGCGCCGCCTCGAGCCACGACAGGTCTCGCGTAATCTGCGGCATGAGCGAAAACCGGTACATGTCACATCCCGTTAGGAGATTCTGCGAATAATCTCCTAAGAGTCTAGCAGATTACTCCGCGCGGGCACACGCAGAGACACCCCGCCACCTTCTCGGCAGCGGGGCATCTGAGTTAGCGGTGTAGAACACTTGCCTACAGCCGCTTCATGACAGCTATCGTGTTGCCAGCCGGATCCTTGAACCACGCGATATCGGGTCCCTGTTCCTCTGACTGGCTCCGGGAGATGCCCTTCTCGTCGGTCATGCCCTCGTACTGCTCGAAGACGATGCCCTTGCCGATGAGCTCATCGACCGCCTTGTCGATGTCGTTGACCGCGAAGTTGAGAACCGTGAACATCGCGGGCGTGTGATCCGACTTTGCGTAGACGAAGACGCCGTTGGTCCCCGTCAGCTTAAGGGTGATGCCTTGGGAGCCGTCGTCGCTCCCGATTCCGAGAGTATCCTCGTAGAACCGCTTTGCGACATCGAGATCGTCGACCGAGAAACTGCTAAACGCAGGTGTGTTCTTGAACATGACTCCTCATTTCTCCGACGTGCGGTACATAGGGCTTGTACCCGCGTGGTGAGCTGTCGAACTCCGTCACGCTTGTCGGCCGAACTTCGGTGCTGGTCGGCCCAATTTCGGCGTGACCGCGCCACGGGTACACTTCTGCCATGTCCTCACACACGCTCAACATCATCGAAGCCACCACGCCCGAGCAGATCGCAGCCGTCCGCGAGTTGTTCCACGACTACGCGCGTTCGCTCGGCCAGGACGAGGCCGAGTGCTGGCTCGCCGATGAACTCGCAAACCTCCCGGGCAGCTACGCGCCGCCGCGTGGATCGCTCATGCTCGCGTACGTGGACGACGTGCCCGCGGGCGCGCTCGGCCTCCAGCCGGTGCCCGAGTCCGCGCGCATCCCCGACACGGGTGCGCACACTGCCGGCGAACCCAAGCGCCTCTACGTCGCGCCAGAGTTCCGCCGCTTTGGTGTGGGTCGCGCGCTCATGGTGCGCGCCGAGGCCGAAGCGATCGCCCGCGGCTACGACGCGCTCATGCTCACCACCGGCGCTCAGATGTTCCCGCTCGCGCAAGGCCTCTACGACGCGCTCGGCTACACAGAGACCGTGCCCTACCGAGACGACATGCCGTATCCGGAGATGCGCTGGATGCGCAAGGAACTGGGGTAGCGGCCTGAAATGCATGGGCCGTCCCCACCGCATCATAAGTGAATCACCTGTCGTTGAATGATTGACTTTCGATAACGATAGTTCTACTTTCGATACATGAAGCCGACCCTCACTATAGAATCCCTTCTGGGCTCCCGAAGCCGTGTGGCTGTTCTTCGCGTGCTGTTGGGCGTGACCATACCGCTGAACGCATCGCAGATCGCCGTCCACGCCGGTCTCACACGGCCCGCCGTCGCTACGGTTCTCGACGAACTGTCAGCCATAGGAATCGTACGCAGCAGCTCCGCTGGCCGCGCCAACGTTCACCTGCTCGAACGTCAGAACATCTACGTCGAGCAGTTGATCGCCCCCCTGTTCTCGGCGGAGCAGAACCTGCCTCAGAATCTCGAGGATGATCTGCGTTCGACCTTCGCCGACTCTGCGGAATCGATCATCCTCTTTGGCAGCTACGCTCGCGGTGAGCAGCAGATCGGGAGCGATGTCGACATCGTGCTCGTAGCCCGCAACCAGTCTGACAAGCAGGAACTCGAGGAGCGCGTCCGCACCTACTCGCCCGCTTTTCTGGCGCGCTATGGTGCAGCGCTCTCAGACATTACGTACGAAGTACGGGAAGCACGTGCGTTGTGGAGAACCGCGCCGGCGTTCCTCGAATCCTTGAAGCAGGACGCCATCGTAGTGTCCGGACGTGGTCCGTGGGAGTGGGCCGAGGATGAGTAGCGGAGACACCCGAGACGTACCGAGGGGCCATGCGGCCCAGTCGCTGGCAAAGTGCATCGAGTTCTCGGAGTCCGCCCAGTCGGCCCTGGGAAGCCAGCGATGGAACTCGGCGGGGCTGGACGCGGTGCATTCCGGCATCGCCGCAGCAGACACCGTGCTCATCGCGCTGGTCGGAGTTCGCAGCGTGTCCAAGGATCACGGCGCCGTGGTCGGCCTGCTCGATTCGCGCGTACCCGCCTTCGCCGCAACGCAGCGGCGTCAGCTGACGGGCCTCCTCAAGATGAAGAATCAGGTGGCCTACGAGCAGCGCCCGCTCACTGAGACCGAGGCCCGACAACTGGTCGATCATGCGACACGGCTCGCGAAGTGGGCCGCCGGGGTCGTGGCCGCGCAGCCGTAGCCGCGCGCGACGCGCCGAGGCAGGGAGGCCTACTCCGCCAGTAGCTCCTGCAGCGCCGCGATCTGCTCGGCGGTCAGGGTTCCTCGGCGGATTGCGATGGTGAGGGTGTGGCGGCCGAGTGCGCGGTAGAGCTCGAGCTCGTCGCCGGTGAGGTTGCGGAGCGCGTCGATGTGGCTGCGAACGGTGTCGACGTCGCCGCGCACGATGGGGCCCGTGAGCGCGTCGGTGGTGCCGAGGCGTCCGACGTTGCCGAGCGTCCCCGCGGCGAGCGGCTGGAGCGCGCGCGCCGCCGAGAACTCGTCGAAGCCGGCGCTCATCAGCAGCTGCACCGCCAGATCCTCGACCGCGGCCAAGTAGTTGGACGCGACGACTGCGGCGGCGTGGTAGAGCGACTTGTCGGCGTCGGCGACCAGCATCGCCTGCCCACCCAGCGCGGCGACCAGCGACTCGATCGCCTCGCGCGCGCGGGCGCCCGGCGTGATGCCGAACACGGAGCCGGGCAGCGTACGCACGGCGTCCTCGGCGGTGGCGAACGCCTGCAGCGGATGCGCGCAGCCGACGAGTGCGCCCGCCTCGACCGCGGGAGCGAGCACCGCCAGCGGTAGCGCGCCGCTCATGTGCACCACCAGCTGACCGTCTCGGAAGCCACCTGCCGAGGCGACCTCGGCCACGACGCTCGCGATGGCGTCGTCGTTGGTGGTGACCAGCACGATGTCGCCGGCAGCAGCAGCGACGACGTTGTCGATGCCGGCCGAGGCGCCCGTGAGCGCGGCGGCCTTCTCGGCGGTCTCGAGGTTGCGAGTGGTGACAGCCGCGATCTCGAACCCGGCCGAGCGGAGCAGCATCGCAGCGGCGGTTCCTACCTTGCCAGCGCCCAGCACGACGACGCGCCTGCCAAGAAACTCGCGCGCAGGATTGGGAGTGCCCTCTGGTGGATGTGGCGCCATGTCGGTCCCCTCCGTCGCCGCCTGGCACAACGATACCGCATCGCGCACGCGGTCCCGATGGGCTACCCTCGAAGTCAGGAGGATCACGTGGAGAGAGAACTGGGTCAAAGTCGCAACACCACGCTTCTGGCGCTAGCCGGAGTGGCCGCTTTGAGTATCGCCACGTTCGTCCTCATCGGTCCCAACTATCTCCTCTTCCACACGCTCGTCGAACTCATGGGCGCCGTCATCGCACTCGCGGTGTTCGTCATCGCGTGGCATACCCGCTCGTTCGCTAGCAGCGATTACGTGACGCTCATCGGCCTGGCGTACCTTCCAGTCGGCGTCGTCACCGTGCTGCACGCACTCGCCTTCCGAGGTATGCCTGTTATCCCCGGCTCAGATGCCAACCTCGCCACGCAGCTCTGGCTCATCGCGCGTGCCCTGCAGGCCTCAGCGTTCCTGATCGCTCCGCTGTTCCTTGCACGGAGGATGAAACATCCTGCGGCCTGGCTCACCATGTATTGCGTGGTGGCAGGTGCCGCCACGTTCGCGGCATTCGCTGGAGTCTTCCCGGTTGCGTTCGTCGAAGGCCAAGGCCTGACCCCGTTCAAGGTCACCTTCGAATACGTCGTCATCGGCATAACACTCGTGGGCGCGTCCGGCCTGTACCACGGGCGCGACGACATCGATCATGGCGTGGCGCTCATGCTGTGGTCGTCGATGGCGTTCACGATCGTCGCCGAGGTCGCGTTCACCGTCTACGCTGAGCCCTACGGCCTCGCTAACCGCATCGGACACGTTGCACATGTCGCCGCGTTCCTACTTGTGTACGCCGCGCTCGTCGACTCCTCGCTCGAGCGGCCCATCGAGACGCTCTTCCACCAGCTCAAGAAGACCCGCCTCCAACTCGCCGACACGTACGCCACTGAACACAAGATCGCTGAGACGTACCAGCTCGCCATGGCGATCCAGCCGGAGATCGTCCCGGGTCTGCGGTTCGCGCATCGCTACCAGGCTGCGCCGGGGGCCGGACGCATCGGCGGCGACTTCTACGACCTGTTCCAGCTCCATGACCGCCTTATCGGCTTCGCCATCGGCGACGTGTGCGGCAAAGGCCTCAAGGCCGCGATGACGACGATGAAGGTGCGAAGCGCGCTCCGGTCGGTGGCGCTCGGCGAATCCGATCCCGCACGCGTACTCGAGACGGTGAACAGCTACCTACATCGTGAACTCGCCTCGGACTCGTTCGTGACGGCGGTGTTCGGCACGATCGACGCCGATACCGGGCAGGTGAGAGTCGCGGTCGCGGGCCACCCGGCGCCCGTCGTGTGCGGCCGCGATGAAGTCGTCCTGCGTGACGAGTTGCGGGCTCCCCCGCTTGGCGTGCGAGAGGTCCTCGGCGCCGAAGTGTGGGAGTTCAATCTGCGGCGCGGCGATACGCTGGTATTGGTGACCGACGGCGTGCTCGAGGCCGGTGGTGCGCAGCATCAGTTCGGGACGGATCGCCTCCTGGCGCTACTCCACGCACTCCCGCACAGCATCGATGCCGAGCAGGTCGTCGATGCAGTAATCGCCGCCGTGGGCGAGCATAACAAGCTCCAGCAAGACGATGATGTCGCGGTCATCGCGCTGCATCGCTGCTAGCCCCTGTACCGACGGCGCCGCTCCCGTCAGCACCGCGCTATGATCGACGGCGACATTGTCTGACCCGAGGAGCCCGAGCATGATTCCGCTGACCGCCACCCCTGAGGAACTCGTCGCCGCCTACCAGGCCGGCCCAGCACTCCTACGGGAATCCTTGTTGGGGCTCGACGACGCTGCGCTGCGCGCGCGCCCGATCGCCGGCAAACTCAGCTCACTCGAGGTCACCTGCCACATCGTCGACTCCGACCAGTTCATGTGCGACCGCATCAAGCGCACTATCGCCACCCATCGCCCGGTGCTCATCGGCGTGGAATCGATCGACTACGACGTGGCGTTCCACTACCACGAGCGTAACCTGGAGCTGGATCTGCACCTGCTCGAGGTGCAGCGGCAGCAGGTCGTCGAGGATTTGGAGCGTCTCGACCCGGCGATCTGGGAGCGCGTCGCACTGCACTCGGAGAACGGCGAGCAGACGCTGCATGAGATCTTCCACCACGCGGTGGAGCACCTCGAGGATCACGTCGAGAGAATCATGGAGAAGCGTCGCGCAATGGGGCTGTAGGGGCTGCGGCCGCAGGAGATGCGGCCGCGTCAGTCGCGCATCCGCAGATGCACGCTCAAGTCCTCACCTAAAACAGCATGCAACTCGCCCAGGTCGTCACTCGGCACGTCCACAAAGGTGAAGGCGAACACCGGGTAGCGGTTGAAGTCCGTGGGCCGCAGCTCGAGTACGTTGCTGAACCTCGCCGAGAACGCGTCGTAGTCGACCGATTCGATTGCTGTCAGGTCCACCGTGCCGGGCAGGTCTGACACGATCAGCGCGGTGGTGCGCCCGGCGGTCTCCCGTGCGATCGCATCCCAGTCCGGTCGCTCCCCCATCAGGTAGCAGCGGTACGGGTTCACGCCGTAGGCGAAGTGCGCCAGATCGGTGGCGCACCAACCGCCAAAACGCATGGGGTTGATCTCGATGGGCGCGATGGTGCCATCGGCGGCGATGCGCAGCTCGGCATGCATCGGGAAGTTCGCGAGCCCTGCTCGGCGGCCTACCTCCGCGAGGAACTTCATCGCCGGCGGGCCGAGGCGATCGACGGTCTCAACGCTGGTGAGGTAGACGCGGTCGCTGACGTCGTCAGCCGAGGCGAACAGGTGCGCGAGCACGTTGACGAGCACCGGCTCACCGTCGGCATCGAAGTAGACGTCGACTGCGAACTCCTCGCCGACGATGACCTCCTCGGCGACGAAGCGGTCGAGAGCCAGGACCTGCTCGGGGTAGACGGCGGCGAACTGCTCGACCTCGCGCTCGATGCGCGCGACCACGGCGGGCCACTCGGCGGCGGTCTCGACCACGTGGACGCCCACGCTGAAGAAGCCGACGGCCGGCTTCACGATGAACGGCGCGCGCAGGCGGGTCGGGTCGAAGTCGCGCA
>JBBRWO010000102.1:0-7891 GCA_038249135.1 Coriobacteriia bacterium
GGACGCACTCCAGGGGTTACCACCAGCGCATCGTCGCCGAGAAGCTCGCGAACCATCTTGGCCTCATGCGGTGAGCACACGATGCCGTCGACGCCTGCCTCTCCCGCGAGACGCGCCAGCAGCGCAACCTGCTCGGCGGATGTCGAGCTGACGCCAACCTCTGAGAGTCCGGCGTCGTCTGTGCTCGTGAGCACCGTCACCGCGAGTACGGCGGGTACGGGGACACCGACCTCCTCCGCAGCGCGTCGTGAAGAGTCAACGGCGGCACGCATCATCGCCAAACCCCCTGACGCGTGAACGGTGAACATACCGACACCCAATTTGGCGATCTCGGCGGCAGCACCGGACACTTGATGGGGAATGTCATTCAGCTTGAGGTCGAGGAATACGTCGAAACCAAGCTCCTTCAGTTGCCCGACTATGTGTGGACCGTTCGCGTAGAACAGCGTCATGCCGATCTTCAGCCACTGGACCTTGCCTCGAAGCGTCGTCGCCAGATCGATCGCCTCGTCGGCGGAACAGTCGAGAGCAACGATCACGCGCTCGTCGGCTACCATCACGGCGTCCCCTCTGTCGTACTTGTCGAGCCGGGTAGTGGCCCAGCCGGAGGAACAGACTGAGCGCGTATTCCTGGAATCAAGATGAACCAGACCAACGCGATAAGCGCGACAAACGAGACAAGGCTCAAGGTGAGGTAGAAGGGAATGCGATAGCGCTCAGGGATCAGTGACGGTCGCGGAGGTCGTGGCTGACCGAAGGTATCAAGGAAGTGCTTGGTGCGCTCGAATGCCACGTCAGACCTCCATCGCGCCGACGAGATCCGCGACACGGGTTACCCCGTGGCGGTGGCAGTACTCGGTGATGCCGTCTGCGATGCGAATCGTGGCCGTCGGATCGACGAAGTTCGCGGTGCCCACCGCCACGGCGGACGCACCCGCCAGCAGGAACTCCACCGCATCGGTACCTGTGGTGATGCCGCCCATCCCCACGATCGGGATGCCCACCCGCTGAGCGACCTGCCACACCATTCGCAGGGCCACCGGCTTGATAGCGGGCCCGGACAGCCCACCCACACCGCGTGCGAGCATCGGTCGACGCTTCTCAGCATCGATCGCCATTCCGAGCAGCGTGTTGATCAGCGACAATCCGTCTGCGCCCGCTGCTTCAACGCTCTCGGCGATACCGGCGATATCTGTGACATTAGGGCTCAACTTTACGATGAGGGTTCTATCGGTGACTGCTCGGCAGGCAGCGGTGACCGTTGCAGCAGCCACGCAGTCGGTGCCGAACGCCATTCCGCCCGCATCCACATTGGGGCACGAGATGTTGACCTCGTAGGCAGAGACGGTGGGCTCAGCCTCGAGTCGCTCGATGACCGCCACATACTCAGCCACGCTGTGCCCGCTCACGTTGACGATAACGGGTGTTCCTGGGGCGTTCTCCGCAAGCCATGCGAGATCCTTGGCGACGAACGCTTCGACTCCGGGGTTCTGCAGACCGATCGAGTTGAGCATGCCGCTCGATGTCTCAGCGATACGAGGACTGGCGTTGCCGGCCCACGGCACTGCCGAGACACCCTTGGTCACCACGGCGCCCAGGCGCGAGAGGTCGACGAAGTCGGCGAACTCCCGACCTGAGGCAAACGTGCCGGATGCGGTGACCACAGGGTTGCGCAGTGTCAGCGCACCGATACTGACGCTTGAGTCGAGGTTGAGGCTCACTGCTGCTCACCCACCATGATCAGCAGGTAGGCGCGCGGATCGTCCGGACGGGCTGTCAGCACGGGCACACAGCCTGCGGGTGCCGAATATGCCGACATCGTGGGCCTAGTGCTTCGGCGGTGTCTCCGACGCATTCCAGACCACCTCCTCGGCGTTGAATACGGGGCCGTCGACACAGGCACGCTTCTGACCATCGATGGTACTGACCACGCACGACAGACACGCGCCGATTCCGCACGCCATCAGACGCTCAAGCGATACCTGACACTGAGCGTCCGCCGTGGAAACGAGTGAGGCAACCGCACGCTGCATCGGCTCCGGGCCGCACGCGTAGACGACGTCGAACGACTCTTCGGCGAGCAAGCGTGAGACAGGGCCGGTGACGAAGCCCTGCTCCCCCACCGAACCGTCGTCGGTGGCCAACTCCACACGGCGCGCGACGCGCTCGAACAGATCGCGGGCAACGAGTCGCTCGGCTGTGGGCGCGCCCTGTGCCACGGTTACGGCGATACCTCGCTCCGCGAGCCGCTCGGCAAGCATGCCGAGCGGCGCGGCACCCAGACCACCGGCGACCAACAGCGCGTGCGACAGCGTATCGGGCGTGCGCCAGCCCTGTCCGAGCGGGCCGACCAGGTCCATGGTGTCGTCGCCGACGGGCTTCTCGGCAAGACGAAGCGTGCCGGTTCCGAGAATCTGATAGAGGATCTCGATGCGATCGGCGTAGGCACGGTGGATTGAGAATGGACGACGAAGGATGATGTCGGCGCCAGTTGCGACGCGGAGGTGCACGAATTGGCCTGGGCGCACCAGCGAGGCACACCGGGGCGCACTGAGCACGATCAGGCCCACACCGGCGGCAACCGGGTCGTTGGCGATGACCGTGACGCGCTCGATCGCCGGCTTGTCGGCGGCGTGGGTCACGCGATTCCCTTGGCGCCGGCGTCGACGGCGGAAGTGGCTGCAGCCGCGCGTGCGGCTTCCGCTGCGGTGACCGCGTCTGCGGCATCGGCGGCATCGGCGGCTTCGAAGTCCTGGAGCGCATACACGTCGAGCCGGCCTCCCTTGACCGCCTCGATCGCCTGCACGATGGCCATTGCGGCGGGCAGCGTGGTGATGTTGGTGATGCCGTGGCGAATAGCCGCCGAGCGGATGTGGTAGCCGTCGGAACGAGTCTCCTGCCCGAATGGCGTGTTGATGACCAGCTGGACCTCGTCGTTGGCGATGCGGTCGATGATGTTGGGGCGGCCTTCGTGCTTCTTGAGCACCTCGGTGACGGGAATGCCCGCCGCACGTAGCGCCTTGGCGGTCCCGCGAGTCGACATGATCGAGAAGCCGAGCAGCTGCAGATGCTTGGCAAGCGAGACGATCTGGCGCTTGTCGCGGTCGCATACCGAGACGAACGCGGTGCCGCTGGTGGGCAGCGAGTAGTCAATTGCGAGCTGCGACTTCGCGTAGGCGGCCGGGAAATCTGCGGCCACACCCATGACCTCGCCGGTAGACTTCATCTCCGGTCCGAGTATGCTGTCGGCGCCAGGGAACCGCCCGAACGGCATGACCGCCTCCTTGACGCAGAAACGATTGGGCTCGCGGTCATCGGCGGGCAGGCCCATCTCGGCGAGCATCTGACCGCCCATGACACGGGCGGCGACCTTGGCAAGCTGGACGCCGGTCGCCTTGCTTACGAATGGCACGGTGCGCGACGCACGAGGGTTCACCTCGAGCACGTAGACCTGGTTGTCCTTGACCGCGAACTGCACGTTCATCAGGCCGCGAACGCCGATTCTCAGCGCGAGCGCCTTGGAGTGCTCGCGAATGCGGCGCACCACGTCCTCGCCCAGCGTGTACGGCGGAATCGAGCAAGCCGAGTCACCTGAGTGAATACCCGCCTCCTCGATGTGCTCCATGACGCCGCCGATGTAGACGTCCACGCCGTCGCACACCGCATCCACGTCGACTTCGATGGCACCTTCAAGGAACCGGTCGAGTAGCACCGGGTGCTCGGGCGAGATCTTGACCGCCTCGGCCATGTACTTCTCGAGGTACTGCTCGTTGTAGGCGATGACCATGCCGCGGCCGCCCAGAACGTAGCTCGGACGGACCAGCAGCGGGAAACCGATGCGACCGGCGACTTCGAGCGCCTCGGCGAAACTGCTCGCCATGCCGGCCGCGGGATACGCGATCTCGAGCTCGTCGAGGATCGGGGCGAAACGGCTACGGTCCTCGGCGAGGTCGATAGCCTCGGGCTTGGTGCCCATGATCGGGACGCCGGCCGCTTCGAGCGCCTTGGCGAGCTTGAGCGGCGTCTGGCCGCCGAAGGTGACGACGACGCCCTCGGGCTTCTCGGCATCGACGATGTCCATGACGTCCTCGAACGTCAGCGGCTCGAAGTAGAGGCGATCACTGGTGTCGTAGTCGGTGGAGACGGTTTCTGGGTTGCAGTTGACCATGATGGTCTCGTAGCCCATGTCGTGCAGCGCGTAAGCGGCATGCACGCAGCAGTAGTCGAACTCGATGCCCTGCCCGATACGGTTGGGCCCGGCGCCGAGGATCATCGCCTTGGGCTTATCGGTCGGGGCGACCTCGTCCTCGTCCTCGTACGTCTTGTAGTAGTACGGCGTCTCGGCGGCGAACTCGCCAGCGCACGTGTCGACGGACTTGAACGTCGCGACCACGCCGAGCTCGATGCGGCGCGCGCGAACAGCGGGCTCATCGGTGCGCGTGAGGTACGCGAGCTGAACGTCGGAGAGACCGTGCTGCTTGGCTCGGCGCATGAGCGTCTCATCCATACCCTCGAGTGAGACCTGACGGACCTCACCCTCGACGTCGATGATCGCCTTCATCTGGTTCAGGAACCACGGGTCGATGTGGGTCAGCGCGTTGAGCTCCTCGACGCTGCGACCTCGCCAGAGTGCGTCGGCGATGTAGTACATGCGGTGCTCGTTGGGGATCGTGAGCCCGTTGTCGAACTTGAGCTCATTGAACATATCCTGACCATCAGCCCCGAGGCCGAAACGACCGTTCTCAAGCGAGCGGAACGCCTTACCGAGCGCCTCAGCGAAGGTGCGTCCGATCGCCATCGCCTCGCCGACCGACTTCATCCGCGTGGTCAGCGTCTCGTCGGTGCCGCGGAACTTCTCAAACGCCCAGCGCGGCACCTTGACCACGGTGTAGTCGATACTCGGCTCGAAACACGCAGGCGTCTCTCGGGTGATGTCGTTGTCGATCTCTGCGAGCGTGTAACCGACTGCGAGCTTGGCTGCGAACTTCGCGATCGGGAAGCCGGTCGCCTTGGAGGCCAACGCAGAGGAGCGCGAGACGCGCGGATTCATCTCGATGACGGTCATGCGCCCGTTGGCCGGGTTCACGGCGAACTGCACGTTGCTGCCGCCGGTCTCGACACCGATCTCGCGCAGAATCGCAATGGATGCGTCGCGCATCGCCTGGTACTCGCGGTCCGTGAGCGTCTGAGCAGGGGCAACCGTGATGGAGTCGCCGGTGTGCACTCCCATGGGGTCGATATTCTCGATGGAGCAGACGATCACCGCGTTGTCCTCGACATCGCGCATGACCTCCATCTCGAACTCTTTCCAGCCGATGACGCTCTCTTCGATGAGCACCTCGCCCACCGGGGACAACGCGACGCCATGGGCGACGATGTCACGCAGTTCCTCCACGTTGTAGGCGATGCCGCCGCCCGCGCCGCCCATCGTGAATGACGGTCGGATGACGCAAGGCAGGCCCATCTCTGCGGCAACGCGTTCGCCGTCGGCAACCGAGTACGCATACCCGCCGCGCGGCACATCCAGGCCGATTCTAGCCATGGCCTCGGCGAAGAGCTTGCGGTCCTCGCCCATCTTGATCGCCTCGAGCTTGGCGCCGATGAGTTCGACGCCCCACTTCTCGAGCGTACCGGCCTCAGCGAGTGCGACGGCGCAGTTCAGACCCGTCTGACCTCCAAGGGTCGGGAGCAGCGCATCGGGCCTCTCGGCGGCGATGACCTTCTCGACGAACTCGGGGGTGATCGGCTCGACGTAGGTGCGGTTGGCGAGTCCGGGGTCGGTCATGATCGTGGCGGGGTTGCTGTTGACTAACACGACCTCGAACCCATCGTCGCGCAAGACCTTGCACGCCTGGGCGCCAGAGTAATCGAACTCGCAAGCCTGACCGATGACGATCGGGCCGGAGCCGATGACGAGTATCTTCTTGATGTCGGTGCGGCGGGGCATAGTGCTCCTCACGTACTCGGGTCTGGCATCGTCGCGCGGTATGCGACGGGGTCTCGTGCATGCGAACGGTCGGGCGGAAGTACGACGGTGCCGATGCGCTGCTCGGGCGGCCTACGGCTGAACGACGACCGGACAAGGAGCCTCGCGCAGCAGTCTGAGCGACAGACCGCCGAGCATGACCTGCCGCAGGCGACCACGGCCGTGCTGACCGGTGATGACGCCGGTGGATGCGTGCTCGGCCAGATAGCCGAGCACCACAGTGGCCGGATCGCCGGTGCGAACCTCGGTACGCGCGGTGACACCGTGCTGCTCGGCGATATCCAGCAGACCCTGCAGCATCACGTTGGCGGCGGAGCGATCGGCCTCGGTCGCGGAACCTGGCAGCACGTGGAGCGCGGTGAGGACCTCGATCGCCTCGGCAGGACGCTCCACAGCCGAAAGCCACGCTCGCGTAGCGGACGCCGAGAAGTCAGTCGGCACGACAAGTCGCTTCGCGAAGTCGTGCGCGAGCGAGCCGGGGTCGTCGGTTGAGCCCAGCAGCTCGTAGCGCACCGTCATCGTCCGCACCTTGCCGGAGACGAACAGTTTCTCAGAGACTGAGCCGGCGAAGAGCGCGTCCACGACGGACTTGCCCTCGGTCCCGCAACAGATGACGTCGATGTCGGCTTGCTCGGCCAGCGCGAGGATGCAGTCGATCTTGTCGCCGGTGACGACGCGCGCCTCGATCTCCATGGCACAGCTCTTCATGGTGTACTCGATCATGGCGTTGAGGCGCTCACGTGCGCGATCGACCTCCGCTGCGAGCACCGGGGCTTCCATACCGGATGCGTCAACAGCGGTAACGACCAGCACCTTGCGTACGGACTGCACGGAAAGCCCGCACACGTAGCGGAGCACCTTCTCGTCGCGGACGTCCAGGCCGACGGGTACGAGCATCGAGCTGATAGACATGGTGACCCCCTACTTCTCGGCCGAGAGGTAATCTTCTCGGCCGTCCATCAAGCGAACGAACGCATCGAAGAGGTAGCGCGAGTCGTGAGGACCAGGCGCCGACTCCGGGTGGTACTGGACCGAGAAGGCCGGCTTGTCGAGCAACCGGATTCCCTCGGCGGTCATGTCGTTGAGGTTCACGTGCGTGAGCTGGACGCGACCGAACCGCCCCGAGGTAACCACGGGTGCCACGCGAGCGTCGACCCAAGCGCCGAGATCATCGAGCGGCAGCGACAGCCCACCACTCGCCTCGACGTCCAGCGGCCCGATTGCGTCGAAGTCGACGCAGAACCCGTGGTTCTGGGCGGTGATCTCCACCTTACCGTTGAGCAGGTTCATGACCGGCTGGTTGCCGCCACGGTGCCCGTACTTGAGTTTGTACGTACCCGCGCCGACCGCCAGCGACAACATCTGGTGACCGAGACAGATCCCGAACACCGGCTTCACGCCGATGAGATCGCGGAGCGTCGAGTACAGGTAGTCGACCGCCGCGGGGTCACCGGGGCCGTTTGCGAGGAAGATACCGTCGGGATCGAGGGCGAGGACCTCCTCGGCCGTGGTGGTGGGCGGCAGGACGGTGACGTCGCAGCCGGCCTCAGCCAGGCGACGCAGGATGTTGTACTTGATGCCCGAGTCGAACGCCGCGACGCGGTAGCGTGGAGTCGCGGGCAGGATGCCGGTATCGACCGGGAGCTCGCAGCCGGGCGGCACCTCGTCGCCCCAATGGTAGCTCGCGGTGGTGGCGACCTCGGCGACCAGATCGCGCCCCACGAGGCCCGGCGACGCAACGGCCTTGGCGACCAGCGACGCCTCGTCGAGATCCGTGGTCGAGATGACCGCACGCATGGCGCCGTTCTCGCGCAGGTGACGCGTCAGACGGCGGGTATCGACGCCCTCGATGGCAACGACGCCCTGCTCGGCGAGGAAGTCCGGGAGCGACTGCTCGCTGCGCCA
>JBBRWO010000103.1:0-7706 GCA_038249135.1 Coriobacteriia bacterium
CTTGTCTCGGACGCGCTGTTTGAGCAATCGCCAGCCCGGCGAGCGACAGCACTGACCCACCGATCGCACCTGTCCAGACGATGGGGACCGGTCCGTACGCACCGGTGAGACGCTCAACCACCGTCAGCGCGGTCATCGCAATCGGAGCGAGCAGAAGCCATGCGGTACTTCGGACAACACCCGTTGCTTGCGCTAGCCCGGTCAGTCCCGTGGCCAATGTGGAGAGCGCCACCCCCGTGAGCACCAGCTGCGGCCAGAGCTGTCCAATGGTATCGAGTGCGGCGAGCATGTCCGGGAGCGCGACCACGACCGCGACACACGCAGCCGCAGCCATCCCAAGCCAGAGCGTGGAGCGCAGACCGAGGACTCTCGCGCTGCGGCGGCCAGCGATAAGTCCCAGCGCGAGAACCACACCAGCTACAAGCATGATCACTTCTTGCACCGGAAACTTGAGGAATGGCGAGAACGAACTCGGACGCTCCCAGTTTCCGAGCAGCGCCGCGGAGCCGAGAACGGCCAGAAGCGCCCCCGCGATCTGCGTGAACGTCGGACGCTCGTCGGCGAAGAAGACCGCGACCGCGACCGCCGCAAGCAGTGCACCGGCTGTTGTGAAGAACAGCGTCTCGGTCCCTGAGGGTGCGTCAGTGGCTCGCTGAGACAACGTGAGGAGCGGCGAGGCATACCACGCAAGGACGCCGGCGGATGCGGCCAGAACCACTTCGCGCGGACCAGCGCTGCGGATCCGATCGCGCTCGGGCGTCCCGACGAATACCGACACGAACACCACTGCGACCAACAACGAAGGCGCCAGAATCATGCTGTCCGGAACCTCGCCGATCAGGAGCGTGGACACCACAAACCAGACGGCGGAACCCGCCACGATCATGGCTACGCACAGCGATGCTTTGGTCAATCGCACTACAGACTCCTCCAGCGCGGAATGGTTCGCTCAGTACTGAAACAGGAAGGGCCGGGAAGCAATCCCCGGCCCTTCCGACAGTACCAGACTCTTGCTGCTGCGTGCGCCTGCCTACTTGTTGTGGCAGTTCTCGCACACGCCGCGGTTGTCCAAACGAAGCAGTGCCGACGGGGTACCCGAGACGAACGGGGGCAGACCGACGGTATCGACAGCGAAGCCCGACATCTTAGAGATGGTGCCGTGTGCGCGATGGCACGTGAGGCACTCGACCCAGTCACCGGAGTCAGTAACCGGCTTGCCGGCAACGTGCGGCGCACCCAAGTTGTTCGCGACCGGAATAGTGAGTCCGGCCACATTCAACGGCGTCGCGGTCGAGTTGTAAGAAGCGAGCTCGACGTTGATCGGGTGCCTGTGGCGCAGGGTGAGACCCGCACCGTCGCCAGCGTTGTACGTGCTGGCCAGAGACTGGTAGACGATACCCAGGCTGTTGGTGAACTGCTGAGTGGAGTCGCCCACGTAGGTCGAGTGACATCCGGCACACCAGCCGCCCATGCCCTTGTCCGCGTTCTCGGTACCGGTCGCCATGTCATAACCCTTGGCGTACATCGGTGTCGTGTAGTTCGGCTCATAGGCTGGATATGCGGTATGGAGACGGAAGCCCTCAGCAGGCCAACCGGTCTCAACAGACGATACGAAGCCGTCCGGCGTGGGGTTGGTCGGGGCGGTGGCAGATGCCACATAGCCGCCGACGTAGTTGCCGTTGACGAGCGACTTCAGGATGCGGTAGTTAGCGCTGCCGTGAGGATCGTGGCAGGTGGCGCAGTCCATTGCGATCTTGTTGGACTCACCGGTGAGGTTGGAGGTCTTGGGATCGCCGGTATCGGTAAAGTTACCGGTTGCACCCGTAGCGCCCTGACCGAAGTAGCCACCGCCGTAGGCTCCCCATGAGCCGCCGTTGGAGACGTGGGTCGAGGTCGTGGGGGTGTTATCGAAGGACTCGAAGCCACCACCGTTGAGCACGCCCATGTTGGTGCCGTAGTCGGTACCGTAATACAGACCGTCGCTGACGTTGGTGTCAGCACTCTGACCGGCAGAGTCGTGACACGCGTAGCAGAACTCCTGCATCGTCGTCGCCGACGACACGAGCAAGGCACTGTGGTTGTTGCCACCAGCGTCATCCCACGTGATGGAGCTGACCGAAGTATGCGCACGGTGACAACCAGCACATGCGTCGGTGTCGTTCACATAGTTGCCATGGATCGCGAAGTTCGCGAACGCGGCCGAGGGAGCAAGGATCGCTGCGAAAGCGACGATTGCGAGCAGGATCGAGAATCTCTTCGTCATGTCAGCTACACCTCCCCGCCGGTCACGGCGTCTGCTTCGTTCTTGGCCCTGCGTGAGGATATCGCCATCAGACCGCCGACCACAAGCGTCGGAAGTACAACGGCCTTGGCGAGCGCACCGGTGAGCATGCCGCCCACCATCGGAGCAACGTGATCCTCGATGAACGGATCTGCCTTGGGCGGAGCGAGGAGCGTCTTGCGACTCGCCCAGAACATCGAGTCACCACCGATGACGTTCACGGTTCCGTCGGTGAACTTATAGCCGTTGGCGGGATCCTGAACGTAAGCAACGATATTGGCGCGGCTGTCCCACATCATGGCCTTTGCCGGACATGTGGAGACGCAGGCCGGCTCATGTGCACGACCAGGCGATGCAGCGATCTCAGCGGCAGTCGCACGGGTCTGCAGAGGGGGAAGACCAGAACCTGCCACGTCTGCGTCGGATCCGGCGCGACCGGCGCACAGGATGCACTTGTTCATCAGCACCGACTCATCGCCGATGTAGGGCTTGCCGATCTTGGGATAGCCGCCGCGCTGGCAGTTTACCTGGCACGGATACTGTCCGAAGCGGTCCTTGCACGCTGCAGGATCACAGAGGTTCGGATCCACGGCGACGGCGCCCGTTGTGGAGTTCCAGCTCAGGGCAGCCTTGCCGTTCGCGTCCTTGATGGGACACGCGCGGGCACAGGGAGCGTCGGTGCAGTGCCAGCATGAGAACCGAATGAACGGACCCATGTCGACACGCTTCTGGCTCTTGATCGTTACGCGCTGATCGTACGCAACGTTGTGGACGCCGATCGTCTCGGCGCGGAGGTTCCACTCGCGCTTGCAGGCCACGACACAGCCGTTACACCGCATGCACTTGTCCACATCTTGGAGAATTGCCATCACAGTCATCAGTCACACCTCCCTACATCTTCTCGATACGGCAGAGACAGGCTTTGTACTCAGGAATCGTGGTGTTGGCATCATTCGCATCGATGCACAGGTCGTTGGCACGGGATCCGGTCGAGAGACCCTTGTCACCCCAGTGCCACGGAATGCCTACCACACCCTGGCCCACACGCTGGTTGATCATCTGACCAACTCCGACGCGAGCCCTCCATCCCGCACCCGGGTTCGCAAGCAGGTGAGCCCCACCGGCTGTAGCGCCCTCGGTACGAGCAGTGACGATCTTGACGAGATCCCCGTCGACGATCCCAAAGGTGCGGGCATCGATCGAGTTGAGCTCGATCCACGGCTCCGGCTCCAGCTCGACGTTGTACGGGTTGTTGCGCGTGATCGGACCACCCTGGAAGTGCTCGACGCACCGGATGGTGGTGAGAACCAGCGGGTAGTTGGCGACGGTGCCCAAAGGCGTGGTGGTGATATAGCCCGTGGAAACCGACGGCAGGAGGTCTTGGTAGACGCCACCGCGAGTGTTCTTGCCCCACGTCACGACGAGGTCCTCACGAGGAGTCTCATATGGCTCGGTGTGGCCCGGGAACCTGCCGGCCGTCTTGTGGTTCGAGGGCGTGATACCCGCAGCGTTCTTGGGCATGTCGGCCAGCCGGTGGATCGAACGGTAGTTGCGGCCGTAGTCGATCGTGCCGGTCTTGGTGCTGACAAACAGGCGTCCGCACTGGTCGGGGCCCTGGTAGCCGTCTGCCTGATCCGAGGCCGTTGTGGTCCCGGACTGGTGGATATCGCCGTTGTTGTACAGCACGCGGCGGTTGACGAGCCAAGCGTAGCCCCAACGGGGGAAACTCAGCGTGCCCCACGCGTCGCTGGTCTTGCGGCTCTTCGAACGGTTCGAGACCGTCCATACCTCGGCGGTGTAACCCGACGGGTACTGCGTGGCCGAGTTGCCCGGCGCAGCGTACGCGTTGGTGTACAACCACATTGCGCCCGAGGTAGTAACGTTGGTACCCATCTCCCGGTACACACGCTCGGAGACTGCCTCGCAACCTGTGAGCGTCGCTGTGGTCGCCTCGACGTTGCCCGGCTGGGAAACGTAGTCACCCGTGACGCTCGGTCCGGTATTGAACGAGGTTCCCCACGTCCAGCCGTATGGGGTGCCGTACAACTTGTCCCACACGTTCGTGGCAACGGGACTGCTCGTGGTGGCGAGAACGGTCGTGATGTGGCTGAACGCACCGGCCAAGTCACACGCCTTCGCGAATCTCAGCAACAGTTCCACGTCGGTCTTGCTGTCGCCCTGGGGCTTGATCGCCTGATAGCGCCACTGCAAAACACGACCTGAGTTCGTCGCGCTGCCTGCTTCTTCCACGTGCGAACATGCGGGGAAGAGGTACGTGAACGAATCGGCCTTGCGTGCGGATCCTGCGGTCTCGTTTTCAAACATGTCGACGCAGACAAGCACGTCGAGTGCCTCAAGACCGGCGCGTACGGCACTCTGGTTCGGCTCAGTGACCGCGGGGTTCTGGCCCCATACCACGGTGCCCTTAACGACACCCGCCGCCATGTCGCGGAACATGCCGATGTGGTCCCGACCGTTCGTCTTCGGCCAGCATGAGTACAAAGCATCGACGTCGGCGTTCGTCCAAGCGACCGAGTTGTCGCCTCCGAAGAATCGCTTCGTCATGTTGCGGAAGCCCGCCTGCTGCAGACCGGTGCCGGTGTATGCCCCGGCGTGCGTGGCATTCACACCGCCTACCAAGGCTGCGACGGCGGCGTCAACGACACCGGACCCGTCACCCTCGACGCCTGCGTTGATGAGCGCGTTGGCGGCGGAGAAGCCTTCAATCGCTGTCTTGACTTGCGCGGCGGTAGAGATCAAGGCGCTGCCAGCGTCAGTCGCGAGGTTCACCGTGATGGCATTGCCCACGACCCCAACCGACAGCGCTTGGCTGGCGGCGGCAGGATTGCTGAGGCTCACCGTGATGGCGTTACCAGCGGTACCGATGGCCTTTGAACTGAAGTACAGATCCGAGTTCGAGGCAGCACTGTCCTGATTGACATTGGCGTATGCCGCACCGGACGTCCGCACCCCGTAGAGGCCGTTGACGTAGTCACCAAACGAGCCGCTCGGGTTGGCCGAGTAGCCCGGGATCAGGTGGTACAGCAGGCCCATGTCGGTCGAGCCCTGGACGTTGTGGATGCCGCGCAGCGCGTTGATGCCGCCACCTGCGCGTCCCGTGTTACCCGTCAGCAGCTGCAGAGTCGCCAATGACTTGACGTTCTGCGAGCCGTACGTGTGCTGAGTCTGGCCCATGGCGTACATGAACGTGGTCGCGCGGTAGTTCGCGTTCGTCGGATCGCTGATGATCGTCGTCGGTGAACCGCTTGCATAACTCGCGCAACGGCTGTTCTCCATCATCGCGTTGGCGACATCGGCGATCTCTTGCTCGGTGCATCCGCAGATATCCGCCGAGACGGCGGTCGTGTACGGGGCAACGTGCGCAGCGAGTTTGTTGAACACGGTGTCAATGCCGGCCGCGTTGTAGCTGGCCGCAAACTCCGGAACGTTGGAAATCAGCTTGCTGCCCGAGCCAAACTTGACGGTCCGCTTGTAGTCGGTCTGTGCTGCATTCACGACAAAACGCGCGTCCGTGTACTTCGAGCCGGTGACGTTTGAGGCTCCGGTTCCATCGTCGGCCTCAAGCCCGCGTACCGCGTCGGAGTAGTTGAGCCACGTCTCCCAGTTGGTCTTCTTCGCGCCTGAGATGTTGTTGATGATGTAGTTGATCATGCCGTTGATGAACGCGATGTCGGTACCAGGGCGAATCCTGATGTACTGGTCCGCCTGGAGAGCGGTTCGCGTCTTGCGGGGATCGATCACGATCAACTTTGCGGCGGGCTTGTTGCTCGTCTGCCCGCCTGGCAGCTTATGCCCCGGGGCCATGCGTGCACGGTTTACGTGAGCGATGCTCGCGGGGTGGTTCTCGACGGGGTTCGCGCCCATGACAATGACGCACGTCGAGTTGCCGATATCAGTCCAGTTGTTCGTCATGGCACCTCGTCCGAATGCGGAGGCCAGACCGGCCACCGTGGACGAGTGTCAAATACGAGCCTGATGCTCGGTGTTCGTCGTGCCGAAGTTCGCGATGAGCTTCCGGTACACCCAGTTGGGCTCGTTGTTCATGTGTGACGAACCGAAGAACGCGACCTTATTGCTGTCGTTGTCTGCCGGCAGTACGCCGCGCGCAGCCACCATCTTGACGGCGGCCTCGTTCAGCAACGTCTGGAGATCGCCACGATGCCACTGGCCGTCGCCAGTCGGCGCTTCCTGCCTGT
This sequence comes from Coriobacteriia bacterium, assembly GCA_038249135.1. Taxonomy (GTDB): domain Bacteria; phylum Actinomycetota; class Coriobacteriia; order Anaerosomatales; family JAAXUF01; genus JBBRWO01. Next base: position 6,499 of record JBBRWO010000103.1, read on the forward strand.
AGTAGCCAACGTCGCTTCCTGAGGCGTCGAACTCTGATGACATCGGATGGGTGAGCGATGCGTGACTCGCGCCAACACCCAATCGACGTGGGTTATTCACAAGCTGGATCGAACCTGCACCCTTAGAGCAAAGCCCGCCCGAGTTCATTGGGGAATCGAAGTCACCGTAGATATCGATAACTTCGCCCAGGGTGGCGGAGCCGGTGCGCAAATCGACGACCACGCGCTGTCCGCAGCTTGCGGAGCAGTACGGGCAGGTCGTCGTAGTGATCTGGTAGTTGGAGGCGTCGTTCTCGTACGCAGCCGCTTTTGCGGGGTCGTATGCGAAGTCGAGACCGCAACCAACCACCGCTGTTGCAGCAGCGGATGCCTTCAGGAAATCTCTACGTGAGAGTCCCAAGGCCCCCTGCCCGGTGTCTTTAGTTGCCATACCGCATTCCTCTCTGATTGGCAGAGATCAGATAAATCTCCGTGCTCCTGTGCCCTGAACGGGCGCGCATCGATGACGTGATTTGCCCGTCCTCCTCTCGCGTGCCATCGCTGCTTACCGGGGAGCAAAAATGAAAAACCGGGCGCGACACAGCACTACGCTGTGAACACACTCCGGTTCTAGAACCCATATTTGACAGCCTTCCCTTACCCGGGGAAACACAGACACGAGCAAGCGTCTTTGCCGGAGCTCGCCGTGCCCGCAGTCTCCTTTCCAAGAGGGGAGGCGCCGCCGTTTCCCGCGACACCCCGGCCCGGCGACCATGGCGCTTGCGCGCTTTAGGCTCGAGGGGCTCGGAGACTGTCCTATTCGCTTTGAATCAAGCACGATCTACGTGTATTCGACCGATAGGTCGAGTTTGTAACACGTGTTACAAAGACCGCACATGTATCCTAATCCTCGGCCAGAAGCCTGTCAACGCACACGTAATCTCCATGGTGCGCGACTCGGGGCCTAGCGCTTACCCCGTGTGTCACTCGAGGGGAGATAACGCTCGATAAACTGCTCTGCATCAAACGTGCCTATCTCGGCCAGACGAGCAAGCCGCCTGAGATCGGAATCCTGTGTGCAGAGTCCGCGAGCACGATCCGCGAGCGCCAACAGAATCGCTTCGCGCTCTCCTACGTCGAGCTTCTCGCGCATGGCACGCACATCAGACTCCGAGTGCGGCTCGGCTTCGATGAGGGTGCCGAGGTCGACATCGCCCACCATCCTGCCC
>JBBRWO010000104.1:0-7614 GCA_038249135.1 Coriobacteriia bacterium
TCGACGCTGCTGGGAATCCTCGGTCTGCTTCAGCAGCCGGATGCCGGTCGGGTCCTGCTCGATGGTGTCGAGGTGACCACGCGTGACCGTACGGCCCGACTCAAGATGGCGGCGGTATTCCAGCGGCCGTATCTGTTCAAGGGCACCGTCGGCGCCAACGTCGCGTATGGGCTCGCCGCCCGCGGAGTCGCTCGCGCCGAGCGGCCCGCGCGCGTCGCTGTTGCGCTCGAGCGCGTCGGCCTGACCGGGTACGAGTCGCGCAGCGCGCTCTCACTCTCGGGCGGGGAGGCGCAGCGTGTGTCGCTTGCCCGGGCGCTCGTGGTCGAGCCGCGCGTGCTGCTGCTCGATGAGCCGCTCGCCAGCCTCGACCCGCTCCTGAAGCGGCGGCTCACCCACGACTTCGCGTCGATTCTTCGCGAAGCCGGCGTCACCGTCGTCTACGTCACGCACGATCACGACGAAGCGCTCGTGGTTGCCGACGAGGTCGCCGTCATGAACGCCGGTCGGATCGTCGCCTCCGGACCCGCCGACGAGACGATGAGCCTGCCGGGTGACGAGTGGATGGCGTCGTTCCTCGGCATCGAGGAGGCTTCTGAGGGCGTGGTCGTCTCGGCGGGTGACGGGCTGGTCACGCTTGCTGTGGGAGGCGCCGAAGTCGTGGTCTCTGGGGACGCGGTTGCGGGCGAGCGCGTCGTGCTGGCGGTGCGTCCCGAGGACGTGCTGCTGTTCGAGGAAGGCCTGGACCTGCCGGCCACCACGGCGCGGAATCGGCTGGACGCGACCGTCGTCTCGGTCTCGCCGCGCGGAGCAAGCAATCACGTGGTGCTCGATGCGGGCGGCTTGAGACTCGCTGCGAGCGTATCGCGTGCCTCGACCGCTGAGCTCGGGCTTGTGCCAGGGGCCCGAGTACGTGCCCTCTTCAAGGCGACTGCGGTACGCTGGCGTCCTACCAGCGCACAGGAAAGGTAAGGGACGATGACGCCGACCAACCGAGCGAAGCTACCGCTGACCGCCGCCGTTCTGGCGGGCGGACGCTCGGTGCGCATGGGCGTAGACAAGACTCTGCTCGCGGTCGACGGTGAGCCGCTCGTTTCGCGTGTCGTCGGCGTGGTGCAGACCGTGTGTGACCACACCGTCGTCGTGACGAATCGGCCCGAGGCGCTCGCCGAGGCGGGTCTGCCCGCCAACGTTCCCATTCTTGCCGACGAAGTCGCGTATCAGGGTCCGCTCGGCGGTCTCGCAACCGCGATGGCCGCCGCCGAGGACGAGTGGGTGTTGGCCGTCGCGGCGGACATGCCGCATCTCGAGCCCGGCGTAATCCGCGCGTTGTGGGATGTCCGAGAAGGCGTCGACGTCGTCTTGCCTGTCGGCGAGAAGGGCCCGGAGCCTCTGCTCGCGCTCTACCGCGTCGAAGCCTGCCTGCCCGCCGCCCGCGGTGCGCTTGCCACCGGCCGCCGCCGCATCATCGCGATGATCTCGACGCTGCGCGTGGCCGAGCTCCCGCTTGAGGCGCTGCGCGCTGTCGACCCCGACCTGCGCTCGCTCGTCAACGTGAACACCCCCGCCGATCTGGCGGAGGCGCGCGAAGCCGCCGAGACTCCCGCGTCGAGCCACGCATCCCGCGATCGCCACGCCGGCCCCATCAAGATCGAGGTCGTCGAAGTCGCCACCCGCCGCCAACGCGGCATGCCTAGCGAGCGCCCGGTCACCATCTACCTCAACGACGTCGAAGTCGCGACCACCCAGTCCACACCCAGCGACCTCGAAGAACTCGGCGTCGGATTCCTCGTCTCGGAGGGCCTGCTGTCTGACCGAGAAGCGCTGAGAACCGTCGACGTCGACGCCAAGCGCGGCTTCGTGTGGATCACCAGCGACGAGGTCGTGCCCGAGGATCTGGTCCACCGCACGCGCTACCTTACGAGCGGCTGCGGCAAGGGCGTCACGTTCTCGAGCGTCGGCCACGCCCGCGGCCTCGAGCCCGTCGTGAGCGACATGACCGTCACCGCCGACGAGCTCTACCGCTACGTCGGCGACATGGCGCGCGCCGCCACCCTCTATCGCGACACCGGCGGTATGCACGCGTGCGGCCTAGCGTTTGGCGGGGAACTCGCGCTGGTTCGCGAGGATGTCGGTCGCCACAACGCGCTCGACAAGCTCCTCGGCCGCGCCTGGCTCGACCGCACCCCCACGCGCGACACCGTGCTCATCTCCACCGGCCGCATCAGCTACGAGATGGCCGTCAAAGCCGCGAAGGCCTTCGTGCCCATCGTCGCGTCTCGCTCGGCGGTCACCGACCTCGCCGCGGAGATCGGCGCCGAACTGGGCATCACACTCGTAGGCTACGCACGCGGCGGCAAACTCACCGTCTACACGCGCCCCGAGCGCGTACTCGCATCTGCCGAGGAGGACTGAATGACTCCCGCACCCGCACCCGCACCCGCACCCGCACCCGCACCCGCACCCGCACAGCAAGGCGCCCCGGTCACACCGCCCGAGGTCCCCATCCCGGTCATGACCGTCGAGGAGGCGCGCGAGCTCGTTTTCGCCCGCATCAAGCCTCTTCCCGCCGAGGAGGTCGCACTCCTCGATTCACTCGGTCGCGTCCTTGCCGAGGACGCTGTGAGCGATATCGACGTGTCCCCGTTCGACAACTCCGCGATGGACGGCTTCGCGGTTCGTGCCGCTGACCTTGCGGACGCCACCGCCGAGACCCCCGGCCAGCTGCTCGTCATCGCCCACATCGGCGCCGGCGATGACGTTGCGGGCATCGAGGTCGGTCCCGGCGAGGCCGCCCGCATCATGACCGGTGCGGCTGTTCCCGCAGGCGCCGATAGCGTCGTCATGGTCGAGCGCACTAGGGTGATCGCCGGCGACGGCGGCATCGGCTCCACCATGGCGTTCGAGACCGAGCCGCGAGTGGGCGAGCACATCCGGCTGCAGGGCGAGGAGGTGCGCGCCGGCGACGTCGTGATCGAGGCCGGCGACATCATCGGCCCGGCGGGCATCGGTCTGCTCGCCTCCACCGGTCACGCCACCGTGAGCGTCTACCGACGCCCGCGCGTCGCCGTCCTCTCCACCGGCAGTGAGCTCGTCGAAGTCGCCGAGACCCCCGGCCCGGGCAAGATCCGCAACTCCAACAGCTACTCCATCGCCGCGCAGGTCCTTGCGACCGGCGCCATCCCCGTGCGCTACCCGATCGTCCCCGACGACCTCGCTGCCACGCGCGACGCGTTCAAGCTCGCCGCCGACGAGTGCGACTTCATCCTCACCAGCGGTGGCGTCTCAGTCGGGGACTTCGACTACGTCAAGCCGGTGCTCGAGGAGTTGGGCGAGCTGGACTTTGCCAAGGTCAAGATGCGCCCCGGCAATCCGCAGACGCTCGGGTCCATCCGCGGGGTGCCGTTCTTCGGCCTGCCGGGCAACCCCACCAGCACGTACGTCGGCTTCGAGATCTTCGTTCGCCCGGCGTTGCGGCGCATGATGGGCTTCTCGGCGATCGACAGGCAGGTCACGGTGGCACGACTCGCGCATGACGTGAAGAAGAAGCAGGATCGCCGCTACTACCTGCGCGGCCGCGTCGAACGTGACCCTGCGAGCGACGGCTACCTCGCCTCACTGCCCAACAGTCAGTCCTCGGCACTTCTCACCGCCGCCCACAGGGGCAACTGCTTCGTGGTCCTGCCCGAGGGCGAAGGTGTGTTCCCCGCCGGCACGCAGGTCGACTGCGTCCGGCTCGACATGGAAGAAGGCACAGCATGAGCGACAAGGCCCCCAAGACGCACGATCCCCGTTGGGTCGAGCAGGTCACACCCGAGATGATGGACGCCATCAAGGCCAAAGCCGTCGACGACAAGGTCACCTGCCCCGTGCTGCGCAAGTTCGCCGAGGACACCGGTGTACCCTACAAGGTCGCCGGTACCGCCGCGGACATGGCCGGAGTACGCGTCCACAACTGCGACCTCGGCTGTTTCTAGTGACCGTTCCGATCGTCTCGATAGTCGGCAAGGGTGACTCCGGCAAGACCACCTTCCTCGAGAAGCTCATCCGTGAGCTCTCGGGACGAGGCGTGCGCGTAGCGACGGCCAAGCACCACGTCCACGACTACGATATCGACATCCCCGGCAAGGACTCATGGCGCCACGCGCGAGCCGGCGCCGTGACCACGATGGTTTCAAGTCCCGACAAGTTCAGCCTCATCTCCCAGGTCGAACGCGAGCACACCCTGCCCGAACTCGCCCGCATCGCCACCGACTCCGGCGCCGACATCCTCCTCACCGAAGGCTTCAAGCGCGAGGCCACCACCCGCATCGAGATATCCCGCCGTGCCCGCAGCGAGTCCCTGATCTCCACCCCCGAGGAGCTCATGGCCCTGGTCACCGACATGCCCGAACTCGCCCCAGAAGGCGTCCCGCCGTACGGTCTCGATGACGCGGAGGGCGTGGCCGATCTCATCTGCGCCCGCTATCTGCCAGAAGCGTGTGGCGGGGGTGCCGCGCGCAGTTCCGCAGACCGCGCCCTTAGCGGTCGAGGACTGTCTGAGCACGGCACCCCTGCGAACGCTTCGGACGGAGGCGAGGTCTAGTGGCCATCGACACATTCGGCCGCCGCATCGACTACCTCCGCATCTCACTGACGGATCGCTGCAACCTGCGCTGCGTCTACTGCATGCCCGCCGAGGGCGTCGCCTTTAAGCCGCACGAAGAGATGCTCTCCCTTGAGGAGATCGAACGCTTCGCGGGCATCGCCGTGGGTGAAGGCATCGGCAAGATCCGCCTCACCGGCGGCGAGCCGCTTGTTCGCCACGGCGTCGTCGACCACGTGCGTCGGCTCCGCGCGATCACCGGCCTCGAGTCCATCGCGCTGACCACCAATGCCACGCTGCTGCCCAAGTTCGCCGCCGATCTCCGCGACGCCGGCCTTGAGCGCGTCAACATCAGCCTCGACTCACTCGACCCGGATGTCTACGAGCGCATCACTCGCGGCGGCAAACTAGCCGACGCACTGGCGGGAATCGACGCGGCCTTCGAGGTCGGCTTCAGGCCCATCAAGCTCAACGTCGTCGTGGTGCGCTCGCTCAAGCAAGACCTTCTCGGCTTCGCGAAGCTGACACTCGACCGCCCGCTGCACGTGCGCTTCATCGAGTACATGCCGGTCGGAATCGCCGAGGAGGGCGCGGGTTGTCACTCCGACGGCGGGGTCGAGACCGACGGCTGGACGCGCCACGACACCATGCCCTCCGACGAGGTCATCGCACGCATCGCCGCCGAGGGAGCCGCTGCGGGACTGGGCGAGTTCGAAGCCGTCGAGCGCGATTCGGCGCCCGGTGGCTGGGGACCTGCGAACTACTACCGGTTCCCCGGAGCTCCTGGCACCATCGGCGTGATCTCGCCGCTCTCGCACCACTTCTGTAGCGAGTGCAACCGGTTGCGTCTCACCGCCGACGGCCGCTTGCGCCCGTGTCTGTTCTCTGACGCGGAACTCGACGTGCGCACGGTACTTCGCACCGGCAGCGACGAGGACGTTCGCGCCGTCATCCGCCAGAGCCTGCACGACAAGCCCGAGAACCATCAGGATCGCGTCGGCACCGACCGCCGCATGTCCCAGATCGGAGGCTGACCCGAGATGCCCGTCGATACCCCCGCAGATATCCCTGCCGAGAGTCCCGCACCGCAGCACCCGCCTGTGCACGTTGCGGCGGGCGCGCTCACGCACCTGGATGCCGCGGGCGCCGCCCGCATGGTCGACGTCGCCGACAAGCCCGTCACCCACCGCGTCGCAGTCGCCGGCGCGTTCATTGCGATGGCGCCCGCAACGCTCGAGATGATCGTGACCGGCTCGGCCCCCAAGGGTGACGTACTCGCCACCGCGCGCATCGCCGGCATCATGGCGGCCAAGCGCACCGCCGAGCTCATCCCCATGTGCCACCCGCTCAACATCACGCACGCCGCGGTCGACTTAGTGCCGGAGCGTTCCGCTGTGCCGGCGCCGTCCGCCGGTCCGACGTACATCGCACGCACGGGCATCCGCATCACCGCCACCGTCGAAGTCGACGGCAAGACCGGCATCGAAATGGAAGCGCTCACGGCCGCCGGCGTCGCTGCACTGACCGTGTACGATATGTGTAAGGCCGTTGACCGCGGGATGGTCATCTCAGATGTCTGCCTGCTTCGCAAAGAAGGCGGCAAGTCCGGCCTGTGGACCCGCGAGGAGAACACCTGATGACAACACCTTCATCCGTACCGACCGCCACCACGCCAGACACACTGCCCGGCCCCGGCACCGTCACCTCGGTCAACCTGAGCCCCAAGAAGACGATGCGCAAGACGCCCGGCACCCGCGGTACGCTCATCCTTGACCGCGGCTTCGAAAACGACGCGCACGCGGGCGACTGGCACCGCCAGGTCTCGCTTCTCTCGGCCGAGTCGATCGGCACGATGCAGGCCAAGGGCCTCGACGTGGACGCCGGTGACTTCGCCGAGAACATCACGACCACGGGCATCGACCTGCTCGCACTGCCCATGGGTAGCCAGATCCAGATCGGCGACTCCGTGGTGCTCGAGATCAGCCAAATCGGCAAGGTCTGCCACACCAAGTGCGCCATCTACTACCAGGCCGGCGACTGCGTGATGCCGCGCGAGGGCATCTTCGCCGTGGTCCGCCAAGCCGGCGACGTCGTGGTGGGCGACACCATCACCACGCTGTCGATCGGTGACGGAACCTGCGACCGCACCTCGGCCGAGTCGATCGCCGAGTTCGCTGCCGAGCGCGCCAAGGAAGCAGCAGAAGAGGCGGCGAAGGCTGAGGCTCGCTCGGAGAAGAACTGCAATCGCGTCGCCAAGAGCCCGGAAGGGGAGTAGCACCGTGGCAGAACTCCGAATCGGCGTCCTGACCTGCTCGGACTCGCGCTCCGCCGGTGAGGCCGAGGACACCGCTGGCCGCGCGCTCATCGAGCTCTCAGAGGAGGCCGGGTGGCTGGTCGTCGCCTACCACGTCTGCCCCGACGACCGCGAGTGCATCGCCGCCTCACTCATGGAGATGTGCGACGTCGAGGAGGCCGACATCGTGTTCTCGTGCGGTGGCACAGGCCTCGGTCCGCGCGACGTCACTCCGGAAGCAACGATGGATATCGCGGAGCGCGCCGTCCCCGGCATCGCCGAGTACCTGCGCTCAGAGTCGCTCAAGGTAACCAAGCGCGCCATGCTCTCACGAGCCACAGCGGCGCAGCGAGGCACCACCGTCATCATCAACCTCCCCGGTTCCGAGAAGGCCGCGCGTGAGTCGTTCGGATTCGTTGCAGCCCAGCTCGAGCACGCGGTCGAGATGGTGAACGGCGGCGGACATGGCTGACGCGTGACCGACACTCGCGACAACCCGGCTGCGGTCAACGACGCCACCATCTACCTCGACCACGGCGCAACTTCCTGGCCCAAGCCGCCGGAGGTCGTCTCGGCGGTTCATGATGCGCTGACGCTGTACGGCGGCAACCCCGGCCGCGGGGCCTACCGCCTCGCGATGGCGACCACGCGCCTCATCCACGAATCCCGCCGAGATATCGCGTCGCTTCTCGGCGCACCACAGGCGCGCGATCTCTTGTTCCAGCCCGGCTGCACGGAA
>JBBRWO010000105.1:0-7512 GCA_038249135.1 Coriobacteriia bacterium
AGCCTCGATCTCGGCGATCTTGCGCGGGACGAGCTCGTCTTTCTCCCACGGGAAGTACAGGCCGTCGACCAGGCCGCCCCACGCGTTGAAGTGCCAGTGCACGAGGCGCACATCGCCCTTGTCGTTAACGACGAACGTGGGGCCGATATCGCGCATCCACGAGTCGTTGTTCGACATCTCGACCACGGTGATCTCGTCTGGCAGCATTGCGCGCGCATTCTCCCACTGGTCGGCGTTGACGCCCACCGTGACCGGTTCGAAAGCGGCGATCGCCGTGGCAACGTCGACCCAAGCCCGCTGGGCCGGCTTGGCACCGTCGCGCCAGTTGTCGGTGCGCTGCGGCCACAGCATCCAAGTGCGGGAGTGTGGCTCCCACTCGGCGGGCATGCGGAACCCGTCCGCCCTCGGCGTGCTATCGATTGTTGACATGGAACCCTCCAGTTCTACCCGGAGCGCGTCTACGACGTGATCCGGGAGGCCTTGTTCTTCGAGTGGAAGTAGAGCCAGAACCCGACGGCGATCGAGATCAACGTGCCGCCGATCGTGATCGTGTAGAAGGCGACAAGCGGAGTGTCTTCCGGCGGAGCGAAGAAGAACAGCGCCAGCGTCATCAGGATGCCGAGTTCGCACAGTGTCGCCCACAGCCACGGGCCGATCTTGCCACCCGGAACGGTGTAGGGACGCGGCTGGTCAGGGAACTTGCGGCGCAGGACCACGATCGACGGGAACATCAGCACGTACGGCAAGAGGAACACGACAGATGAGAGCGAGAAGATCGCCCAGAAGACGCCCTGGTCGTTGCCGAACAGGGCGTAGGTCGCGATCGTGACCGCCGTGGCGATGGCACCCATCAGGTAGAACGCGTAGTCGGGGGTACCGTTCTTGGGGTGCTTGTGCCCAAAGACGCCGGGTGCCGTCTCGTCCATGCCGGTCGCAGCGATCGACTCGTTCGCGCCGATCGACCAGGTGACCATGTTGCCCAGGAACGTGAACAGTACGCCGATGGCGACGACAGCGAACACAGGCCCTGCTGCAGCGCCGAGCACGCTCTCGAACGCAGGCCGCAGCGCGTCGACGATGCCGGTCTCGATCTGGATGTCAGCGACCGGGATGACCGCGAGGATGCCGAAGGTCGCGAACATGTAGATGAACAGGATCGCTCCGCCCGCACCGAAGATCATCTTCGGGATGTCGCGTTTCGGATCCTGGATGGAGTCGCCAACCGAGCTCATGAGTTCGAAGCCCATAAGGCTGTACACCACGACCGGGAGATAGGTGAGGTTGTCCATCGAGAAGACCGGGATCCACTCCTTCAGCGCGAAGCTGTTGGCCAGACCGCCGCTCTTCATCGCGGCCGCGACGCCCGCGAGCCCGAGAATCGCGAAGACGACGATCTTCACACCTGCCGAGAGGTTCGGCACCCACTTGGAGTACTTCATCGGCATGACGCCGATGGCGACCATGAGCCAGATCAAGGCGATTACGATGAGCGCCTCGCCCCACAGCGGCACAGCCAGCCCGAAGGCTGCGGTCGCGGTGTAGATGAACAGCACGAAGACGCTTGGCGCCCACAGTGCGACGTTGACCCAGTAGAGCCACGCGGTGACCGCGCCCCACATGGGACCGAACGCCTCGCGAACCCAGACGTAGATACCGCCGTCGTCGGGCCATGCCGCGCCAAGCTCCGCAGTCACGAACCCGTACGGGATGAAGAACAGCACGCCGAGGACGATCCAGAACGTAAGACCCTGGACCCCCATAGCCGCCGACGAGGCGATCGTGTCGCCGACCAGGATTGCTGAGACCGAGAACAGGATCATCGACAAGAGACCGAATACCTTCTTCTTGGCCGGTGCATTTGCTGAAGCCATCTGCATTCCCTCCTTGGAACGCCGACCGTCAGTTAAGACAGCAGCGCGTTGGCGATCGGCACCATGCGGGGGTCGGTCGGCATCTCGTCGATTCCGATCAGGGCGAGCATCAGCGCCTTCTGGAAATGCATACGGTTCTCAGCCTGCGGGAAGATGATCGAGGCTGCTGAGTCGGCGACCTCATCGGTGACCTCTTCGCCACGGGTGGCGGGCAGGCAGTGCATGAACTTCGCCCCGGGCTTTGCCTTGCGCATGAGGTCAGCGTTGACCTGGAACGGCGTGAACGCCTTGACCCGGGCCTCGTACTCGTCCTCCTGGCCGGTCCACCACCAGCAGTCGGTATAGATGAAGTCAGCGCCCTCGATGGCTTCCATCGGGTCGTTGGTCAGCAGGAACGTGCCGCCGTTCTCGTCGGCGAGTTGCTTGGCGGTCGCCTGCAGCGCAGGATCCATCTCGTATCCCACGGCGTTACCTATACGGACGTTCAGGCCGAGCTTGGTCAGCGTCGTCGACAGCGAGTTGCAGGGGTGCGCGGCGTCGCCGACATAGGCGAATGTGACGCCCTCAAGCGTGCCGGCGTTCTCCAGAATCGTGAGCGCATCGCTCATTGACTGCGCGGGGTGGCGGTTGCTGTCCATCCCGTTGAACACCGGGACGGTGGCGTGGCGCGCCAGCTCTTCGATGGTCTCGTTCTTCTTCGAGCGGATCTCGATCGCGTCGTTGAATCGGGAGAGCACCGCAGCTGTGTCGCCGACGCTCTCGCGGCCGGGCAGGTGGATCTCACCGGGTCGCAAGTAGAGCGCATTGCCGCCCAACTCGGCGAAGCCGTTCTCGAAGCTGACGCGTGTGCGCGTCGACGACGCCTCGAAGATCATCGCGAGGTGTCGGCCGGGAAGAAACGGCGTCAGGCGCATCTCCCCCCGCAGCTTCTTGAGGTGCACGGCGAGGACGAGCAGGTCCTCCAGTTCCTTGCGCGAGAAGTCGAGGTCGGTGAGGAAGTTTCGACCTCGCAAGCTCTTGAGTGCCGGTATTGTCCTGACGTCCACGTCAGCCACCCTTTCTCCGGGCCGCGTCTGGGCGGCCTTTGCCATGTCATGCCGAGCCGCTTTGACTCGGCAACGCTACCTTTCGATTCAGGCGCTCGTGCGGCCGCTCTTGTCGGACACGCTGGTGCCGGCCTGACCGGCGACGATCCTCTCGATATCTTCGAGGCTGCCGATCGCGGCACGTTTGCCGGTCTTCGTGGCGAAGCTGATGGCGGCCTCTACCTTCGGCCCCATGGAACCTGCCGCGAACTCGTAGCGGCCGAGCTCCTCGGGGGTGACGTCGGTCAGCAGGCGCTGCTCGGGCGTGCCCCAGTCAGCGAAGACGCCGGGTGCATCCGTGGCCATCACAAAGAGGTCGGCACCGAGTTCGCGAGCAAGCAGCTCCGATGCGAGGTCCTTGTCGATGACCGACTCCGAGCCGACCAGCGTGCGCGTGCCGTCCGGGAGATAGCAGGTGGGGATTCCGCCACCGCCTGCACAGATGACGAGTGTCTCCTTCTCGACCAGCCACTTGATGGGATTGAGTTCGAAGATCTGCTTGGGCTTGGGCGACGCGACCACGCGGCGCCACAAGGCGCCGTCCATCTTGAAGGTCCAGCCCTTGTCGGCCTTGAGCGCGTCCGCCTCTTCCTGGCTGTACTGCGGTCCGACGAACTTGGTAGGGTTGCCGAACGCCGGGTCCTCCGGGTCGACCTCGACCATCGTCAGGATCGTGGCGATCTGCTTCTCGAAGGGGAGTAGGTTGCCCAACTCCTGTTCGATCATGTAGGCGATCATTCCCTGCGTCTGGGCCCCGAGTACGTCGAGCGGATAAGCCTCGACCTCCGTGTAGGCCGCGGCCTGGAGCGCCAGCAAACCCACCTGTGGGCCGTTACCGTGCGCGAGGACCAGGTTGTACTCCTCGGCAACGGGGGCAAGCGCTTTGCAGGCGATGCGCACGTTCGCGCGCTGGGCCTCAGCCGTCATCGGTTCGGACCGCTTGAGCAGGGCGTTTCCGCCTAGGGCCACGACAATCGTCTTCTTGCTCATCTGCATCACCTTCGGATCGGCAGTTCCCCATCGACTTCGGTCACGCAATGCACGCTGTGGTATTTATTTGACCGGTCGGACAAATCCGAGATTACGCGCTACAATGGGGAGTGTCAACTGGCAAAGGTAAGGAGGACTCCCATGGCAGATGAACTGCCGCGCCGAGGCCCCGGACGACCAAGGACCCGAGACAGAATCAAAGAGCTGCGCCTCCAGGATCCGATCACATCACTCCCCCCGACCGCCCGCCGGCTCCTCGACGCTGCACGGGTCATCCTCGTGCGCGACGGTTTCCTGGCCCTGACGCTCTCCGCCGTGGCGGCGGAGGCCGACGAGTCGAAGGCGAGCATCGCCTACCATTTTGGGAACAAGGAGGGTCTGCTCGCCGCGGTCCTGGACTCACTCGTCCACGAGGCGAATCGCGGGCTCATCACCGATACGCACCTCTACCCGATGGGCGAGCAACGCTTGCGGGTCCTGATGGAGGGCGAACGGAAGATCATCGAAGACACGCCCAGCTTCGTTGCGCTGGTCGAGATTCTCCCCTACGCGATGCGCGAGGACTCACTCCGGCGGCGCATCGCCGAACTCTACAGTGGCTACCGTGATACCGTCCTGCGCGTGCTCGACGCGCAGGAGGATCCCGCGCGAGCACCGCTTGCAGCGTTTGCGACGCTGACGATCGCGGTCGTCGACGGGCTGTCGCTCCAGCACAGCCTCGATCCCGAGCACGTCGACATCGAAGCCGCCACGATGCTGTGGCTGAAGATGGCGCGGTGCCTGCTCAGCGACCTCGGACTCGTGGACATGGGCTGACCAGAGAGGCGCGGGAAGCGCGCACTCCGGTCAGCCGTCCTGCCAAACCGCTCTCAGCTACGCGGTTACAGGCGTGGGGTCGGGCGTGGCGTCGGGCGTGGGGTCGCTCGGCTCCGGCGCATCGCCGTGATCCTGCTTGCCGAAGATGCGCTCCTTGCCGCCTTCGAGCAAGTCGTAGGCGACCGGCACCACGATGAGCGTGAGCAGCGTCGAGGTCGTGAGACCGCCGATGACGATGCCGGCGAGCGACTGGCTGATGAGCGCGCCTTCGGCGAAGCCGGAGGCGAGCGGCGCCAGCGCCATGATCGTGGCGATCGCGGTCATGAGGATCGGGCGCATACGCGTCGAGCCGGCCTCGAGCAGAGAGTCATGGCGACTCATACCCGCGCGCTGCTTCTGGCGCACGCGGTCGACCAGCACGATGGCGTTAGTGACGACGATTCCGATGAGCATCAGCGCACCGATCATCGCCGGGATGTCGAGCGGCAGCCCCGTCGCCAGCAGGCCGACAAGCCCTCCCACGACCGCGAGCGGCAGCGAGAACATGATGGCCAGCGGCGCGACGGCTTCGCCGAACGCGATCATGAGCACCAGGTACACGGCACCGATCGCGATGATCATGGCGATGCCCAGCTGCGAGAACGACTCGTTCATCTGCTCGGCGGTGCCGCCGGTCTCGGTCTTGATGCCCGCAGGTAGGTCGAGCGTCGCGACCTTGGCGGTGACGGCCTTGATGACCGAGCCGGTGTCGCGCTCCGTGATGCGACCGCTGACCGAGGCGTACTCGGCGGCGTCGCGCGTCAGGATGGCGACCGGCGACTCCGTCTCGTTGACGGCGGCGATCGTCGAGAGCTTGATGGTCTTGCCCAGCGGCGTGGTGAGCTCGAGCTTGCGCATCTCCTCGGCTTGCTTGAGCGGGTCGAGCGCCAGCACGTAGTAGACGTCGGTGGGCTGGCCCTTGACCTTGATCGTGCCGGCCTTCTGGTCGGCGACGTAGCCGCGCACGGTACCCGCGACCATCGCCGCGTTGAAACCGTACTTGGCGGCCTTGGCCTGGTCCACGTCGACCACGAGCTGCTTGCGCGCAACACCGAGGTTGCTCTTCACGTTCGCGAGGCCGGGCTGGTCGACGAGCGCCTTCTCGATGGTGTCGGAGGCCGTCTGGATGTCGGCGAGCTTGTCGCCGGTGATGACCAGTTCGAGCGAGCTGTTGGTGCCAGACGCGTCGATGCGGTTGAACGCGATTTCCGCATCCGCGCCGCCAAGTCCCTTGGTCTTCTTCTCGAGCGACGCAATCACGCCGTCCATACTCGCGCTACTGCCGAGACGGACGTAGAGCGCCGCGGTGTTGGAGCCGCCCAGACCGCCGGACATACTGACCGCGGTGCTGCTCCCGCCCACGGTGGACTGGTAGAAGTCCACGCCGTCCTCGGAGGAGAGGGCCTTCTCGATGCCCAGGACGGTCTTGTCGACCTCGGCGGCCTTGGTGCCCTCGGGGTAGCTGACGTCGACCTGGATGTATTTCTCCTTGGCCTCGGGCACGAAGCCGGTGCCAATGAGGGGAACCAGCGCCAGCGAGCCGACGAACATCACGACTGCAGCCGCGACCACGATCCAGCGGTGCGCGAGCGACCACTCCAGACCGCGGCGGTAGAGCGCCATGGGCTTGGACTCAGTGGTGGGCTCGACCGGCATCTTGCCCTTGAGCAGGAACCACTTGGCCATGAGCGGCACAACCGTGATGGCGACCAGCAGCGAAGCCAGCAGCGCGAGCGCTACCGTGATGGCGAACGGCAGGAAGATCTTGCCGATGACGCCGGTGACGAGGCCCAGCGGCAGGAAGACCGCGACCGTGGTGAGCGTCGACGTCGTGATAGCGGAAGCGACCTCACTGGTTGCCTTGCGCACCAGCTCTGCGTTGGGGGTCTCGCCGCGCTGGAGGTGTCTGAAGATGTTTTCGATGACGACGATCGAGTCGTCGACAACGCGCCCGATGGCGACCGTGAGTCCGCCCAGCGTCATGACGTTCAACGTCACGTCGGTCTGCTTGAGGAACACCATCGCGATGAGGATCGAGAGCGGGATCGAGACGGCCGCGATGATGGTCGCACGCCAGTTGCGCAAGAACAGCATGATGACGACGACCGCGAACAGCGCGCCCAGCAGTCCCTCGCGAAGCATGCCGTCGACCGATGCGTTGATGCCCGTGCTGGCATCGTAGACCGTGACGATCTTCGCGCCGCTACCGGGGAAGCCGTCCGAGAGGTTCTTGAGCTCCTTCTCGACCGCGGTCGAGATATCGACGGTGTTGGAGTCCTGCGTTTTCACGATGTCGATGAGCACGGCGTTCTTGCTGTTCGCTCGGCTGCCCACGCTGCCGTCAAGCGGCGCGTAGGTGACCTTGGCGACATCGCCGAGCCGGACCATGCCGATGGCGACCTCGGGAGTCGAGGACTTCGACGATGCCGAGGCCGAGCCCGACGGCGCCGACAGGCCGCCTATGCTGCCGCCGCTGGCCGCTGCGCCAGACCCCGAAGCGGCGGCCTGCGCCTTCATCTTCTTCTGTGATGCGGTGACCTGCTTCTGCAGGCTGTCCGCGGCGGCTTTCATGCCGGGGATCGCTTGCGTCTCAATACCCGTGATCTGGCCCTGCAACTGCGCGTACTCCGGCGTGCTCGTATCCATGTGGGAAGCCGCTGCCTTGAGTTGTGGCAACGTGTCGTACTTGAGCGCATACATCTGCGACTCGA
>JBBRWO010000106.1:0-7454 GCA_038249135.1 Coriobacteriia bacterium
AAGGCCCGATCAAGGCCGACGGTTTCCGCAACGTCGAGCACAAGGCCATCGGCGTCGTCGAGCGTCAGCCGGTTACCGAGCCGATGCAGACCGGCATCATGGCCATCGACGGTATGGTCCCAATCGGCCGTGGTCAGCGCGAGCTGATCATCGGCGACCGTCAGACCGGTAAGACGGCCATCGCGATCGACACGATCATCAACCAGAAGGGCAAGGGCGTCATCTGCGTATATGTCGCCATTGGCCAGAAGGCGTCGACCGTGGCTGCCGTTGTCGAGACCCTGCAGTCGTTCGGTGCGATGGATTACACCATCATCGTCTCCGCTACGGCTGCCGACTCGGCTCCCTTGCAGTACATCGCTCCCATGTCAGGTGCCGCCATCGCCGAATACTTCATGTACACCGGTGCGGACGGCAAGCCTGCGAGCAAGGACAATCCCGGTCGCGCGACCCTGTGCGTCTACGACGACCTCTCCAAGCAGGCTGTCGCTTATCGCCAGATGTCGCTGACCCTTCGCCGCCCGCCAGGGCGCGAGGCGTACCCGGGTGACGTCTTCTACCTGCACAGCCGCCTGCTGGAGCGAGCGGTCAAGATGAACGACGAGCTCGGCGGCGGTTCGATGACGGCTCTGCCGATCATCGAGACCCAGGCCGGTGACGTCTCGGCGTACATCCCGACCAACGTCATCTCCATCACCGACGGCCAGATCTTCTTGCAGGCCGACCTCTTCTTCAAGGGCGTCCGCCCCGCCATCAACGTCGGCATCTCGGTGTCACGTGTCGGTGGTAACGCTCAGATCAAGGCCATGAAGCAGGTCGCAGGTACCCTGCGTCTCGACCTCGCGGCGTATCGTTCGCTCGAGGCGTTCGCGCAGTTCGGCTCGGATCTGGACAAGGCCACACAGAATCAGCTTTCTCGTGGTGTCCGCATGGTCGAGCTGCTCAAGCAGGGTCGCTTCGCGCCGATGCCCGTTGAGAACCAGGTCATGTCGATCTTCGCCGGCACCAAGGGCTTCTTGGACGACATCGCCGTCGCAGACATCCAGGCGTTCCGCGACGGGTTCCTCGAGTACGTCAACGGCTCGCACGCTGACGTCGCCAAGGCCATCGTCACCGATCAGAAGATCACCGATGAGACCGAGGAGAAGCTCAAGTCCGTCCTCACTGAGTACAAGGGCATCTTCTCGTCGGAATCGGCCGAGTAGGGGCGTATAGATGGCGACTCTACGCGACATCAAGAACCGAATCGGGAGCGTCCAGTCGACGCGGCAGATCACGCGCACCATGGAAATGGTCGCGACTGCCAAGTTGAAGCGTGCGCAGAACCGAATCGAGAACGCACGGCCGTACGCTCTGGCTATGGCCGAAGTGCTGGGTAACGTCGTCCGCTACGTGGGCGACGTCAAGCACCCGCTGCTCGAGGTCCGCGAAGAGCGTCGCCGTGTCGCAATCATCTCGATCGTGTCTGATCGCGGATTCGCCGGCGCTTTCAACAGCAATATCATCCGCATGACAGAGGCGCTGCTCAACGACTACGCGGAGCAGGGTATCGAGACCGAACTCATCACCTCGGGGAAGAAGGCGGTCGCCTACTTCCGCTACCGTGGTATCGAGCCGGCGGTCGCGATCGTGGGAAGTTCCGACAAGCCGGCCTATGCCGACGCTCGGTCCATCGCCATGCACGTGATGCGGGAGTATGAAGAAGGCTCGATCGACGCGGTGTACGTGCTCTTCAACCGCTTCAAGAACGTTGCCGACCAGGTCCCCGAGACGCACCAGCTCCTGCCGATCGAGCAGACCACGCTCGAGCGTGCCGAGGCCGACGTCGAGGCAAGCGGTCGCAACCTCGAGTACCTCTTCGAACCGACCAGTGCCGAGGTGCTCGCAGACCTTCTTCCGACCTACGTGGAGGCACTTATCTACCGCTCTTTGCTGGAGTCCGGTGCAGCAGAGCAGGGAGCTCGTCGTACGGCCATGAAGTCGGCCACCGACAACGCTTCCGACATGATCACCACGCTGACACGTAGTTACAACCGTGCTCGCCAGGATGCGATCTCAACGGAGATCGCCGAGATCGTCGGCGGTGCTGCGGCGCAGGAGGACCAGGGTTAGATGACAGCTACAGAGAAGGATTCCGCTATGAACGTTGGACGCATCATTCGCGTCGTCGGTCCGGTCATCGACGTCGAATTCCCGGCGGATTCGATGCCCGCGATCTACAACGCGCTGACGATCGACGGTACGACGGAGATGGGCGAGATCCATCTTCTGCTCGAGGTCGAACAGCACCTCGAGGGCGGTGTGGTCCGTACGGTCGCCATGGACTCCACCGATGGCGTCACCCGTGGCATGGAGGTCGTCGACACCGGCGACTACATGCAGATGCCGGTAGGTCCCGAGACGCTCGGCCACATCTGGTCGGTCACGGGCAAGTGCATCGATGGTGAGACGGTCGAGGTCAAGCAGACCTACCCGATCCACCGCAAGGCCCCGAGCTACGACGAGCTCGAGCCTAAGACCGAGATCTTCGAGACCGGCATCAAGGTCGTCGACCTGCTCGAGCCCTACATCAAGGGTGGTAAGACCGGCCTCTTCGGCGGTGCAGGCGTCGGCAAGACGGTCATCATCATGGAGCTCATCAACAACTTGGCCATGGGCCACGGTGGTACCTCGGTATTCACCGGCGTTGGCGAGCGTACCCGTGAAGGTACCGACCTCTGGATCGAGATGAAGGAGTCGGGCGTCATCGAGAAGACCGTGCTCGTCTACGGTCAGATGAACGAGCCTCCCGGAGCGCGTCTGCGCGTCGGTCTGGCCGGTCTGACGGCTGCGGAATACTTCCGTGACCAGGGTCAGGACGTTCTCCTCTTCATCGACAACATCTTCCGTTTCACCCAGGCGGGCTCTGAGGTGTCGGCGCTTCTCGGCCGCATGCCTTCCGCTGCCGGTTACCAGCCCACGCTGGCCACCGAGATGGGCGATCTGCAGGAGCGCATCACCTCGACGAAGACGGGCTCCATCACGTCGGTCCAGGCGATCTACGTTCCCGCCGACGACATCACCGACCCCGCGCCGGCAACGGCATTCACCCACCTCGACGCCACCACCGTTCTCTCGCGTGGTATCGCCGAGATGGGCATCTACCCGGCTGTCGACCCGCTCGAGTCCACCTCGCGCGCACTCGATCCCGCCGTGGTAGGCGAGGAGCACTACCGCGTCGCCCTGCAGGTCCAGCGCATCCTTCAGCGCAACAAGGATCTCCAGGACATCATCGCGATCCTCGGCATGGATGAGCTGTCCGAGGAAGACAAGCTCACGGTCAACCGTGCCCGCAAGATGCAGCAGTTCCTCTCGCAGCCGTTCTTCGTGGCCGAGCAGTTCACCGGCATGACGGGTAAGTACGTCAAGCTCGAGGACACCATCAAGGGCTTCGACATGATCGCGCGCGGCGACTGCGACGATATCCCCGAGCAGGCGTTCCGTTACGTCGGCACCATCGAAGAGGCGCTGGCAAAGGCCGCCGAGATGGCCGCGGTCTAGGGAGACACGAATGGCACGCACGCTCCTCTGCGAGATTGTCACGCCCGAGAGCATCCTCTACACCAATGAGGTGGAGATGGTGGTTGCCACCACGCCGCAAGGCGAGGTGGGTATCCTCCCGCTTCACATGCCCATGGTCACCACGCTGGCGCCCGGCGAGGTTCGTCTTCGCTACGGCTCGAACGCGGCGGATTGGGAGTATTTCTCGATCGCGGGAGGCTACCTGCAGGTTCACGAGGACAAGGTCATCATCCTTGCGGACGCCGCGGTACCTGTTTCGCAGATCGACGTGACACGTGCACGCGAGTCGAAGGCTCGGATCGAGGCTCGGATCGCCGAGCTACCGATCGATGCCGTCGACGAGCGGGAGGAAGCCATCCGCGACCTCGCGTGGAACGAGATTCAGCTCAAATGCGGGGAGCGGCGCGGTAACTAGCGCTCTCACGGCACGACGTCATCGCATCACTGGGCGGGCTCTCCATACGGAGGGCCCGCTCTTCTGTAGCCGTCCCGTTCACGCGCGTACCTCGGAGGTACGGTATCCTGTCACGCATGGAATCAATCACAGTTACCGGCGGCCGTCCCATCTCCGGAACGGTTCACGTCGAAGGCGCCAAGAACTCGGCGCTCAAACTCATGGCCGCTTCGTTGCTGGCGCCAGGCGTGTCTCATATCACCAACGTCCCGGACATCTCGGATGTCGGGCTCATGGCAAAAGTGCTCGAGGGGCTGGGTGCCAAGGTCGTGCGCTCGGACCACGAGTTGACAATCGACGCGACCGAGATCACCAGCTTCGTCGCTCCCTATGAACTCGTTGCCCAGATGCGTGCGTCGATCTCGGTCCTCGGCCCCCTCGTTGCCCGCTACGGTCAGGCGCATGTCGCTATGCCGGGCGGGTGCAACATCGGCTCGCGCAAGATCGACATGCACATTCGCGGCCTGACCGAGTTGGGTGTGGTAATCGAGATGGGCCACGGCTTCTTGGACGCTTCGGTTCCGCCCGAAGGCCTTCATGGCGCGCATGTGGTGCTCGACTTCCCTAGTGTCGGCGCAACAGAGAACCTGCTCATGGCCGCAGTGGTCGCCGTAGGCACCACCGTCATCGAGAACGCCGCCCGCGAGCCTGAGATCGTCGACCTTATCGAATTCCTGAACTCGATGGGTGCACACATTTCCGGCGCTGGAAGCTCGACGCTGGAAATCCTCGGAGTCTCGTCGCTGCACCCCACAAAACATCGCGTCGTCGGCGATCGTATCGAAGCGGGCACATTCGTCGTGGCGGGCGCGCTCACGGGCGGGCCTGTCACCGTTTTGGGCTTCGACCCGGTCCACCTCGAGCTCGTGCTCTCCAAGCTCAGCCTGGCGGGTTGCGATATCGAGCTTCACGCCGACGGAGTCACGATACGTCGCACCGGAGCCGTTCGCCCCGTCGACATCCAGACACTCCCGCACCCCGGATTCCCCACGGACATGCAGGCGCAGTTCATGGCCCTCATGTCGATTGCTGAGGGCAACAGCATCATCAGTGAGAACGTCTTCGAGAACCGCTTCATGTTCGCCGACGAACTCGCGCGCATGGGTGCCGACATCCGTATCGAGGGTCACCACGCGCTGGTCAAGGGTGTCGCAACGCTCTCCGGCGCCCCCGTACGCAGCACCGATCTTCGCGGTGGCGCCGCGCTTGTCATTGCCGGACTCATCGCCGTGGACGACACGCGTATCGAGGACATCTACCACATCGATCGAGGCTACGAGGGTTTCGTCGAGAAACTGCGTTCGCTGGGAGCCGACATCGTTCGCTCGGCGAACTAACCGCTCCCAGGTTCCGACCTGCTACGAAGGAGACCACCATGCTCGACCGCGCAGCCATAGAAGCAATCATCCCGCATAGGCACCCGTTCCTGCTCGTTGACCGGGTGCTGGAGCTTGAGACCGGTGTCTCGGCGGTAGGGGAGCTCGATGTGTCGCCCGAGGCATTCTGGGTGCCGGGTCACTTTCCGGAGTACGCGGTCATGCCTGGCGTGCTCATCGTCGAAGCGCTCGCGCAGTGTGGTGCCGTGGCGCTGCTCTCGCTCGAGGAGAACAAGGGTAAGCTGGCGTTCTTCGGCGGCATCGACAAGGTGCGCTTCAAGAAGCAGGTTGTACCCGGTGACGTACTGCGACTTGAGTGCAGAATCACCAAAATGCGGGGCCCGATCGGCTTCGGTGAAGCGAAGGCTTCGGTGAACGGGGAACTCGTATGCTCGGGTGACCTCATGTTTGCGATAAAATAGCGGGGTTGTACGCGAGGACGTCACTGCGAGTGGCGTCACGTTCATGGTTGCCAACTGAAGTGGAGCGGTTCTGAGTATGGGCATCGAACAGCGTTTACAGGATGGAAGCGCCGTATTTGGCGTCGTCGGTCTCGGCTATGTAGGACTCCCGCTCGCTGTCGAGATGGCGAAAGCCGGGCACCGCGTGGTTGGCCTCGAGGTCTCGGAAGGCAAGACGACCGAGGTCAACGCCGGCCGCAGCTACATCCCTGACGTCCCCACCGAGGAGCTCGCAAAGCTCGTCTCGGCGGGGCTCATCTCCGCGACCACTGACTTCTCGCGTGCGGGGGAGTGCGACGCGATCGCCATCTGCGTCCCCACACCGCTCAACGAGATGAAGGAGCCCGACACCAGCTTCATGGAGTCGGCTGCGCGGATGATCACGCCGTACCTGCACCCCGACATGCTCGTCACGCTGGAGTCGACCACGTATCCGGGCACTACCGAGGAGATCGTGCAGCCGATCCTCGAGGCGAACGGCCTCAAGGTCGGCACCGACCTCTTCCTCGCGTTCTCGCCCGAGCGCGTTGATCCCGGCAACCCGGTCTACCAGACCTACAACACCCCCAAGGTCGTCGGCGGCGTCACCAAGGACTGCACCACGGTCGCGGTAGCCTTCTACCAGCGCTTCATCGAGACCATTGTCCCGGTCTCCTCGACCCGCGCGGCCGAGATGACGAAGCTTCTCGAGAACATCTTCCGCTGCGTCAACATCGCACTGATGAACGAGCTACTGCTGGTCAGCGAGCGCATGGGCATCAACATCTGGGAGGTCGTCGACGCGGCCAAGACCAAGCCGTTCGGCTTCATGCCGTTCTACCCCGGTCCGGGCCTTGGTGGGCACTGCATCCCGATCGACCCTTTCTATCTCTCCTGGAAAGCCCGTCAGTTCGACATGCACACCGAGTTCATCGAGCTCGCAGGTAAGACCAACGAGGCCATGCCGTACTACGTGGTTCAGCGCCTCATGAACGCGCTGAACACCCAGCGCAAGGCGCTCGCGGGTAGCCGGATCCTGATGCTCGGCGTCGCCTACAAGGCCAACATCGATGACATGCGCGAGTCCCCGGCAATCAAGATCGCCGAGCTCCTCGCCGAGAAGCACGCCGAAGTCGTGTTCCACGACCCCTACGTTGCGGAGTTCTCTGCGGGCGGCGTGAGCTTCCCGTCCGTCGAACTCACCTGCGAGGAGCTGGCGGCGGCCGACGCGGTCCTCGTGGTGACCGACCACACCAACGTCGACTACCACCTTGTGGTGCGCTCGGCGAAGCTGATCCTTGACACCCGCAACGCCCTCAAAGCGTTTGATGACAACAAGGTGGTGCGTCTCTAGATGCCCAAGCCTGTCCGTATCGGCGTCGTGGGGTTCGGCTACTGGGGCCCCAACCTCGTGCGCAACCTCGACAAGCTCGCCGACGCCCGGATCGTGGCCGCGTGTGACCTGTCGCAGGCTAATCTGGACAAGCTCACGGGCCTCTACCCGTACGTTGAGACCACGACCGATCTCGATGAACTCCTGTCCGAGAAGTACTCGTTGGACGCTGTGGTTGTCGCAACATCGGCTCCGAGCCACTACGCGATCGCCAAGCGTGTGCTCGAGGC
>JBBRWO010000107.1:0-7392 GCA_038249135.1 Coriobacteriia bacterium
CGTCCATCGACTCCTGCATCACCTCGGTGATCAGGTCGAACGCCTGGATGAGCTTGGGGTTTGAAATCGAGTAGAAGGCGCGCGTTCCGTCTCGGCGGACATTGACCACGCCGTGGGTGCGCATGAGAGAAAGGTGCTGCGAGATGTTGGCCTGGGCGATGCCCGTGCGCTCGATGAGCTGGGTGACCGAGAGTTCCTCGTCGCGCAGGGCGCCAAGAATCATCTGACGCTTGTCGTTCGCAAGCGTCTTGCACAGCTCAGAGTGCAGGCAGTAGAAGTCAGCGTCCATGATCAGCCTCCGGCAAGGCGTCGTTCACGGTCCCAACATTCTTTACTATATGCGCATACTTGCATATTGCAAGATACGATGGGTCGCGAAGAAACGCGGATTGCCGACAAGCTCCAAGTGTGTGAAGCGAGAAGGTTACAGCCCGTCGCGCTCGACCGGACACGTCATGCAGTGGCAGCCGCCGCGCCCCTTGCCGAGTTGCGATCCGTCGACCTCGATTACCTCGATACCGGCGTTGCGCAGGTTCTGGTTGGTTCTCACGTTGTGAGCGTAAGCGACCACGACACCTGGCTCGAGTGCGACGACGTTGTTGGCGTCGTCCCACTGCTCGCGGGCGGACTGGAACGAGTCGCCACCGGTCGGGACCACGCGCAGCTCGCGTTGACCGAGTGCGTCGGCGACGGCGGTGAGCAGGTTCTTCTCCTCGGTGACGTCGAATGTGTCGTCGCCGTTCCCGGGACGGATGCTGTAGACGGTCATGGCGTCGACGACCGGCGGGTAGAGCGTGACGGCGTCGCGATCGAGCATGCTGAAGACGGTGTCGACGTGCATGTAGGCGCGATCGAGCTGCATACGGCACGCGATGACCCGATTGGCGGCACCAGAGGCGAACAGAGAGCGTGCGATGTGCTCGACCATTCGGCCGGTCGAGCGCTCACCCATGCCCACGAGCACCGTACCGTTACCGATGACCATCACGTCTCCGCCCTCGAGCGACGCCCCGTGACCGAAGTCCTCGACTGCGAAGCGCTCGGAATCGCCCGCCGGCGGATACCAGAACTTGAACTCGCGGTCCGCGAAGTACGGGTGATGGCGGTAGATCGTCGAAGTGTTCGCGACCTCGAGACGGCGCGTGTGCCAGAACAGCGGAGGAAG
The DNA here is from genome assembly GCA_038249135.1 of Coriobacteriia bacterium. GTDB lineage: Bacteria > Actinomycetota > Coriobacteriia > Anaerosomatales > JAAXUF01 > JBBRWO01. The sequence continues at coordinate 1,166 of JBBRWO010000107.1, forward strand.
CACCACCCCGCCAAAAAGCCAGGCACTGGAGTCTCGTGTGAACATGGAGTTGGGAAGCGGAGGCAGAACGAACGAGTTGGGCTCGGCCAGCACGGCACCGAGGGAGTGACGCGTGATGCGCTCAAGATCGAGCCCATCGAGCTCTGAAATCAGCAGGCCGCCGATGAGCGCCGTGGCCAGTCGCTCGGCCGAGAGACTGAACAGCCAGGAGCTGAGCTCGTCGACGAGTGATAGCCCGACGGTGTAGGAGGAGACGGCGCGCTCGACGATGTAACGGCGTGCGTCTTCCGAGACGGCGATCGCCTCGGCTAGCATGTCCTGGACGTAGAGGACCTCGACGCCGTGGTCGCGCAGCACATCCGTGAAGGCGTCATGCTGGGCTACGGCCTTCTCCACCCAGACCACGTCGTCGTAGAGGAATTCCGTGCGATTCTGAGGCGTGAGACGCTCAAGACACAGACCGGGTCGATGCACGAGAACCTTGCGCAGCTTGCCGACTTCCGAATACACGCCGAGCTGTCCCATGTGGTCTCCTCGGAAAACACGAACGATGCCGTAAAGGTATCGTATCGTTCGACAGGCAAACCGTATATGCACGAGAGGCACAGGAGTCACAAATGGATGCTCGGCTTCCCGCATACGCAGCATCGGACGGCGCGGCGGCGTTCGCTGCGTTCTCGGCCAGCGAGCCGGGATATCTCGATACGGCCGTGCTCGATGAGTTGCGAGCGTCCGACTACGAGCGGCTGGACCGTCTCGGTCACGTCTACCTGGACTACACCGGGGGCGGGCTCTACGCGGCCTCGCAGATCCGCCGACACATGGCGTTGCTGGAGGATCACGTGTTGGGCAACCCGCACTCCAACAACCCGACGTCGATGGCCAGCACGCACCTGGTCGAGGAGGCACGCGCTGCCGTGCTGGCGTTCTTCTCGGCAGATCCTGCCGAGTACGACGTGGTGTTCACGGCGAATGCGAGCGGCGCGCTCAAGCTCGTGGGCGAGTCGTACCCGTTCTGCGAGGGCGGGCGCTTCCTGCTCACCTACGACAACCACAACTCCGTGAACGGCATCCGCGAGTTCGCGCGGCGCGCCGGGGCCGCGGTCACCTATCTGCCGGTGGGCGATCCGGAGTTGCGCCTCGCCCAGGCGATGGTCACGGCCGAGCTGCAGGCCGCAGACAGCGGTTGCGACCTGTTCGCGTTTCCGGCGCAGTCGAACTTCAGCGGCGTGCAGCATTCGCTCAAGATGATCGAGGAGGCGCACGCGCTGGGCTGGGACGTGCTGCTCGACTGCGCGGCGTTCGCCCCGACTAATCGACTCGACCTGTCGGTCATTAAGCCGGACTTCGTGCCGCTGTCGTTTTACAAGATGTTCGGATATCCCACCGGCGTCGGCGCGCTCATCGTCCGCCGAGAGATGATCCCCAAGCTGCGGCGGCCGTGGTTCGCAGGCGGCACCATCACCCTCGCATCGGTCCAAGGCGATGGCTGGCATCATCTTGCACCGGGGCACGTCGGGTTCGAAGACGGGACCGTCGACTATCTGGGACTGCCCGCGGTTCACATCGGACTCGATCACGTCTCGGCGATCGGGGTGGACGTTATCCATCAGCGAGTCTCCACGCTCTCGTGCTGGCTGCTCGCCGAGATGGTTGCGGCGACGCACAGTGACGGATCGCCTCTGGTTCGGATCTTCGGTCCGACCGATACCGACGGACGCGGCGCGACAATCGCGTTCTATTTGCTGGCGCCCGACGGCACGCCCTACGATGTCAATGCGATGGAACTCCTCGCCGGCCGCCAGCTCATCTCGCTGCGCACGGGGTGTTTCTGCAACCCCGGCGACGGTGAGGTCGCCCACCGCATCACGCGCGATGACATGGCCGAATGCTTCACCGATCGCCCGAAGCCGGTCACGTTCACGGAGTGCCACGACATCATCAGAGACACCACGGGTAAGATGCCCAACACCATGCGCGTGTCGCTGGGTCTCGCGTCTAACTTCGCTGACGTGTACAGGCTCATGGAGTTCGTCGCCGGCTTCCGAGATGTGCCTCTGAGCGGCATCTGAGGGTCGGCCGACGCACCATGGAGCGGACTGCACGACACATTCGCGCTCCATGGTGCGGCTGATTACCAGCCGATAGGTCCTTCGTCAGCCGTGAACGGTAGCTTCTGAGGCTTTCCACTGGCTACATCGACGATCCACAGCGCACCATCTTTCGCGCTGCGGAACGCTACATTCGCTCCGTCGGCCGAGAACACCGGAACCGTCGGTCCGAGCCCACGGGTTTGGTCGAGCTCACGCAGTTCCCCTTGACCGCGATCGAAGACCCACACGCTTAAGTCCGTAGCGGACTGACCACCCACGAAGCAGAGCGACTCGCTGTCGGCCGAGAGATCGGGCGAGAAGATGAGCCCGAGCCCAGTCGGCACCGCGCTCTCCCCTTCGCTATCCCGAAGCGTGAGGACGGACGGATTCTGCGTCTCGCTCACGTAGGCGATTGCGTCTCCCAGAGCATCGACGTCGAACTCACCGTTGAAGCTCGAGTCCAGCGCACGAACCATCGCTTCTGAGCCCGACGGCGTGGCGCTCTTGAGCACTGTCTTCGGGTCGCCGAAGACGCTGAACCAGACCGCATCAGCCTTGCTCAGATGGCGGACGGATCCCAGCGAACCCGCATCGTCCGAGCGCCACAACTCCGAGAGCTTGCCGGTGCCTGGCTGGAACCACGACACCTGCGCGGAGGTTGCGGCAGCGCTATCCCGTACCACCAGACCACCAGCATCCGCACTGGTTCCGACTGCCTGTACCTTGCCTGGAGTCGCCACCTTCTCGGCCTGGGCGTCGCGAATCACCATCAACTGCCCTTCGCTCACGAACGAGATGCCGTCCGCTACCCTGGGCGCGGTGGAGACAACCGGGTTCAGGTCCGACACGGGAGCCTGATCTTCGGTCTTTGGTGTACAGCCCGAGAGCACAAGCGCAACCAGCGCCAAGCACGCCCAGACACGCCACAGTCGTTCGCCCATGCGTCCGCCCTCTCGTTGGATACTCACTGGATCGTATTCCCAAAAGCCATCAGCAGCTCGTCCGAGACGTTACCTTCGACACTGACGAGAATGTCCCTGCGTGCGAGTGTGAGCTGCCCACCGGCTGCGTCGCTGTACAGCACGGCACGATGACCGCCCAAATCGACCTCCTGGGGAGCATCCGGCTCATCGGCCGGGACGGGATACATGGCGTCGCCGAGACCAGGGCGTAGTGTCTGCGTGACGAGCAGGGAGTTTGTCCCATCGCTCAAGAGCGTCACGAATGCGGCCTCGGGCTCACGGTCGCCGGGCGAGACGCTTGGGTCGCAATAGCCCTGCTCCAGAACCTGATACCCAGCAGGAACACCCAGTGACACCGGCTTGAATCCCAGCAGGCCCCACGCCTGCGCGGGAGCGTCAACGGGTCGAAAACCCAGGTCCTCGACCACGGTGCTCTCCACGCTGCCCAGCGACGCCACCGAGAAGTCCGCATCCGTGACCACGGGATCCGCCTCGAACGAGTCGAAGCTGACCTCTCGAACGACGGTCGCACCCGACACCTCACGCTCTCGAACGGGCAGTCCGCTTTCCGCATCCGTCCAGACGAACCGATTGGGAGCAAGCTCAAGCTTGTACGCCGCCTTGCCCCGAACGCGCTCTGAGCCAGCCACCCGCAGCGAGGTCGCGTCGGCGACCGACCGGATTGTTTCGCCAAGCGCGTTATCCATCTCGACACCCAATGATGGGCGCACGCCTTTCATGACGTGCAAGACGGGCGTGCCGTCGTCTTCGATCCGCCTGGTGTAGAGCGTGTCCCCTGAACGGATGCTCGCCGAGACCACCTCTCGGCCACGGTCGTCCCTCTCGCGAACCACGACACGATAGTCCCCCGGCTGGCGCACGGTGACCTCCGTCCGGACGACCGACTTTGTGCCGTCCGAACCATTCTCCGTCTCGACGTACTTCGCACGCCACGAGCGCTCCGCGCGCAACGCTCGCACGCATCGCATTCGGGCTTCATCGGCGCTGGCCGAGGGCGTTTTGCCCAGAACCACCACCAGCGCGCTCCCCATCGATGCGACCATCACAGCGGCGACGCCGACGGCGAGACCGTGCTTCCACGTTATGTTCTTCATTCTCATCACCCCATCAGTCCCGGCCAGTGACCGAGACGTCGTTTGCCTTGTCAATCCAGTACTCGGCACGCAACGGTCGACCCTGCGCGAACTCCATCCGAGCGAGCGCCGTCGCACCATCCGAACCGATCCAACCCTGAATCCCATCCGAGCGGCCCTGTATCACCGACACGGCATCTCGGTAATGTCGCGCCGCCCTTCTCGACGATCCGATCCGCTCCCAACACTGGGCCCTGCTGTACGCGGCATAGGCGACACCCGGTACCATTGGGTCGCTGAACGAGTCGCCAAAGCGGCGCCAGTCGCGTTCCGCTGCACCATCGTCGCCCGATGCCTCTGCCGCCAGGGCGGTGATTCTCAACGCCTCGGACCGCCAGCGAGAGTCCGGATGCTCCACCACGAACCTCTCGGCCCCCGCGACCGCCCGGGGCGATTGGTAAGGTGTCTCACTTAGCGACATGAGGGCGAAGAACTGCTCCTCGGCCCGCACGCAGTCACCCAGCTGTAGAGCCAGTGCGGCTGAAGCGACCACTGCGGCGGCTCCCACGATCGCGAGCCCTCCAATCACAAGCCTTCGCCCGCGCCGCAATGTCCGCAACCCTGCGATTATTCCTGTAGCGACGAGACACCCTGCAAGTGGCGTGATCAACGCGGTCACGAAAGCCGGATCCGGCACACGCCCGAAGAAGTGCAGACAGAGCCTACCCAGATGCGGCGCCGCACTCCGCGCAAGCGACCACGGAAGAAGTACGGTTACGGCCGCAGCGCGATACGCGAGTCCGAATGTCACCGCTTCGCCGTACACGAGATAGTGCGGTAGCAGGATGACCGCCGTCGCCAGCACGGCCTGACCCCACACGACCCCGCCCAGCGCTGCCCCGAACCTCGTCGTGCACCAGTTGGGCCACGACGCTCGTATGCGCCTGCCTCCGCTAGTAGACGACACCCTGGCTACCCCAGTTCTTGTAGTACATCGTCTTCCAGAAGTTGGTCGCACTGGTGTTGTGATAGCCATAGTGGCTCGCGTCGTAGTGCGGATCCCAGTAGTAGATGCTCGACGAACTCGTGGTGTAGTTGTATCCGCGAATCACGATGTAGTGACCGCCCCTGGCCGTGCCCGTGTAGGTGGGCAGCCCTGGCGAGTACTGACCCAGCGAGTTCGTGTACGGATACGGATTCACGCACGGAATACCGAGGTAACCCTTGTCGACGCAGTACTGTGCGACGCTCTTCATGCTGCTGATTGAGGCAATCCCTGTACGAGCCACGTGCACGTAGTCAAATCCACTGACGTACCCGTTCAGCACGCCCGGAATCTTCTCGATCGCCACGGCCGAACCATCGCTTTTGCCAACGCCGTACTTTGTCGCCAGCGTACTCTGCGCGATGTTCTTCCCAAGCTTGTGCAGCACGGCATGAGTGCTCGCCACGCCACACCAGTTGTTGTAGTCCTGCTGCCCACACGATGTCGTGCAGGGAATCGTCAGGTACCTCGAGCCGTTGGTGTAGGCCAGCGCGGGCCCCACCGAACCGACCCCGATCACCGCTGCAATCGCGATGGCAGCCACCAGTCGTCTGAATCTCATCCTCTCGTCCTCCCCCTCAAAGCCACTCGAACGCGTCACGCACCGCCGCGAGGTGACTCCCACTCCCCTCACCCGGCCCCGCCGGGCGCGTGCCGCCACGCCAATGAGAACAAGAGGGTCTTACCGAGGCCTTACCAGAGGCTTGCCCGCGGTCCTATCGCCAGGCGCGTGGCCACTGGCCGAGGAACACTGCACTCGTGAATACCGCGCGTTCGAGCACGAGCGTCAGGAGCGTCGCGGCGACCATCACGAGCGTCCACGACCCCGCGGCGCCGAACCATCCCGCGCCGACGATCAGGAATGGCAGCACCACCATCTGCCACCCGTAGAGCCCAAGCGTCTTTTGGCCCACGAACCCAAGCGGCGACAGAATTCGCGGTGGCAGCAGTCGAAAGATGGCCCACGACGCGCCCATACCCGCCAGCGCCGTCGCGAATCGGACGCTGACACCCGGAGGCGCCCACATCAGCA
>JBBRWO010000108.1:0-7128 GCA_038249135.1 Coriobacteriia bacterium
CGCTCGAGCAGTGCGGCCCACTCGGCCAGATCCTCGGGGGCCTCGGCGACTTCGATAGCGCGGGCGAACGACTGCAGCGTCTCACGAATCGCGTGCGTCTCCTCGGCCGAGAGTTCCGGCTGTGCGGCAACCAGATCTTCGAGCGCGAGCAGGATCGCGTCGTGCGCTCCCGCGAGCAGCTGCGCGCCCAGCACGGGCTCCTCGGCGGCTTCGAGTAGTGCGGCTCGCAGCACCAGCAGGTGTCCGGCGAGGTTGCCGGAGTCGACGGTCGACACGTACATCGGCCGCAGCGGTTCGAGGGTGCGGATGTCGTACCAGTTATAGAAGTGTCCGCGGAACCGCTCGAGTCCGGCCATCGCCGCCAGGGTCTCGGCGACTCGGCGCTCCAGTCCCTGGATGGTGGTGAAGCCGAGGTCGTAGCCGTTCGCGTACGCGAGCAGTTGCAGGCCGATGTTGGTGGGCGACGTCCGCCACGCGACCACGGCACCCGGATCCTCCTGGAAGTTGTCGGGAGCGAGCGCGTGACCTTCCGCCACCACGAACGTGTCGAAGAACCGCCACGTCTTGCGCGCCACTCGCCTCAGTACGCGCTGGGCCTCCGCCGGAAGAGGCGATGCTTCGCGCACGCCGCCCGCTGCGTCTGACGCCGGCCGAGATACCCACCACGCGATCGTTGGACCCGCGAGCCAGAACGCCGCGAGCACCAGCGCCGACGGTACGTGCTCCGGCCGAGACAGCGCGCCCAGCAGCACCAGCACCGCCGCCACGCCTGCCACCGGCCCCATCGCCCGCCAGAATGCCAGACGTGAGGTGCCCGCGCGCTTCTCGGCGTCGGCGGCGGTCTCCCACTCGAGCAGCTTCTTGTGCGAGACGTTCATCCGCCAGAGCGCGCGGGTGATCGCGTCGATCATCAGCCACGCCTGGTGGGGGAGCACCGCGAGCGAGAGTGCTCCTCGGCCGGTGTCGGCGGCGAAATCGTCGAGAATCGACGGCACGGTCGCAGAGAAGCTCACGGATTTGGATCGAAACACCATCGAGTCGGCCAGCGAGAAGTATGCGGGGAAGAAGACGATGGCGATCATGATGACGGGCCACGACAGCTCCGCGTCGGGAAGCAGCAGCCAGCCAAAGATGAAGAGCGCCATGGTGGTCGGTGCGATGAGCGAGCGGCGCAGGTTGTCAGTGATCTTCCAGCGATGCAGGCCGGTGAGCGGGTTGTCGGTGCGTTCGCCGGTCGCATCGATCACGCGACCACCCAGCCACGGCAACGTCTGCCAGTCGCCGCGGATCCAGCGGTGCAAGCGCGAGGCTGCGGCGAGGTAGTTGGCCGGATAATCGTCGAGGATCTCGATGTCGCTCGCGAGCCCGGTGCGCAGGAACGAGCCCTCCACGAGGTCGTGGCTGAGCAGCGAGTTCTCGGCGAATCGGCCTTCGAGCACGCCCTCGAACACGTCCACCTCAAAGATGCCCTTGCCGGTGAACGAACCCTCGCCAAAGAGGTCCTGGTAGGTGTCAGACACTGCCCCCGAGTACGGATCGATGCCGGTTTGGCCCGAGTACAGGTGCGAGAACCTGCTACGCCTCGACCCCGGCAGCGTCATCCCCACACGCGGCTGGATCAGCCCGTAGCCGCGTCGGACCGCTGGCTCGCCCGGCGTCCAGCGCGCCCGGTTGAGCGGATGCGCAATCGCCGAGATGAGCTTGCGCGCGCCGTCGCGAGGCAGCACGGTGTCGGCATCGAGCGTCACGACGAACGTGGCCGAGTGCCGGAATGCGGAGTCGCCGAGCTTCGTCGTGAAGGTGGTGTCGGTGTCGCCGCGCATCTCACGCACCAGCTCGAGCAGCGCGCCGCGCTTGCGCTTCCAGCCCATCCACACGTCCTCGGATTCGTTATAGGTGCGCGCGCGAACCAATAGATGGAACGGCCTGACGCCGTGTTCGGCCTCGTAGCGCTCGTTAATCGCGGAGATTGCGAGAATCGCGGCCTCGAGCACCTCGGCGTCGCCGTCGCGGTCCTTCTCGGAGTGCGCTCTCAAGTCGCCGACCAGGGCGAAGGCGACGTTCGCATCGCGGTTAGCGAGGTAGGCGACCTCGAGGTTCTCGGCGACGGAAACGGCAGCGCCGGGTGAGGTGAGCAGCGCGGGGACGCAGACCAAGGTGCGGTGAGCGTCGGTGACCGAGACGCGGACGTCGAGCTTGGGCAGGCGGCGCGGAGGGAAGATTGCAGCCGAGAGCCGGTTGACAACCACGAGCGCCAGCTCTGACAGCGGGATGACGCCGATTAGCGCCAGCACCGCCGCCTGCCATGCGCCGGCTCCCATGGCCAGCGCGTAGAGCACCAGGCCCACAACGGCCAGCGCCGTCAGTGTGCCAAGCGAGCCCCAGTAGAAGACAGCACGGTTGGTGAACCGGGCGCGATAGAACCGTTCCCGCAGCAGCGGGCGATAGCCGACCAGCGATTCGAGCTCGTAGCGGCCTTCGTCGATCAGCCACCAGCCCACGTGGCCGCACACCTCGTCGGAGGCATCGCGGGCGAGCGCTCGGGCCGAGAGGGCGACGGCACGCTCGGCGACCTCGATCTCAGTTGACGATGAGCGCCGGGCGATGATTTCGAGGGCGTGCCGGTATCGGTCGCGGCTCCCAAAGTCCATCGCCGAGTAGGTCGCGGTCGGGTCCTTGCCCAGCGCGGCCTCCACCAGCGATGCGCTCTCGAAGAACGCGCGCCAGTCGAGCGCGTCGAGGAAGCGGATGCTGGTGATCGAGTTGGCGATCGATACCTGGTTGGCAGCCTGCTCCTGTTGCGACTCCGCCGAGACAACCTCGAGCACGATGCTGTCGGATGCAAGGCGGCGGCTCAGCCAGGCGTTGACCTCGTCGGCCCCGGTTTCGAGCTCGCCGAGACGCTGCGACAGCCGAACGAAGAAGGTCGGCGGCATGTCTTTCGCAGAGCGGTCGAGTGCGGCGAGCACTGCAGGCAGCTTCGTCGCGGGCGACGGGCCCGCGTCGGCCTCCTGACATGCGGCAACCAGCGCAGCTGCCCAGTCGTCGGCCGCGTGCTCGGTACGAAGCGCCGCCACCACGGTGCCCGAGAGCCGGCGCAGGTTCTCGACCAGCCCGAGCCGCAGCACAATGGGGACCGCCCACACTTCGCCGATGCTGAGAGGCGACACCTCCTGGAAGCCGGCGACAAAGCGCAGCACCGCTTCCTCGTCGAGGCGAGCATCCGTGTGGGCGATCAGCGCGAGCAGCGCCTGGTAGATGCGGGGGGCGCCGGCGCCAGAGCCGGATACGGGACCGCTCGCAAGCCGCGGCAGCTCGAGTCCGTAGTCGGCGGGAAGGTCGTCTCGGACGAGCTGGACCTGCTCTTCGATGAGGTAGTAGTTGTCGAGCAGCCACTCGCCAGCGGGCGGGGTCGCCCCACGCTCGCGAGCAGCCGCGGAAAGCGCGCGGTTGTCCGCATGCAATGACTCAGCGGCGCGCTCGATCAGTCCGATGAGCGGCGTGGTGCCGGGGCGCCCGTCGCGCGCAATCTCCTGCGCGTTCGCAATCTCGACCGCCTCTGCGGCGAGCCTGTCGAGGGAGAGCAGCTCCGCACGAATCGGTGCGTCGTCCGCGGTGGGTCTGTGATGACGGGGAAGTACCGGCATGAACGTCTCCGTGACGTGGATGTAGCGCTGGTAAGGAGTTTGCTCGGGTACAAGTGTCCTAGTCATTATCCCCGAGTCGACCCTACTCGCCCGAACTTATGTGTCCGAGTGATTTTTGGGCCGACAGACCCACCGTCAGGCGACTTCGGGATTGCGAATCGTATACCCCATGGGGTATGATGCCACGAGAAACCTTTCTCCAAGGAGATGTGAATGAAGAAGGCAATCATCTGGATCGTTCTTGCGGTGGCCATCGTGGCCGGCGTCGCACTGGCGTTTCGTCCCAGCGGCGGAGGCGGAGGAATTCGAAACGTCGACGCAGCAGGAGTCACTGCTGCGCAAGAAGCGGGTGCGCAGGTAGTGGACGTCCGCACCGGTGGCGAGTACCAGCTGGGACACATTCCCGGCGCCATCAATGTTCCGGTCGACGAGATCGCGCAGACGGCCGCAAGTTGGGATCGCGCCAAGTCCTACGTCGTGTACTGCGCGACCGGTTCGCGTTCCGCGGCTGCCGTGGCGACCATGCAGTCGATGGGATTCACCAACATCGATCACTTCAACGCTGGTATCCAGGCGTGGACAGGGCAGCTCGACACCGGCACCGCTAAGGCGACCGGCGCGGTCGAGACCGCCGGTAAGCCGGTCATGGTCGAGTTCTACACCGACAGTTGACCCTCGTGCATAAAGATGAAGCCCCTGGTCGAGGGGCTCGAGAAGACCTACAAGGACAAAGTCGAAGTTCGTCGCCTCAACGTAGAGAGTGATCAGGCCGCCGTTGCACTGGCCGAGAAGCTTGGCGTGCAGTACGTGCCCACGTTCGTCTTCGTCACCGCCGACGGCGTGACCTCCGCGACGCTTGTCGGCGAGCAGTCCGAGGCGACCATGAAGGCGGCTCTGGACGCTCTGCAGTAGCTCGCGACGGCGCCATGCCGCGTGTGGAAGAGGTTGCCACGCGCGCTCAGCACGCATATTGCACCGAACGGCTCCCGATGGGGGCCGTTCGTCATGTCAGGGCGGTGACGACGCTTCGTTGCTTCTCCGAGGGGTACCAAACCACTACATCGGTTTACGACCGAGAGAGCAGCAAAAGGCCATCACGAACCGGACACGTGATGGACCGGGCACAACCCCTGGAGACTCGGGGACGCGGCACATCATCGTACCCAGCCGCCGTTCCCCGGAATGAAGCCCAAAGGGCAGCCCTGGGTGACGCGAAGGCCCTCTCGATCAGGTGGTGCCGGGACCCGTCAGCAGCCGCTCCACACGGAGGCTGGCACACAGAAGGGGCGACTCTCCCGGAGGAGAGCCGCCCCTTCTTCTACGCGCAGGCGCAGGTGCCATCACATCGACCGCGAACTACAGTGCCTCGGGACCGGTCTCGCCGGTACGGACGCGGATTACCTGCTCGACAGGCGTGATGAAGATCTTGCCGTCGCCGATACGCCCCGTACGAGCGACCTTCACCAGCACGTCGGTGACATCTTGAACCTCGTGGTCGTGAACGACCGCGACCAAAGACACCTTGGGCAGGAGGTCGATGACGTACTCCTCACCCCTCCACTGCTGGACGATGCCCTTCTGTGCGCCATGGCCCTTGACCTCTGTGACGGTCAGGCCCTTGTGACCCAGCGCGACGAGCGCGTCTTTGGCGGCCTCAAGACGTTCCGGACGAATGATCGCTTCGACTCGCTTCATGTTTACGCCTCCGTTCCGGAATAGTGGCTGCCGATGCCGTCAGACTGCGGGCTGGTGTTGACGAAGTCCGGGTAGGCGAGCACGCCCATCTCGGTGGCGTCCAGGCCGGCGATCTCGTCGGCCTCAGAGGAGCGCAGACTGAAGAACTTCTTCTGGATCGAGAAGAAGATGTAGAAGGTACCGAAGGCCCAGCATGCGACGACCACGCAGGCGATGAGCTGCGCGATGAGCTGACCTGCATCGCCGTAGAACAGACCCGTGACCGCGCCGTCGATGCCGTTGAAGCCGGCGCCGTAGGTTCCGTCGGCGAACAGGCCGAGGGCGATCATGCCCCAGAGGCCGTTGACGCCGTGGACCGAGGACGCACCCACCGGATCATCGATTTTGAGCTTGCGCTCGATGAAGATGACCGAGAATACGACGAGGATGCCGGCGATTCCACCGATGAGCACAGCGGCCCACGGGGTGACGAAGGCACAGGGAGCGGTGATGGCGACGAGGCCGGCGAGCGAGCCGTTGATGGCCATCGACGGATCCGGCTTGCCCCACATCTTCCACACCAGGAAGAGTGCGGACATCATGCCCGCAGAGCCAGCGAGCAACGTGTTGCCGATGATGACCGAGAAGCGCAGGTCACCGGCGGACAATGTGGACATGCCGTTGAAGCCGAACCACCCGAAGAACAGGATGATGGTACCGAGCACGGCCATCGGGATGTGGTGACCGGGGATGGCGACGGGGGTGCCGTCAGCCTTGAACTTGCCGATACGCGGGCCGATGATGATCGCGCCGGCGAGTGCCGAGAACCCACCGACAGCGTGGACGACCGAGGAACCTGCGAAGTCGACAGCGCCGTGGCCGAGACCGAAGGTCGAGCCCAGCTGCGACAGCCAGCCGCCGCCCCAGATCCACATGCCGTAGATCGGGTAGACGAAGGCGGCCATGAAGACGCCCATCGGAATGAACGAGGAGAACTTCCAGCGCTCGGCCATGGCACCGGTGACGATGGTCGCGGCGGTGTCCATGAAGACGAGCTGGAAGAGGAAGAACGCGAAGACGCCGACGTCATAGGTTCCGTCCGCAAGCGAGCCCACGAAGAAGCCCTTGAAGGAGAAGAGACCCCAGCCGACGGCAGGAGCGAACGACTTGTCGAGCGCCGCAACTCCGCCGAGCAGGCCGATGCTGCCGAGGCCGCCGAATTGGATGGCGAAGCCGACCGCCCAGTAGACCAGGGCGCCCACGCCAAACACGATGAAGTTGGTCATGGCGACATGAGTGGCGTTCTTGGAACGACAGAAGCCTGTCTCCACGAGCATGAAGCCCGCCTGCATGAAGAAGATCAGCGCCATACCCACGATCACAAAGAACATGTTGGTGCTGATGGTGAGATGGCCCAACTGCGCACCAAGCTCGGCTGCGGTCGGAGCGCCGGCGGTGGCCGCCGTCACCGCGTTGATGTCACCGGTGACAGCTCCGGTGGGGTCACCGGCTGCGGCGAGACCGGTGAGTAGGGCGAACGCGACGATGGTCAACAGGATCGTGCGGACCGCCGACCGCTTGATGATGTCCGGCATCTTGCCGGCTACGGCTGAGGGATCGAAGAACCTCGTGAGAAGTGACTTCAACGCCTACACCTCCTTGTGGAAGGGTGTGATCGCGGGTGCGAATCACATCGGGGGTACAAGCGCCGTGCGTCATTGGACGGCGAATCCGGCCGCTGCGCGGGGCGTCCGGACGGCCGATGAAGGCCGTGCAGCAACCGTAGGGGCGCCATGTTTCGGGGCAG
>JBBRWO010000109.1:0-7126 GCA_038249135.1 Coriobacteriia bacterium
GAGTCCCGCCGAGAACCCCCTCCGCCGACGCCCTCCCCAGACCCGCCCCCCGCGACGAATTCGATACTCCGCCCAGAAGCCACACTATCCGGCAGCGCCACGGTCACCGAGAACTCCTCGGCGGGTCGAACGAACGAGTCCTTCTCTTTGATGAGGAGCCAGTTGTCCCGCTTCTCCCCGGGTCGAGGCTTGAGTCGCACCAGCACCCAGCGGCCCTGCAGCTTCTCGCCAAAGACGTCGAACTTGAAGTCGCCCTTGGCCAGCCCAGCGTGCGGATCGCCGACCGGTTGCCACGTGCCACGGTCCCAGACGATGACGGTGCCGCCGCCGTATTCGCCCGCCGGAATGGTCCCCTCGAACGTGCCGTACTCGATGGGGTGATCCTCGACGTGGACCGCGAGGCGCTTGTCGTGCGAGTCGAGCGACGGCCCTTTGGGGATCGCCCAGCTCATCAGCACGCCGTCGAGCTCGAGCCGGAAGTCGTAGTGGAGTGCACGTGCAGCATGCTTCTGCACCACAAAGCGCAGCAGCGCCGCATCATCCGCCGAGCCACCGGCGGGCTCCGGAGTATGCGTGAAGTCGCGCTTGGCGCGGTATTCCTCGAGTGGCATCGAGCCCCGGCCGCCTTACGCCCCGCGGCCTGCGGCGGCACTCGCGCCGGTGTCTGGCACTACGCGCTGCTCCGCCCCGCGCTGTTCGCGCGCCTGCTCGACGCTGCGCTTCAGCAGCTCCATGATGTCGACGACCTGACCGCCCTCCTCGGCGACCTCGGCCGGTGGGGCGGGGATGACCTCGCCTTCGGCCTTGCGCTCGATGAGAGCGAGCAGGTCATCGTGGTAGGTGTCGCGGTACGCCGAGGGATCCCAATCGTTCTCGATGGTCGCAACCAGTTGCTCTGCAAGCGCGATCTCCGCTGCGGTCACGCCAAGAACTGAGAGGTCCGCGGCAGGCAGCTCAAGTTCGCTCGAGCCGCGTAGCTCGTAGCCGTAACGCAGCACCTCGAGTAGCAGCGCGTCACCCTCAGGGATGAGTGCGCACAGCCGCTGTCGCGAGCGGATCACGATCTGGGCCACCGCCACACGGTCCGACGCCCGGAGCGCCTCTCGGAGAAGCGCATAGGCCTTGGCGCCCTGCGGCTCGGGCACCAGGTAGTACGGCGTGTCGAAATACGCGGGAGCGACGTCGCGTGCGCACACAGCGCCGAGCACGTCGATGGTACGTGTCGCTTTCACGTTGGCCGAGGTGAAGTCGTCGTCGGCCATGATCACGCGGCGGCCATCCGGCAGGTCGAAACCCTTCACGATCGCCTCCCACGGGACATCTTCGCCCGTGGCCTCGTTGACGCGCTTGTTGCGCACGGGCGAGAGGTCGCGACCGTCAACCAGATGGAAGCTGATGTCGCGCTGGGCCACCGCCGAGAACAGCCCGACGGGTATGGTGACCAGCCCGAACGAGATGGTCCCTTTCCAGATGGCTCTCGGCATGGCTACTTCCCCAGTCCGAGCCAGATGCCACCGTAGTATCCGGCAACAGCCACCACGCTGTTGAGTGCTGTGCCCCAGATCATGTCGATGATCGAGAGGCCGACGGGCCAGTTGGCGATGGTGGAGAGGTTGGTCAGATCGTAGGTTGCATACGCGACGAACCCAAAGAGCGCCCCGCGCCACAGCGCACCGACGACAGCGCCTTCCTGGAGCCCAGGGATTATCGCCAGCGCGATGAGACCGACCAGATACACCAGATAGAACGCGGCAGCCACCGGCACGTTGGGCTTCTCGGCAAGCAGGTACGGCGCGCTCTTGTTCACAACGCCAAGCGCAGGCTGGTACAGTCGGGGTACAGCGGTCGACAGCCAGATGAAGTCCATCGCGAAAAAGACCGCGGTACAGATTCCATACAGGCCCAGTAACTTCCCAAAAGACATCGTGACCTCCCGTTTCAGTTGACGTGCTAGGGAGTGTCTTCCCAAGATGGGCCCGGGTTGTTTCAGTACGAACCCAAGATGACCGATACTCCCCAGTACGCCCTTCATTCAGGAGACAGATGAACCTCAAGAACTTCGCACTTCGCCGAGTGCTCATGATGGTCCTGGCTATCGCTGTACTGCTACCGGTTCTCAGCATCGGATTGTTCGCGATTCCGTGGTATCAATCGTCACTGCGCACGGAGGCCCTGCGCACGCTCGAGACTCACGCCACTGTCGCTCAGGAACAGCTGAACTCTATGGAGAGCATGCGTGTCTCCCAGCTCGAGACGCTTGCGCGCACCACATTCTCGGGCACGACGTTCCACGATTCCGCCACGCTCCAGGGCGAGCTGCAGCGCCAGAGTTCACTGCTGGACTACGACTATCTGCTCTGGGTGGACTCCGGCGACGTGGTACGGGGTTCCGCGAGCGGGGAGATTGGCCACACGCTGGATTGGCCGCTGCTCTCCAAGATGAGTCGCTCGTCCGAGGCCACCGCATTCGTCGCGATCATCCCGCCATCGGAGCTCTACGCGCTCGGTCTCGCCGAGAAGTACACCGTCGCCATGAAGACTGCCGAGAGTGGCTCGGCTGACGCAACCGAGGTCGCTGGCGCCCTCGCGGTCATCTCGGTCACCCCGGTCACGAACAACGGCAAACGCGCGGGGAGCATCGTCGGCTTCGATGTGCTCAAACTCAACAATGGGTTCACTGACGACATCCAGAGCAAGCTTGGCGGCCAGGCGACGCTGTTCCAGAACGGCGTACGCGTCGCCACCACCGTCCGCACCGCCGAGAAGGCGCGGGCAATCGGTACGCCGGTCTCGGACCAGGTGCGAGCAGATGTGCTGGCGGGGGGCCAGAAGTTCCGCGGAGAGGCGCAGGTCGTGGGCGAGACGTTCGTCGCCTCCTATGACCCGCTCCGTGACCCGAGTGGGAAGGTCGTGGGCATGCTGTTCACCGGCATTCCCCACAAGCCGTACGAGACCGCGCTTATCAGGTTCTCCACGACGTTCATCGCCGTGCTTATTCTTGGACTCTCGGTCGCGCTGACGCTCGGCTGGTTCGCCTCGGCGCTCATCACCAAGCCGATTGACGGCGTCGTGAGTGCGGCGTCGCGAATCGCAAGCGGGGACCTGACGTCAGTGGTGCCCGAGGAGGGTTACCGCGAGGCGATCACCATGGGCGCGGCCTTCAACTCCATGACCACACAGTTGCGCAACGTGCTGCAGCAGGTGGGAACGTCCGCCGCGCGCCTCGACACCGTGTCGAGCGAGATAGCCGGCGCGTCGTCTGCGACGGCTGAGACAGCAAGCGAGCAGGCGTCCTCAGTCGCCGAGGCCACCGCGACCATCGAGGAGCTCACGCGGAGCTTCGCGGCCGTCGCCGACGGTGCGCGTCGCGTGCTCGAGATCGCCGAGGACTCGCTCGAGGTCGCCGAGAGCGGCCGCGCCAAGGTCGAGGGCGGCGCGTATGCCGTGCAGCGTCTGGCCGGCGGTTCCGAGCAGGTCGCGGAGGCTGCGAGCACGCTCGCCGAGGTCGCCGAGAACATCGACCAGGTCACCTACGTCATCGGCACCATCGCCGAGCAGACCAAGATTCTCGCGCTCAACGCGGCTATCGAGGCTGCGCGCGCCGGCGAAGCGGGCAAGGGTTTCGCGGTTGTCTCCAAAGAGATCCGCACGCTCGCTGACTCCGTCACCACGTCTGTCAGTCGCATCGAGTCACTCGTCACCGGAATCCAGACTGCGAGCAAGGCTCTCACGGTCACGGCAAGCGAACAGACCGCGATGGCCGAGGACAGCGTAAAGAGCGCGCATGACACACACGAGTCACTCGAGGGCATCCTCGAGCAGATGGCGAAGACCGCCGCTGCAGCTCGCGAGATTGCCGCGGCTGCCACCCAGCAGCAGTCGGCCGCCAAGCAGATCGTCGAGGTCATGCACCAGGTGAGTCAGGGTGTGAACGGCAGCGCGGTCTCTTCTCGGCAGTTGGCCGAGTCCGCTGGCGACGTGCAGAAGGAGTCCGAGAAGCTCTCGAGTGGCCTCGGCAGGTTCCGCACGCGGTAGCCTCAGGCTCGCGCCAGCGGTTGGCCGCCGCGACTTCCGCCGCCAACGGAGTATCAGGCTCGCCTGCCGGCTACGGGAGGTTCGACCCTACAGCAAATTCGCGCTGAGCCGTGCGGCCGAGTTGCGTAGCCGCACGAGACGGTTCATGGAGTCGAGTTCCGCCAGCGTGATCTCTCGGCATGCGTCGAGATCGCGGTCGAAGATGGCCTCTTGCTCGCGCGCAGTGGCCGAGTCAAACGTCCACAGCATGATCTCGCGCTGCAGGCGCAGGCTGCGCAGGTCGAGGTTGAGCGTGCCGATCGCGCAGACCTCCGAGTCGACCGCGATGGTCTTGGCGTGAAGGAAGCCGGCCTCATACACGTAGACGCGCACCCCGGCGACGATGAGCTGACGCCAATAGGACTGCGCCGCCCAGAACGCCCAGATGTGGTCGGGCACGCCGGTCATCATGAAGCGGATGTCGATGCCGGCCAACGCCGCGTTGATCATCGCGTCATAGATTCCGGGATCCGGCACAAAGTACGGTGACTGGAGCCGCACGGACTTCTCGGCGCCGCTGATGGCGACCATGTGTGCGCGGCGCGCGGACTCCATCGGGTCGTCGACGCCCTGCGCGACCGCCTGGACCACCATCGGTTCACCGGCCGCAAGCGCGGGGTCGGGCTCGGGAAAGTACTTTGCCGCGAACATGCTGCTGTCGCCGTGGCCAACGCGCCAGCCGTGCGCAAACCACTTCTGCAGCGCGGCGACACCCGGACCGGTAATGCGCGCAGAGGTGTCGCGCCAGCTGTCGTAGTTCGAGCCGCCGTCGATGTACTCCTGCCCGACGTTGTGACCGCCGGTGTAGCCGATGTCCGCATCGATGATGGCGATCTTGCGGTGGTTGCGGTAGTTGATGCTGCCGATCGCCGTGGAGTCCGCGCGGACGATCGCGCCGGCGTCGCGCAGCGCGTGCAGCTGGTCCTTTCGGTATGGCAAGCTACCGATCCAGTCGTAGCTGATGCGGACTTCGACGCCGGCATTGAGCCGATCGTGCAGGACCGTGGCCATCCGTTTGGTCAGCCCGTCGTGTTCCCAGATGTAGAACTGCAGGTGGATGAAGCGCTGCGCCCCGGCCATGTCGGCCAGCAACGCCGAGAAGAACTTTTCGCCCGACGGCAGGATGTCGAACGACCGAACGGGGAGCGGCCGGTCGTCGTTGACCGCGAGGATCGAATGAGAGATGCGGCCGGTCACGGTGCCCTCGAAGCGGCTCATGAAGTCGGCCTGCAGCTGCAGGTAGGGTTCGTCCACCGCCAGCATCGCTTCGGTCATCTCGGCGCGGATGGTCTTTGTGATGGCACGCTTGGGAACGCGGTGCTTCCAATCGCGGCCCAGGAAGAAGTAGAACACCAGCCCAAAGCCCGGAAATGCGACCAAAACGAGGATCCATGCGAGCGTGATGGTTGGTTCGCGGTCCTCGCCGACGATCGCTATCACGGCCACGATCCAGTAGATGATCAACACGAGACCAACGATGCCCAGTTGCTGATAGAGGGAGATCGGGCCGATCGGCATTCGGTTCCTCTCGGCTGGCTTCGATTTCGCAGTGGTACCGTGTGATACTCACTGCCTAAGTATGTCCCACTTCACGCGCGAATATGAGAGGCACTCGCATGCTCAGCACGCAAGAAATCCGCGCTCGTGCCGACGCCCTGATGCCAAGGGTGGTCGACGACTTGGCCGAACTGGTGCGATTCCCGTCCGTCGCTTTTGTTGGCTATCCCTCCGAGCCGGTGCTCGCTTGCGCCGAGGCGGTCGTCGAGATGCTCAAGCGCTACGGCGCCGAGAATGCGCGACTCATCGAGATCCCCGGCGGCTACCCCGCTGCCTACGCCGAGATCCCCGGACCTGAAGGCGCGCCGACCGTCCTGCTCTACGGCCACTACGACGTCCAGCCCGCGCCGCCCGAGCAAGGCTGGGATACCGACCCCTGGGAGCCGGTTGTGAGCGACGGCAGGCTGTACGGCCGCGGAGCCGCCGACAACAAGAGCGGCGTGGTCATCAGCGCAGCATCGCTTGCGGTGTTCGAGGGCAAACCGCCCGTCACCGTGCGTATTCTCATCGAGGGTGAGGAAGAGACCGACAGCCACCTCGAGGCGTACGTCGAGGCGAATCCCGAGTTGTTCACTGCCGACCTGTACGTGATCAACGATAAGGGCAATCTCGAGGTGGGCACGCCGGTACTCACCACGACTCTGCGCGGCGATGTCTCGTGCATGGTCGAGGTGCGCACCATCGAGCATCCGCTGCACTCCGGCCTCTTTGGCGGCCCCACGCCCGATGCCCTCATGGCGCTCATCCGCATTCTCGACACGCTGCTCGATGAGGATGGCGCCTGCGCGGTGCCCGGCGTCACCCACCGCGAGTGGGAGGGTGCCGAGATGCCCGAGGAGGTTCTGCGCGCCAACGCCAAGGTGCTGCCCGGCGTGAAGCTGGTCGGGCGCGGCAGCGTGGGATCGCGACTGTGGAGCAAGCCGTCCATCAACGTCCTCGGTATCGACGCGCCGAGCATCGCACAAGCGGCCAGCGTCCTGATCCCGTGCGCGTCGGCGGCGATCGCCATGCGTGTCCCGCCGGGTGCGGACCCCGCCGCCGAGCGCGAGAAGTTGCTGGAGCACGTGCGATCGGTCGTGCCGTGGGGCGCCGAGGTCAACGTGACGCCGTTCATGGCGCTCGAGCCGTTCGCCGCTCCCAGCGGTGGGCGCGCCTTCAACGCCGCGATGCGCGCGATGGAAGAAGCGTTTGGCGCACCCGCCAACCAAGTGGGCAGCGGTGGTTCGATCCCGCTGCTCGGCACGTTGGCGCGCGTCTGCCCGATGGCCGAGTTCGTGCTCTGGGGCGCCGAGGACATGGCGCGTGCCCGCATCCACGGCTCCAACGAAAGCGCCGATATCGCGGAGATCGGGCGGCTGATCACCGCGCAGGCGCTGCTGCTCGCCGAGCTGGGCGGCGCCGAGGCGTAGCTCACCCACGAACTCGGCGTTGCCGCACCGCGCCGTGGTCGCTATACTCGCGTTTGCCTTGGACGCTGTGCTTTGCACTGCGCCGA
>JBBRWO010000110.1:0-7006 GCA_038249135.1 Coriobacteriia bacterium
CGGTTTTGGGCCGTCGTCGGCTTGGGCCAGACACTGGCCATCACCCTCTCGGTGCTGTTTGCGCCCAATGAGTGGCACTGGTCTTACTACCTGATGGGGCTTGCGCACCTTGCGATCTTTGCAACGGCAGCCGGGCGCTGTTATGGAATCGACGGGGTACTGCGCCCGACGTGGTTGGCGTCATCCGGTCGACTCTCCCGTCTCATGGTGAGGCTGTCGTGACAGGCGGATCCGGCACAGCGAGTGCGGGAGACCGCGCGGCGATACTGATCGGCGTCGCCGCCATCGCGCTCGCCGGTTTCGTGTTCGGTACCTCGCTTCCCACGGAGTTTCGGTTCGTGAACATCGGACCGGTCGGCGCAGGCCTCCTCGTGGTCGGCGGCATTCTCTCGATCGTGAGCGGCATCATTCGGCGACGGGTGCTGAGATCGTTCGCGGGCGCCCTCCTGATCGGGGCCGCGTTGACACAGCTCGTGGGTCTCGCACTCTCGATCCGACCTCTCGGTGGTGACGCCTCGGCTATGGCGGTCCTCGGTGGCCTGGGCATCGGACTTCTCTCACTCTCACTCTCGCCAGCTCCCGCAGCCCAGCCGAACGACCCGACGAAAGGCCAACCGTGATCGACGTTGTCGAACTTCTGGATCCCGTACTGGAGATCGCCCGAGAGCACGCGCACGACGTGGATGCCGCCGGACGATTTCCCGAGGAAGCGGTCGCCGCGTTACGGTCATCGGGACTGCTCGGTCTGACCCTCCCAACCGAGGTCGGTGGGCTGGGCCAAGGACCACGGGAGCTCGTGCGGGTGGCCAGTGCGCTCGCTGGTACCTGCGGATCGACCGCGATGATTTACCTCATGCATGTGAGCGCCGCGATGCCGGTCGCCGCCGCGCCGCCCGATGGGATGCCGGGACTGCTCGGCGATCTCGCGAGTGGCCGCTCGCTCGCCTCGCTGGCTTTCTCCGAAGCGGGTTCGCGCTCGCACTTCTGGGCGCCGGTTTCGCGAGCGACGACGACGCCGGAGGGGATTCGGGTCTCCGCGAAGAAGAGCTGGGTCACGTCGGCTGGTCATGCTGACGTTTACGTCATGTCCACGGGCACGCCGGATTCAGAAGGTGTGGACCTCTTTGCGATCTCTGCGGGATCGGCCGGTCTTACGATCGATCGCCCTTGGAGCGGCATGGGATTCCGCGGAAACTCGTCGAGTCCGATGACCGTCGAGGTCGACACGACCGAGGATTTTCGTCTGGGCACGGCGGGTGGGGGGTTCGATCTGATGATGGGCCACGTGCTGCCCTGGTTCAACCTGGGCAACTCTGCCGTATCGATCGGCCTCAGCCGGGCTGCAGTCGATGCCGCGGTGCGTCACACGATGGGAGCGCGACTCGAGCACCTCGATCAGAGCCTGTCGTCCTTGCCGACCATCCGGGCACAGCTCGCGAAGATGTCTATCGATCTCGCGAACGCGAGCGCTTATCTCGACGTAGCCGCGGGAAAGGTCGCGAATCCCGAAGACGACACTGCTCTCTTCGTGCTCGGAAGCAAAGCATCGTCGAACGATGCTGCCCTGCGCATCACGGATGTCGCGATGCGCGTGTGTGGCGGGGCTGCGTTCTCCGAACATCTGCAGATCGACCGCTATTTCCGCGACGCACGAGCGGGACACGTGATGGCCCCGACATCCGACGTGCTCTACGAGTTCTACGGTCGGGCGATCACCGGCAGACCCCTCTTCGATGCGCCGAAGCCCGCTGCCGGGGCCCGGCAGGCCGAGACGGCGGGGGCCTCGGCATGACCGCTCCACTTGTCGTCGGCGCTGTCGCCTACTCACCCAACGTCGTGCCGATCTGGGAAGGAATGCGGGACTACTTCGCCGAGACCTCGACACCGATGGATTTCGTGCTGTTCTCCAACTACGGCAGACAGGTCGATGCTCTCATCTCCGGTTCGCTCGATCTCGCCTGGAACACCAATCTTGCGTGGGTGCGCACCGTCGCCCAGACCAATGGTGCGTGCCGCGCACTCGCGTCGCGCGACACGGATCTTATTTTCACGACCGTATTCGTGGCCCGGGCGGGGAGCGGGTTTACCTCCCTCGAAAGCCTTCGTGGGCGCCGCCTCGTTCTGGGATCGCGCGATTCGGCACAGGCGGCGATCCTTCCTGTTCATTTCCTTCGCGAGGCCGGCCTGAGTGAGGGTGACGTGAATCTCACCCGGATCGATAGTGACGTGGGAAAACACGGCGACACCGGCCGGAGTGAGCTCGACGCTCTGCGCGCAGTGCTCGACGATAGAGCGGATGCCGCCGCTATCGGCATCAACACGTGGCAGGCCATCGGGCGCGGCGAGTTGCTACCTGGCGCATTCGAATCATTCTGGACCTCGCCCGAATACAGCCACTGCACCTTCACCGCGATGCCATCGCTCGCGATCGAGCGGTCCGACCCGTGGGTCGCGAATCTGCTCGCCATGGACTGGCAGAATCCGCAGCATCGATCGATCATGGAGATGGAGGGCCTGCAAGCCTGGGTGCCACCGAGGCTCGAGGGCTACGCATCCCTCGTCGCAGCCATACGCGAGCAGGGAATTACTGCGCGATGGTGACACCGAGTGCACTGGTGAGCCCGCCGCCGGCCGAACCCTCGGCGATGGGCGTCGTGCTCGACCTCATCGAGGGTATCGGGCGAGTGCCGACCGGCGGAACGGTGACCGTTGAACTCGTCCACGCAAACCGAATCGCCGCGCTTGACCTCGTCGCGGCGTGGTGCGCTTCGAGCGGCAACGAGCTCGTCTCGGTCGAGGGATTGACCGTGACCGTTCTACACGGGCGCTCCCCCGACCCACTCGCTGGCCTCGACCCCGCCCAACTCCCCGGATCGCGCGTGTGGGTTTACACGAACTTCGACTGCAACCTCGCGTGCGACTACTGTTGCGTTCGCTCGTCGCCGAAGGCGGAACGGCGAGCAATCGGGGCCGAGCGGCTCCAGCAAATCGCGGATGAGGCCGCCGCCGCTGGCGTCGGCGAACTCATCCTCACGGGAGGCGAGCCGTTCCTGCTGAACGACCTCGATGCTCTCGTGAACTCCTGCACCGACAAGCTCCCCACGACGCTACTCACGAACGGAATGTTGTTCCGCGGCGCGCGACTCGAGCGCCTGCGCCGAATGGATCGCTCCCGGCTCACCCTCCAGATAAGCGTCGACTCAGCCACTCCAGGAATCCACGACAGTCATCGCGGAAACGGGTCCTGGGCCAAGGCCGTCGACGGCATCCGCATCGCACATGACGAGGGATTCCGAGTGAAGGTCGCGGCCACGCTCCCTGCCGACCAGATGCATGAGCTCGACCCGTTCCACGCCTTCCTCGACACCATTGGAATCTCGCGTGAGGATCAGGTCATTCGCGCTCTCGCGCACCGCGGTGTCGCCGACTCCGGAATCGAGCTCACGGTCGACTCGCTTATCCCCGAGGTCACGATCACCGCCGACGGTGTGTACTGGCATCCGGTCGCGGCCGATCACGACGACCAATTCGTGACACGCGACATCTTCCCCCTCGCCGACGCGATCGCAGAGATCACCCGCCGGTTCGTCGCACACCGCCGCGCGGCTGAGCGCGCCGCGGAGTGGTTCCCCTGTGCCTAACTGGATCGATCGATGACCGGGCGCGGGCGTGAGCGCCGGTGACCGACAAACTGTTCCTCCGCGGGGCCCCAAAATGACCGCGATCGTTGTCTTCGCCAAGGAGTGCCTGCCTGGGAGGGTCAAGACCCGCCTGCACCCGGCGCTCTCCTTCGAGCAGGCAGCGGAGCTCGCCGCCGCGAGTCTTGACGACACCCTCGCCGCCGCACTCGCTCTCCCGGCGAGCCGCCGAATCCTCGCCTTCGACGGCATGGTGCCACCCGCCACGGCCGCCGCCTTCGAGGTACTGCCGCAAGTGTCCGGCGACCTCGACGAACGCCTCGCCGCCATCTTCGACTCCGTCGAGGGGCCGGTACTCCTCGTCGGTATGGACACCCCTCAGCTGAGCGCGACCCTACTCGACCCGGTCTTCACCCACTGGGACAACACGACGGATGCCTGGTTCGGCCCAGCGAACGACGGCGGATTCTGGGCACTCGCCCTCGCCGAGCCCCGCCCGGGAGTCACCCGAGGCAAGCTGATCCGCGGTGTCCCGATGTCTCGCGACGACACCGGGGCCCTCCAGCTCACCCGCCTGCGGAACGCCGGACTACGCGTGCGGCAACTCCCACTACTCACCGACGTCGACACAATCGCCGATGCGAATGCCGTCGCTTGCGTCGCCCCACACAGCCGGTTCGCAACCGCTCTGCTGGCGATGCGGCCCACCCTGCCCAACGCGACCGGGTCCAGGACCGCCGGCCCGTGCGCCTGAAGCTGCGCTACAAGGCACGCCACGCCCGGGTGTCGATGTCCCGCGATCACGGCCACCTCGACGCAAACGGGGCGATCATTCACTCCGACCGCCAGCCCGGACCTGGTTAGTTGCGAAAGGGACTGCCCCCGGTTTGGTTGACTCCTGACCTGTGGAGATTCGTCTTCGCTGGAAGGATGTCATCATGCCCAAGCCCTACCCACCCGAGTTCCGACGCGATGTTGTCGCGGTCGCCCGGAAGCACGAAGCGCCGCTGAACCAAATCGCGAAGGACTTCGGCATCTCGGAGTCCTGCCTGGCGAACTGGCTGAAGAAAGCCGACCTCGAAGAAGGCGTCAAGCCAGGCGTGACCGAGAAGGAATCCGCCGAGCTGCGGGATGCGAAGAAACGCATCCGGCTCCTGGAACAAGAAGCCGAGGTCATGCGCCGGGCTGTCGCCTATCTCTCCCGGGACGTCAACCCAAAATGATCTACCCGCTGGTCCGTGAACTGGCCGTCGACGGTGTTCCCGTCACGGTGACCTGCCGGGTGTTGGGCTTCTCCAAACAAGCGTTCTACCAATGGAAGCGCAACCCTGTTTCCCAGCGCGATTGGGACGATGCTCACCTCACCAACGCCGCCTGGGACGCCCACCGGGACGACCCCGCGTTTGGCTACCGGTTCATCGCCGACGAACTCCACCAGGCCCGCCCCACGGCGGGCGACAACCGGGTCTGGCGTCTCTGCTCCCAGCAGCGGCTCTGGAGCGTGTTCGCGAAGAAACGCGGCCTCACCCGCAAGGCCGGCCCGACCGTCCACGACGACCTTGTCAAACGGAAGTTCACCGCGACACGGCTGAACCAGCTCTGCCAGACGGACATAAGCGAGCACCGCACGCTCTACCTCTGCGCGATCAAGGACGTCTACTCGAACAAGATCGTGGGCTACTCGATCGACTCGCGGATGAAGGCGTCCCTGGCCGTCGCTGCGGCCCGCAACGCGATCGGGCAGCGCAGCATCGAGGGCACGATCCTGCACTCCGGCCATGCCGCCCAGTATGCGTCAGCCCAGATCACCGCGTTCGCTGCCGCGAACGGCGTCAGCCGATCGATGGGATTGACCGGTATTTGTTGGGATTGCGATGGCCGAGAGCTTCTTCGCGACCTTGAAAACCGAGTTCTACTACCGCCGCGTCTGGCCAACCAAGAACCGTGCTGCTCGCGAGGTAGGCGCGTGGATCGAGGACCGCTACAACCGCCGCCAGCGCCACTCCTCGATCGGGCAAGTCAGCCCCGTGGACTTCGAGATGCAATACTCAGCACAGCAGGCAGAAGTCCAACTCGCCACTTAACCCGTGTCCACGAACCGGGGTCAAGGGCAGAGGTTGAATGTCGTCGTTACGCTTGTGCGATCGGGGCGAACGGCCCCTGCTGACGACACTCAGTACGGCAAGCGCCCAAAAGGCGGTCAGACATCAGCTGCCAGGGTACAGCGGGCCGAGACAGAGAGGTCACAATCGCTGAGGAGTCGTCAGAGGACGGCGCTGGCGAAAATCAGAGTTGCGGTGATGCCTGCAACGCCAACCAACAAGAGCAGCGCCCGATTGATTCGATGGCGGCTAACCGTTCCTTTTCGGAATGCCGATCGTGACACTCCATCCAAGTTGGGAAAAAGCGCTTGAAAGGGCGGATCCTGAGGTGCAGAGCGGATAGTTTCCTCGGCCGGGTGTCCATCATCTTCGATTTTCGCCATGTCTCAAACGTACCGGTCACTACCGTTCCGTGGTCGAGTTTGAGCCGTCAGCAGATCGCGAAAAAAGTGGATCCAGAAAGGGATACATCACTTAGGACGTGATATTGATCAGGGGAATCCGGGCGTCTAAGCGCACTCCTCGATGGGGTTTGAGCAATAAACAACCAATAGACATTGGCAAAATAAAGCCTCGCGGCGCTACCTCGGCTAAAACACTTGATCATCTGGTATTTCCGAGAACCCATTGGCACTTGAACCCAAGGCCAATCCAAAAAAATAAAATTCTGAGAGAACACCACTGCGACAAAGTTCTGATCAGAGAAATATTTTGAGTAGGGCGGCTGGGACTTGAACCCGGGACCGACGGTTTCCGACGGCCCCGCTGAACGTCTCGACCCAAGCGTCGTGACCTCGACTGATCTCGATCTGACCGGGAGTTCCTTGCAGTGTCGGACTTAATTCTATCGAGACACCTCGACCCGCCTAGGCCGGTCTCGAGGCAATAAACGGTGCATAAACGTGCGCGCATCAAGTCCGAGCGTTCCTCCGAACGGGCCTCGTCGGACGAAGAGTGTCACGTTCGATCCTCGCCATGCCGGCGCGAATTCTCGGACTGTCCCTGCGCGATGATGTGGCAGACGCTGCCTGCTTCGCAGTCGGCCGGGTCGAGGTCCTTGCTTGCGCTGAGCAGGTGGTGCAACTCTTTCTCGAGGAGCACGAGTTTTTCTTGCCTTCGGTGCACGTCCTCAAGTTTGGTGGCGAGGAGGGTGGAGACGTGCTCACAGGGAACGTCACCTGCTTGTCGAACGGTGATGATGCTGCCGATTTCGGTTAGCGTCAGGGCGGCCGTCTGGGCGGAGCGGATGAACTGCAGGCGAGAGAG
>JBBRWO010000111.1:0-6911 GCA_038249135.1 Coriobacteriia bacterium
GGAACTCGGTGAGCTGCTCGCAGCCGAACGCGCAGTCGTCGCGCGAACCGATTCAGGTGAGCTCATCGGCTATACTCTGGCCACGTTGAGCAGGGGCGCAGCGACGCTCGGTAGACTCGCTGTGAGTCCTGGCGCGCGTCGTCGCGGAATCGGCAGGGCGTTGGTCGCCGACGTCGCGAGCTGGGCGTCCGCTCAAGACGCGATGACGCTGGGACTGTGCACGCAAGAAGAGAACGTCGCCTCTCGCGGGCTGTACGCGGCCTGCGGGTTGCGCGAGATCGAGGACCGGTACGCGATGGCGATAGGTGACGTGGGGGACGAGTCGTGAACAAGCGAAGCACGCTCATCGATGCGGCGCTGGTCGCGACGCTCGGTGTCCTTGCGGTCATCACCATGGCGAGCCTGATGATCGAGCACGCGTCGCGCTGGATTGCGCTTGCGGGGCTTGCGAGCATCGTCGCCGTGGCCTTCGCGCTTATCTGGGCGCGGTTCGCGACGCGGCCCGACCACGTCCGCGCGCTTCAGTCCCACAAGATGCTCGAGGTCGCCAACCGATCGCTTGCGTACCTTGGAGAGGGACTGACCGAGGAGAGCGCGCAGCAGGTGTGTCGCATCGTGTTGTCGGAGAGCGAAGCGGCCGCGGTCGCCATCACTGACACCGAGAACGTGCTCGGGTTCGCCGGAATCGGCGAGGACCACCACTCAGTTGGCGGCCCGATCATAACGACGGCGACCCACGACACGCTCGACACCAATGAAACCCGAATCCTCGAGACACAAGGCGAGATCGGATGCCCTCGCACAAACTGCCTGCTCAAGGCGGCAATCGTGGTGCCGTTGCAGATGCGCGACCGGGCGGTGGGAACTCTGAAGTTCTACTACACCACACCACGCCTGCTCAACGAGACGCAGATCGCCATGGCCGAGGGGCTCGGGGCCATGCTCTCCACGCAGCTCGAGCTGTCAGAGCTGGAGCGCCAGACCGAGCTCGCAACGCGCATGGAGCTCAAGGCGCTGCAGGCACAGATCAACCCGCACTTCCTCTTCAACACGATCAACACCATCGCGTCGCTGATTCGCACCGACCCCGTTCGCGCCCGAGAACTGTTGCGGGAGTTCGCGGCGTTTTACCGGCGCACCCTCGAGGCAGGCGACGAGCTCATCCCGCTGGAGCGCGAGCTCGAGCAGACGCGTCGCTATCTGACCTTCGAGATGGCGCGGTTCGGCGACCGGGTGGTCGTCGAGGAGGATATCGACGCGGCGGTCAAGGAGATACTTGTTCCGGCGTTCATCGTTCAGCCGCTCGTGGAAAACGCGATCGCTCACGGCATGCGGCCGGACGCGCCGCTCACGGTTCGTCTGACCTCCTCGGCGTGTGTGGAGGACGGCTCGGTGTGCGTGACGGTGTCCGATGATGGGGTGGGTATCCCTGCCGACAGGCTGCCCTTCGTGCTTGAGGCCGGCTCGGCCAAGGGACTCGGGATTGCGCTTCGCAACGTTGACGATAGACTGAAAGGGCATTTCGGCCCCGGCTCCGGCGTTCTCGTCGAGAGCACCGAGGGCATGGGCACTGCCGTATCGCTGGTGCTCGCGAGCGTCACGACGAACGGCTGACGGAGGATGAGCATGCTCAAGGCATTGGTGGTGGACGACGAAGCGCCGGCACGCTCGGAGTTGCGCTACCTTCTCGGCGAAGCGGGTGGCGTCGAGGTGGTGGGCGAGGCGAGCAACACGATCGAGGCGCTCCAGCTCATCAAAGCGATTCCCTACGACGTCATTTTCCTGGACATCAATATGCCGGGTCTCACCGGCGTTCAGCTGGCCGAGGTGCTGGCGGGTCTGGCCCGTCCACCCGCGATCGTCTTCGTGACGGCTCACAGCGAACACGCGGTCAAGGCGTTCGAGGTCAACGCAGCAGACTACCTGGTCAAGCCCGTCGAACTCGACCGCCTCAAGCGTTCCATCAGCAAGCTCGAGCCCGCCGCCGAGCAGGCACCTGCGCGCATCGAGCGCATCCCGGTCGAGAAGGCCGGCAAGAAGCTCCTCGTCAGCGTCGACGACATCCTCTACGTGATGGCCAAGGACGACTACAGCTATCTCTACACCGCAGCCGACCGGTACCTCTCGACGATCTCGCTTGCGCAGCTCGAAGCCAAACTCGAGCCTGTCGGCTTCTTCCGCATCCACCGCCGTTACGTGGTCAACCTCTCGCGCGTCAAAGAGGTCGTTCCGATGTACGGCGGCACTCTACTGCTGACCCTTACCGACGAGGCCGCGACGCAGATTCCGGTTTCGCGCCGCCGAGTCCCCGCGCTGAAGAAGGCGCTCGGGCTGTAGCGTGGTGCGCGTCGGGCTCATCTCGGACACGCACTCCACGCTCCACGCCGAGGCCGTCGACGTGTTCACCGCCGAGAAGGTCGTCGCGATCCTGCACGCCGGCGACATTGGGAACCCTAGCATCCCCTACGAGCTGGGGGCGGTCGCACCCGTGACTGCGGTCCTCGGCAACAACGACTTCCGGATGCCGGGTATGGACCTCGACCTGATTGCGCGCGTCACCATCGAGGGCGTGCGATTCCTCGTCATCCACGACTTCCTCGACCTAGGCCCGATTCCGGAGGACGTGGACGTAGTGGTCTGCGGGCACACCCACCGCCCACGCAACGAGTGGCACGGCTCCACACTCGTGGTCAACCCCGGCTCGGCGAGCCAGCGCCGTCGGCAGCCGCATCACAGTGTCGCCATCCTCGAGATTCCTGACGACGGCGCACACGTCGAGTTCCGGCTGATCGAACTGCCGACCTAGCGAATTGCGCCGTCACGAACCGGCTCATTTTGATTGCCGGCTCCGTGGCTTGCGGACTACTCCCCGACAGCGTCGATGAGCGCAGCCGCCAGAGCCGCGATGCCCTCGGCGCTTGCATCCGGCAGGTCCACGCGCAGTACCCTGCGGTCCGCTGCTATCAGCGTGGTGAGATCGCCCTCGGCCTGCGCGCGATGGAGTTCCGAGAGGCACCACGTCTGACCCGGCACCGGCACGTCGGCGTGATCCCGCGTGGTCACCAGGACGAAGACGCCGTTGTTGGCGCCGCCCTTGTGGAGCTGCCCGGTCGAGTGTAGGTAGCGTGGGCCAATCTCGAGCGTGACCGCAGCGCCCGTGTGTGCCGACACCAGTACGACGGCAGCACGCAGCGGAGCAAGCAACTCGGCGTCAGCCGGCAGATACGCCAGAACGCCGAGGAAGTCGCCAGCCGCCAGAACGCCGAGAACCCTGCCCAGTGCACCCGCCAGCGACTCTGGGGCGGGAGACGGCGCCTCAAGGCCTCCTGCGAACGTCAGAGAAGTCCCGTCGGTGAGCACGATGTCGGCATCGGGTACTTCGAGCTGCCCCGCGAGAACCGCCGCTGTCGCTGCCTTGGCCGCTGCGACATTGGGCTGACCGAACGGGTTGACCCCCAGCAACGGTCCGAGAAGCGCGACCGCATGCTCCCACACGACGAACTGCTCGCCCAGATCGTAGCCGTCGCGGAGCGTGAGCTCGAGTACCGGTCCGGCCTCAGCCAGGCTCGGAACCCAGCCTGCCAAGCGGGAGTCGTCCTCGGTGCGCAACACCACGACAGCGCGGTCCGGGCCGTAGCCTTCCGGATACTCCTCGGAGAGCTCGACGACCGGGACGATGCCGGTTCCTTCTTTGCCCAGGGATTCCGCAACCAGCTGTTCGACCCAGAGGCCGAAGCTGGCCAGCGATGGGGAGGAAACAATCGTCAGTTTGTCGCGTCCCGCTGCGTGCGCCTCGCCGATGAACGCCGCGAGCTTGGCTGCGGGGTTCTCGGCGGGGGGAAGTGCGCAGAGGACGCTCATGGCAGTGGCTCGCTTGAGCAGCAACTCCACATTCACGCCGAGAAGCGCCGCAGTCGTCAGACCGAAGACCGTCAGTGCGGAGAACCGGCCACCGACGTTGGCGGGCGAGGACACCAATGCTCGGAACCCGCCGGTCCCAGCGAGCGCTTCGAGCGAGGTGTCCGGGTCGGTGATCGCGATGAAGCGTTTGCCCGCGGTCTGCGCGCCCAGCTCGTTGTCGGCCTCATCGCGGAAGATCGCATACAGCGACAGCGGTTCGATGGTCGTACCCGATTTGCTTGCAAGGAGGTAGAGGGTGGTCGCGGGGTCGAGCGTGCCGACAACGCGGGCGACTGAGAGCGGGGCGGTTGTATCCAGCACGTGCAGTCGCACCGCCGAGCTGCCGAGAACCTCGCCGATAACCAGTGAGGCCAGCGAAGAACCACCCATGCCGAGCAACACGACGTCGGCTACGCCCTCCGCGGCGGCATCTTGTGCGAGGCGCTCGAGCAGCGGGAGCACTGGCGTCACACCGAGGGCGGGTTCGACCCAGCCAAAGCTCGCGGCGGCCAGTTCGATGCCGGCTGCGTCGTTGGCGAAGAGCGTCGCATCATGCGACCGCAGGCGCGCGACGGCGTCGAGTTCGATCAGTCGTTGCAGCGAGTTCATGGCGGTGCCTCTCGGTAGTGGCAGTTCAGTGGTTTCACCGAGGTATATGCCCCGGGAGGCCGAAATCATTCCGGTTTCGCTCCCGGCGTTGGTTCCAGTCCAGGCTCAGGCTCGACGCCCGCAGCTTCAAGGGGAGGTGCGATTTCCGAACCGGGCAGCGTTCGAGCGACCCACATGCCGCCCGCTATCACCATCGATCCACCGACGATCGTCAGCACGGTCAGCTTCTCCCCGAGGAATGCCGAAGCGAACAGCACCGCCGCCACCGGCTCGGTGTAGGTGAGAATCGCGGCGTGATCGGTTCGTACCGCCCGCAGCCCGCCCAGGAAGAGCCAACCCGCGAACGCTGTCTGCACGACACCCAGCACGGCGAGTGCGACGTAGGAGCCCGCATGCGTCGGTCCCTGACCTCGCGAGTACAGCACGATCACGAACGGCAGCAGGATCGCAGCAGCGACGGTGTACTCGATGACCATCAGCGCCATGCCCGAGATGCCGCGCAGGATCTTCTTGCTTCGTAGCAGCAACGCCGCGTACGTGATCGCCGAGAGGAACGCCAGAACCGCGCCGAGCAGCTCCGGCCCACCAGCGATCGCCAGCCCTTGCGGCAGCAGGATCACGCCGATCCCGCCGAGCGCCAAGGCCAGCGGAACCAGAATACGAGCATCGAACCGTTCCCCCGTAACGAAGGGTGCGAGTGTCGCCACGAACACCGGGCCTGTGTATCCCAGCAGCTCGGCCGTGGCCACGTTGGTCAGGTCCAGCGCCGAGAGGAACAACACCCAGTTGAGCGCAAGAATGATGCCCTGGGCACCGACCTGAAGCAGCTTGCCGCGTGAGAGTGAGGTGATCTCGCCCGTCCGACGGGTCGCGATCAGGTACCCCAGAATCGCCACTTCGGCGAAGAGCACACGGTAGAAGACCTTGATGATCGAGGCGCCGTCAGCCGCGCGTAGCACGAGCGGGATCGTTCCCCAGATGACGCCCGCGACGGCGACGCGGCCAAGTCCGATGAGTACGGCTCTGCGTGTCAGTGTCATGACAGGCGCTGCCAGATGGTGTCGCGCGCGGAGCGGGCCTGAGCGAGTGCGCGGGTGCCAGTGCGCCGAGCGAGCCTGAGGCGTACGTGCAGATAGTGCCGGAACTGAGCGGATTCATCAGGTCCCAGGGTGCGAAGGAAGTCCCCGAAGCCGTCAGTGTCGATGCTGGCTCCGCCCAGTTGCCGCAGTTGTTCAAACGCCTCAGCCGGCAGCGCTGCCACCAACTCGACCGCCTCGCCCAGCCCGGTCCGGAGCTCGGCGATGTCGACCAGTGGCGCGGACTTCTCGGCGGGCTCGAAAGAACCGAACTCATAGTCGAAGGGAACGCTGTGGATCGGCTTGCCCTGGATCGCGTAGACCTCGGTGTAGAGGTACATGAACGCGAGGCGGACGAGACCCTCCTTGCCGATGCGGCGCATCGAGGTGGGCATCGCGTCGCCACGCAGGATGCGGAACTTGCCGACCTTGGCAGCGCGCTGAACGTAATCGTGGTCCTCGGCAAGCACGACCGTTTCGTCGTAGCCTCCGATCGCCTCGTGCGTGGCGCGCTCGATGAGGATGCAGAAGCCGGGTGCGTGCGGGGAGGCGTACTGGATGAGGTCGAGATACAGGTTGGCGACCTCACAGGCGAACAGGTTGCCCGGGGTGCGCTCAAGGGGAGCGATATGTGAGGTGGCCGTGGTCAGTTCGCGCCCGGAGAACTCTGCGAGCGCCTGCTCGATCCAGGCCACCGGGGGCTCGTTGTCGGCGTCGAGGAAGAGGATGAGGTCGGTGTCTGCCACTAGAGCGCCTGCGTTGCGGCCCACGGCCGGCATGCCGCCGTCGACCACGCGGGCGCCGTGGGCGGTTGCGATGTCGCGCGTGGCATCGGTCGAACCTGCATCCGCAATGACCACAGCGTCGGGACGCCGAGTCTGGCGGTCGAGGGCGTCGAGCAGCACAGGGAGTCGCTCGGCCTCGTTCAGGGCGGGGACGACCACGGTCAGGGTAGGCATCGGTTCTCCGGCGAGAGAGGGTGTATCGGAACTAGCAGATCCGCGGCAACTGCTCGCCGACCAGCATGTCCATGATACGCGTTGCGCCAAACGCCGTGTGCACGTAGACCTTGCCCGGCGACACCTCGGCACACTCGCCGATGATCGCGGCGTCCTCGCCATACGGCGACGCCTTCATCGCTGCCAGCGCGGCTTCTGCCTGCTCGGGCGGTACGACGGCGACCATCTTGCCCTCGTTGGCGACCTGGAAGACGTCGTAGCCGAGCATCTCGGAGGCGCCACGGACCTGATCCTTCACGGGCACGGCGGTCTCCTCGATGGTGATGGAGACGCGGGATGCGGTCGCGAACTCGTTGAGCGTGGAGGA
>JBBRWO010000112.1:0-6770 GCA_038249135.1 Coriobacteriia bacterium
CTCTACGCAGCGCTCGCCGAGGCGGGCTACTTCGGTCGCGACCACCTCTACACGTTGCGCAAGCTCGGGTCGATCCTCCAGGGGCACCCGGACTGCAAGAAGTGCGCGGGCGTCGAGGTATCCACCGGGTCGCTCGGTCAGGGACTGTCCATCTCGGCGGGTCTTGCTGCCGGACTTCGCGGCGGCGATCACGGCGAGGTTGCAACTGATGACCGCACGGTGTGGTGCCTGCTGGGCGACGGCGAGATCCAGGAGGGTCAAGTCTGGGAGGCGGCGATGTTCGCGGCTCACGAGGGCCTGTCGAACCTGGTCGCGATCATCGACCATAACGGACTCCAGATCGACGGCGCGTGCAGCGAGGTCGTGTGTCTGGGCACCGTCGCTGCCAAGTTCACGGCGTTCGATTGGCACGCCATCGAGGTGGACGGCCATGACGTCGTCGCGGTCCACGCCGCGCTTGAGGCCGCGCGCGCCTACGCGACCGGCCCAGTAGCCATCATTGCGCACACCGTAAAGGGCAAGGGTGTCTCGTTCATGGAAGGCGACGCCGGCTGGCACGGCAAGGCCCCGTCGGCCGAGCAGGTCACCACCGCACTCGCAGAACTGGGCATGACCGAAGGGAGCCGCTCGTGAGCGCCAGAGCAACTCGTGAGGCGCTCGGCGCCACGCTCGTCGAACTCGCCAACGAAGGCATCGACGTCGTAGCGGTCGAGGCTGACCTCTCCAAGTCCACCACCACCGCCAAGCTCGGCGACGCGTATCCGGAGCGCCTTTTCAACGTCGGTATCGCCGAGGCGAACATGATCGACGTCGCCGCCGGCCTCGCCGTCTCCGGCAAGGTCGCGTTCACCGGCTCGTTCGCGGTGTTCGCCATCGGGCGCGCCTACGACCAGATCCGCAACACCGTCTGCTACTCGTCGCTGGACGTGAAGCTCACGCCCACGCACGCCGGCATCACCGTCGGTCCCGACGGCGGCAGCCACCAGATGATCGAGGACATCGCGCTGACCCGCGTACTCCCCGGCATGCGCGTGCTCGTGCCCGCCGACTACAACGCGGCGTGTGCAGCCATCCGCCTTGCCGCCAAGACGCCGGGACCGTTCTATGTGCGTCTCGGCCGCGTCGGCGCGCCGCAGGTCCACCCCGACGGCTTTGAGCTCGAGCTCGGTCGCGCCTACGTCCTGCGAGAAGGTAGCGACGTGACACTCGCCGCGTGCGGCTTCATGGTCTCTGAGGCACTCGCCGCGGCCGACCTGCTCGCTGCGGACGGCATCTCGGCAGAGGTCATCGACGTCACGAGCATCAAGCCCCTCGATGCCGACGCCATCGTCACGAGTGCCCGCAAGACCGGCGCTGTGGTGACCTGCGAGGAGCACAGCATCATCGGCGGTCTTGGCTCGGCGATCGCCGAGGTACTTGCCGAGAACGCACCCACCAAGATGGCCCGTGTGGGCGTTAGGGACGTGTTCGGAACCAGCGGCGAGCCTGCGGAACTGATGGCGTACTTTGGCCTGACCGCTGCGGATATCGCAGTTGCGGCAAAGGGCCTTCGCTAGCGACCGCGAGCCGGAAACACGACATCTCCATAGGGCTTAGCGGGTGGCATGGAGTGCTCTTTGCTAAACTCTGGGCATGGGAATCGTTGCAATGAAATGGAGTCTCCCTGTGACTGATATCAACGACGCGATCGGCCAGCAGATGGCCACGCGTGCATCCGATCCGACGCCGGCGCTTCCGCGCACCGGTCCACTCATGATCGCGATGCGCAATGTTTCGAAGTCCTACGTGACCGAGAAGCCAGCGCTCAACGACGTCAACGTCGAGATCGGCTCGGGCGAGTTCGTCTTTATCGTCGGCCATTCAGGGTCAGGCAAGTCGACCTTCATCCGCTTGCTGCTTCGCGAGCTGACGCCGTCGCGCGGTCAGATCATCGTCGCTGGCCAGGACCTCGCGAAGATGAAGAACTGGAAGGTGCCGTACCTGCGTCGCAACATCGGCTGCGTCTTCCAGGACTTCAAGCTGCTCCCCAACAAGACTTCGTTCGAGAATGTGGCCTTTGCCCTCGAGGTCATCGGCAAGTCCAAGCACGTCATCCGTACGCAGGTCCCTGAGGTACTGCGCCTCGTCGGCCTTGAGGACAAGATCGACAACTACCCAGACGAGCTCTCGGGCGGTGAGCAGCAGCGTGTGTCGATCGCTCGCGCGTTCGTCAACCGCCCGCCGCTGCTTCTCTGCGACGAGCCGACGGGCAACCTCGACCCACAGACCTCGCTCGGCATCATGAAGTTGCTTGAGCGCATCAACAAGACGGGCACCACCGTGCTGATCGCGACGCACGACCGTGAGATGGTCGACAATATGCGTCGTCGTGTCATCGCCCTCGAGGGCGGCCGCATCATCCGCGACCAGGACCGAGGGGTATACGGCTATGTCGATTAATGTCGGCTATTTCATTCGAGAGTCCATGCAGAACTTTCGCCGCAACTGGGTCATGACCCTGGGTGCGGTCATCACCATCTACCTGTCGCTCCTACTCGTAGGCGTGTTCCTTGTCACCGGCGTACTGGTCAACAGCGTGGTCAAGTCCGTCGAGGACAAGGTCACGATTCAGGTGTTCCTGAAGGACGGCGCCGCCACAGCTGACGTCAACGCGCTGCAGAAGAATCTGCTCGCCAACACGCTCGTTCAGGGTGTCGAGTATACGAGCAAGGACAAGGCGCTTGAGCAGTTCAAGGAGGACATGAAGCAGTCCCCGGAGATTATCGATCAGCTCGAGGGCAATCCGCTTCCCGCCTCACTCGACGTCACGCTGAAGGATCCGCGTACCGTCGAGGATATGGTCAAGGCCATCAAGATCGACCCCCTTTTCACCAAGGTCGCGGATCGTCCCGATAACCCGGAAGAGTCGCTCAAATACGGCCAGCAGGTCGTCAAGAAGCTCTTCGCGTTCACCCGCGTCATCCGCACGCTCGAGATCGCGTTCGTCGCGATGCTCGCTGCGGTGTCGCTCATCTTCATCAACAACACCATCCGCCTCGCGATCTATGCGCGCCGCAAGGAGATCGGCATCATGCGGCTCGTCGGCGCCAGCAACTGGTTCATCCGCACGCCGTTCCTGCTTGAGGGCGTGTTGCAGTCGATGATTGGTGCGACACTCGCGATCGTCTCGATCGTCGGCCTGCAGGCCGCCATCATGCCGCGCCTCGGTGAGGCTCTGCCGTTCCTGCCCGTGGGCATGGACACAGCGGCCACCGCGCAAATCTCATTGGTGCTCATTCTCGCTGGCGTGTTCATCGGACTTCTCGGCTCGGGATTCGCTTTGCGTCGTTACCTGAAGGTGTAACGCGCTCCCTCCCCGGCCTCAACGAAAGCGGTACTGATTCATGAATGCAACGATGAAGGCCGTCCTTGCGGTCGCATTGTCTGTCATCATCGCGGCTACGGGATTCATCGGCGGCTTCGTCACCGCAAAGGTGAACCCGTCTTCGCCCGCCCTGGAAGCGATCACGTCGTCTGCGAACGACGGTCGT
The DNA here is from genome assembly GCA_038249135.1 of Coriobacteriia bacterium. GTDB lineage: Bacteria > Actinomycetota > Coriobacteriia > Anaerosomatales > JAAXUF01 > JBBRWO01. Next base: position 3,531 of record JBBRWO010000112.1, read on the forward strand.
GTGGGCTCGCGCGTCGACCAGGTCAAAGCGCTGCTCGATGAACAGGCGCTCGTCCCTCCCAGCGAGACATCTGCGACAGCCGGCGCGATCCAAGGGATGCTCGATTCGAGCGGGGACAAGTACGCGATGTACTTCGACCAGAAGCACTTCCAGTACTTCAACGAGGAGACTGCCGGTTCGTTTGGCGGCATCGGCGTCGTCCTCGGCGAGAAGGACGGCCAGGCCTACATCATTGAGGTGTACGACGGCACCCCCGCCAAGAAGGTGGGCGTCAAGGCCGGAGATGTGTTTCGCACGATCGGCGGGGTGACCCGCGCCAAGTGGACGAGTGACGAGGTCGTCAAGCGTGTACGCGGCGAGGAGGGGACCAAGATCGCCATCGTCTTTGAGCGTCCGGCGAAGGACCCCAAGGCCGACCCCACAGCCGAGAAGTTCACGCTCACCCGCGCCAAGATCGTCTATCCCAACATCAAGTCCGAGATGATCGGCAAGGTCGGCTACATACGGCTCGGCCAGTTCAACGCCAAGGCCGCCGATGACATTCGCGCCGCCGTCGAATCCCTCACCAAGAAGGGCGCGACCTCGTTTGTGCTCGACCTGCGCGACAACCCCGGCGGGCTGCTCGACCAGGCGGTAAAGGTCTCCTCGCTGTTCGTCGACAACGGCGTGATCGTCAGGGTCGATGAGCGAGGCAAGCCGGAGACCGTGCTCAAGACATCCGGCCGCACCGCCACGGATGCCCCGGTCGTCGTATTGATCAACGGCAACTCCGCCTCAGCAAGTGAGATCACCGGTGGAGCGTTGCAGGACTACGGGCGCGCGAAGCTCGTGGGCGAGCAGTCGTTTGGCAAGGGGAGCGTGCAGACGATCGAGGAGTTGCCGTGGGGCGGTGCCGTGAAGTTCACGACCGCGCACTACCTCACACCCAAGAGCCGGATCATCAACGGCAAGGGACTGAAGCCGGACGCCATGGTCAAGATGGATGCCGAGAAGCAGATGGAGCGTGCGACCGACACCCAGTTGACGCGCGCGCTGGCCATCGCTCGTGCGGAGGCCGCTAAGCGCTAGCTACTCGTCCTCGTCGTCCTCGTCGAGCGCGATGAGTGACTCGAAGTCGGGAATGATTTCCTCGGACAACAGGTGGGGGCGCTTCGCAAGGAGCGCCTCCTCTTCTGTTTCCGGAACCGATATGAGCTCGAGTATCGCATCATCGCCGTGGAGCGAGAACATCCACGCGTCGTCCTCGGCACGTTCGAAGTCCATGTAGCGGAATGAAGCCACGTTCAAGAACAGGCAGCCGTTGACGACGAGTGTCGTCGAGTCCGGGTCAGCCATCAACTTCACCAGCGCCGCGCGACCTGAATCGACCACCTCGCCGTGCACGAGGTAGCGATAGTCCAGATTCTCCAGCGTCTCAAGTGAGCGCAGCATGTCTCGGAATGACGTGACGGTGCCGCGACCTACGAGACAAGGGGCGAGCGAGCGGGAGGCGTCCATGTGGGGCTCCAGGTTCATTTCAGGTCACGTGTGTGACGAATTCTAGCATTCTGCAGTGACACGGGGCTGACATCGGAGCGTCTAAGCGACGTGCGGTAGACTGGGGTGACCGTCGGCAGACAAGGGGTGTCCCGTGGCAAAGAGCAAGCGACCAGCCAACGCGGGGCGCAAGGGAGGATTCGTCGTCGGCAGGTTCACGTCGACCAGAGCCGGGTACGGGTTCGTCGCGGCTTCCGAGGGCGACTACTTCATCGCCGCGCGTGACACCGGCGGCGCCATGCATGGCGACACCGTCTCGCTCCGGCCTGATACCAAGCGCAGCAAAGAGGGCCGCTCCGGGGTCATCGTCCGCGTTACCGAGCGCGCCAACACCACCATCGTCGGCCGATTCGACCGCCACGGCGCCATAGGCATCGTCAGTCCGGCCGACCGCCGCGTGCGCACCGAGGTATTCGTCTCCGGCGCAGGAATCGGCGAGGCGACCAGCGGCGACATCGTGGTCGCTCGCATCACTGCTTACCCCACCAAGAATCACGCGGCGCAGGGTTACATCGAGGAGATCATCGGCAAAGAGGGCGATCCCGACATCCAGATCGAGATCACCATCCGCGAGCATGGTCTTCGCACCGAGTTTCCGCCACAGGTGGCCGAGGAGGCCGCCACCATCCGCCTCGACGTCGAGCGTGCGCTCACGCGCGAGCCGGACCGCCGAGACATCCGTGAGCGCTTCGTGTTCACCATCGACCCGATCGACGCGCGCGACTTCGACGACGCGATCAGCATCGAGCACACCGATGACGGCCGGGTCATCCTCGGCGTGCACATCGCGGATGTCAGTCACTACGTGCCTTGGGACTCGTCGATCGACACCGAGGCCCGCCTGCGCGCAACCAGCGTCTACCTGGTCGACCGCGTGCTCCCGATGCTGCCCGAAGAGCTCTCCAACGGCATCTGCTCGCTCAATCCCGGTGAGGATCGTCTCGCATTCAGCGTCGACATGGTGCTGTCGAAGGACGGCGTTGTCGAGAGTTCGACCTTCTTCCCCTCGGTCATCCGCAGCGATCGGCGCTTCAACTACGACCAGGTCGACACCTGGCTTTCCGGCGACGAACCGTTCCCGGACGCCACCAGCGAGCCCCTGCTCCGCGAGTTCGCCCGCGTCACCCGCAGGATAGGGGAGCGCCGAGTAGCCCGCGGCGGCCTGGACTTCGAGACCGTCGAGGCCAAGGTCCGGCTGGCGCCCGACGGCAAGCCGATCGAAGTCGTGCTGCGCGAGCGCACCGTCGCCACCAACTCCATCGAAGAGGCGATGATCGCCGCCAACGAGGCGGTCGCCCGCCACATGCGCGACGCGAAGGCGCCGATGGTCTATCGCATCCACGAGAACCCTGATCCCGACGCCCTCGCTCAGGTCTCGCTCGTCCTCAAGGAGTTCGACTATCCGGTCAAGGACCTGCACGGCGCCAGCCCGGCGACGTTCCAGCGCATCATCACCTTCGCACACGGCCGCCGCGAGAAGTACCTCATCAACTCGCTCCTGGTCCGCGCACTTGAGCGCGCCCGCTACGTCGACTATCTCGCGCCGCACTTCGGGCTCGCCTCGGACGCGTACTGCCACTTCACGTCGCCCATCAGGCGCTACCCGGACCTGATCGTCCACCGACTCCTCAAGGCGCAGTTGCGTGGCACGCTCGAGTCGGATCACGACGCGTCGCTCATGACGCCGGAGCTCGGCTGGCTCGC
>JBBRWO010000113.1:0-6748 GCA_038249135.1 Coriobacteriia bacterium
ACACTACGTGCGGGACTCGCGTCAATCGCGATGATCCTCACCGATGACTCCTCTCAGTGCACACCTGAATCATACCTCAGGCGTGCGATGGACCGAACAGCGGACTCTGGACACCCGGAGCTGTGGGCAAAGCTGCGGGCAAGAGCCCGTCTGCAACCGATTCGTGAAGGTCGTCGAGCCAGTCGATCGCCGCTCTCTCAGAGGCGATGGCTCCCGCCAACGCAGCTTGCCGTAGGGCATGCTCGCGCTCGTTCTGGGCGTGGTCGTGTGAGAGCTCGAGACTGCGTCTGCGCAGGTCGTCCAGCCTCTCCTGATGCATACTCCTACGCTCCGCAACCAGGTCCGCGATGACGGCGTCGCCGAGTCTCGCCGAGAAGTGCAGCTGGAGGAGGAAGGTGTCGCGGACGGGGGAGAGTTGCAGCGCCAACGGCAGCTGACAGGCGAGTTGGTCGAGTCCCGCCTGGGTAATCTCGTAGACCTTGCGATCCGGCTTGCCCGTCTGGCGTCTGCGCGAGAAGGCGACAAGCCGGCCCTCCGTCAAGCGTTCAAGAGTTCGGTATATCTGCGCTTGGTCAGCGGTCCAAAAGGGACGTACCTGGTCGTCGAAGCACCGCGTCTTCAGGTCGTAGCCTGAACGCGGGTGTTCACTCAGGAATCCGAGGATGGCTAGTTCGAGTGACACCTTGGTGCGCCCCCATAACGTATATGTGACAAGACATATAATAGAGGAGTCATATATAAATGGCAAGTATCGACGTCAACCTGAGGTATGCGGACAAACAGCTGCTAAGGGGCGCGCAGCAGCACTAAGGTTGAGGTTGATAGCGGCGGTCAGCCGAGAAAAGAAGCGGCGATTGCCAGGAAAGCTCCGGTCGGGCTACTGTGCGTCGAACTGCGCACGATGCAGCTCAGCAAACCACCCGTTCGCAGCCATGAGATCGTCGTAGGAGCCCTGCTCGACGACGCGACCGGCATCGAGCACGACGATCCGGTCGGCATCCCGGACAGTGGAGAGACGATGCGCGATGATCAGCGCCGTCCTGCCGGCGAGAAGGGTGCGCAGGCCCCGCTGCAGCGCCACTTCTGTGCGTGTGTCCACAGACGAAGTGGCTTCGTCCAGGATGAGGATGGCCGGGTCGCCTATGACGACGCGCGCGAACGCGATCAACTGCCGCTGCCCGGTCGAGAGGCTGACTCCGCGCTCGTTGACCGGTGTATCAAATCCCATAGGTTGTGCATCAATGAAGTCCAGCGCACCGGCGACGTCAGCAGCCTGGCGGACCTGGGCGTCGCTAGCGTCGAGACGGCCGTACCTGATGTTGTCGGCGATGGTTCCGGTGAACAGGAACGGCTCCTGGAGCACGATGCCGAAGTTCTGTCGCAGCGAGCTCACGTTCAGAGTCCGCAGGTCATGGCCGTCGAGCCGAACTGTGCCGGACGACGGATCGAAGAATCGAGGAACCAGATTGACCAGTGTCGTCTTTCCTGCCCCCGTCTCGCCGACCACCGCGACAGTCTGGCCGGCAGGAATCGTCAGGCTGATGCCGTGTAGAATCTCGTCACCGCGCGCGTAGCCAAAGCGCACATCATCGAATTCGATCGCGCCTGCTGCTCGGTCGATGCTCGTTGCGTCCTGGGTGTCCGTGATGGTCACCGGAGTATCAGTCAGTGCGAAGACCCGCTCGCCTCCCGCCAGAGCCGACTGCGTGTCGGAGTACAGCGATGACAGCTGAGACACCGAGTTGAAGAACTGCCGAGCGTAAGCGAAGAACGCCACCACGACCCCGAGCGTGACGACCCCCTGAGACGCGAAGTACCCGCCGACGGAAGCCACCAATGCGATCGCGATCGCGCTGATGACGCTCAGCACAGGTGAGAACGCGGATGAAACAACGGCTGCGCTGATGTTGGCGTCGCGATTCGCCGCATTGCGTGTCGAGAACTGTGACCGGTTCCGGTCTGTGCGGTTGAATGCCTGTGCGACCCGGATGCCGTCGAGTTCCTCCGAGAGCGTGGCCGACACGTCGCCAATGGACTCCTGCCGAGTGCGAAACGCCCGACGCGCGAACGCGCTGAAGAGCCGTGTGACGCCGTACATGACGGGAACGACCAACAGGGTTGTCAGAGCGAGCCGCCAGTTGACCCACAGCATGGCTGTCAGCGTCGCCGCGATGCCCAAGATGGCTCCCAACAGACGCCTGAAGCCCTGTGAGAGGAACGAGTCGACCTGCTGGATGTCGTTGATGAGCCTGCTCATCACGTCCCCGGACTCGACCGACTCGAAGTACCCGATGTCGAGCTTCGAGATGGCCGAGAAGACCTCGGTTCGCAGACCATAGATCGCGCGCTGCCCGGCTGTGCCAAGCGTGAGAATCTGTGCTCGTTGCGCGAGCCAGCCGAATATTGAGGCTGCGACCAAGCCGAGCGCGGGCAGAGTGAGCGCGCCGGCGCCCGTGCCCGTCTTGGCGGCGTCCGTCGCGATGTTGATGAGCATTCCCGTGAGCGCCGGCGTGGTTGCTGCGGCGACCGCGCTGAGGACCACCCACGCGGACCCCAGTGCGACGTCGCGTGAGTAAGGCCGCAGATAATGCGCGAGCCGTACGATCACTCGACGAGCGGCCTGGGGACGTTCGTTCTTCGCGAGCGACTTGAGCGAAGCGCCTCTGACAGCGGACATCAGGCGTCACCATCCGACGAGGCGAGCGTACAGGAGTCCGACGCGCCCAGCGATTCGCCGCCGATGAGTTGGCTCGCAGCGATCTCCGCGTAGATGCAGCTTCGTTCGAGGAGCTCCTCATGAGTTCCGGAATCGAGGATCCGGCCGCCGTCCATCACTAAGACAAGGTCCGCGCGTTTGGCAGTCGCGAGGCGCTGCGCGATCACGATCGTCGTACGGCCCCCCATGAGCGCCTCGAGGCGCGAGCGAATGGCAGCCTCGGTCGTCGAGTCGACAGAAGATGTCGAGTCATCCATCACGAGGATGGTCGGGTCGATGAGCAGGGCTCGAGCGATCGCTATCCGCTGACGTTGCCCGCCTGAAAGTTTCACGCCTCGTTCGCCGACGCGCGTATCGTAGCCGTCAGGCAGCGCACGAACGAATCCGTCAGCCATGGCGTCTCGTGCCGCAGCCTCGATATCCGCCTCACTGGCGTCAGGTCTCCCATACGCTATGTTCTCTCGGACAGTGCCTGAGAAGAGCACGCTGTCCTGCATCACGAAGCCTATCTGGCCCCGGAGCGTCACGAGGCTGGTATCGCGAACGTCGATCCCGTCTACCGTGACGGAGCCGGACGTGACGTCGTAGAACCGCGGAATCAGGTTCACGAGTGAGGTCTTACCAGAGCCGGTGGAGCCGACGATGGCGACCATCGTGCGAGCCGTGATGCGCGCGTCGACGCCACTGAGTACCTCGTGGTCGGATCCCGGATAGCGCAGATGCACGTCGTGAAACTCGATGGCGCCGGAAAGTCGCGGAACGGTGATCGCATCCGGACGCTCGGCAAGTTCGATGGGGGCGTCGAAGATCTCGAACAGACGATCCGCGGAGGCCCCGGCGCGTGCAATCTGCTGCGCCCCGAACCCGAGCACGAACAGCGGCTGCAGGAGCAAGAACAGGTAACTGGTGAATGCGACCAGTTCACCTACAGTGAGGGCTCCCGCGACTATCTGGCGCGCCCCTATCCATGTGACGAGTGCGACTCCGATGGTCCCGATGCTGAACATCAGAGGGAATGCGTTGGCCACAGTATGCCGCACCTTGAGCCCCTGCTCGAGAAGCGATAGGTTGGCGGTGTCGTAGCGGCCGGTCTCGTACTCCTCGCGGGCGAACGCCCGTACTACGCGCGCGCCGGCAACGTTTTCCTGCAACACCGTATTCAGGGCGGCGAGTCGTTGCTGACTGACCTTGAACGTCGGGCCGAGCCGACGCACGAAGATCACCAACACGGCCACCGTCGCGGGTATGACCGCAAACGACAGCAGCGCGAGCGCTACATTCATTCTCAGCAGCAGAATCACCGCGCCTGACAGCATCACCGCGGCGGAGACGATCTGCACCAAACCGCCGCCGAGGAAGTCCCTCACCTGGTCCACGTCGCTGGTGACCCGCGTGATGAGCTGACCGGTCTGAGCCTGGTCGTGATAGGCGAATCCCAGGCGCTGCAACTTGTCGAAGATTGCATCGCGCATTTCGAACGCTGATCCGTGACTCGCTCGTGCCGTGAAGTAGCCCTGCAGAAATGTGGCCAGGCCCCCGACGACCGCGACGGCTACAAGCGTCGCCGCTCCCCGGTAGATGACTCCCGTATCACCGCCGGTGATGCCCTCGTCGATGATGCGTCTGAGGATCTGCGGGCTCACCAGGTCAGCAGCAGCCGACGCCAACACCGCCAACACGCCCAGCGCCGCGAAGAGGCGATAGGCGCGTACGAACTTGAGCGAGCGGAGCAATGATGACGACACGAGGGCTCCCGAGGGCGGGGTGGGATGGTTCGATTCTACTCCAGACACGAAGAAACCCGGCTCTGCCAAACCGGGTTTCTGCGCACAAGGAGGGGAGGAACAGTGCACCGAAGGGGGTCGGTGCGCGTATAAGCGGTTAGCGCCGGAGAATCGCCAGCATTCGGCCGTACTCCTCGGCGGTTATCTCGGCTCGGGCGTAGCGTCGGGCGAGGATGCGCTCGGCTTCGTCCAGGGGAGACGTGGGGCGCGTGGGTCCGGGCGTTGCGGTCGCGAGCGATCCGCCATGACGCGTGAGGACCAGGATCAGTGCGGTGGCGCCGAGAACTGCCGCGATGAATGCGATGCCCATGGTGTCCACCTCCAGCGACTGTCGGTGTCGAGAGTTCGTTGTCGCCTGAGGTGAGTATGGTCAGGGGTCGCGAAGCGGGAATGAAACTGATGTGGAGAAGCTATGTGACAGATGCGGACCTGCGGGGAGCGGTGGACCGACACCAGGGGTCGTTGGTGCTCTTCGGGTCTAGACCTCGCTGGGAACCGGTTCCACGAGCGGTTCCTCGGCGAGGAGTTGGTCTCGCGAGGTGACGGGGGCGTTGCGCGGCGGGCGTGTCGGCGCGGTCGTGGTGAGCGCGACGCCGCTGATGATGACGACCATGCCGAGCAGCGTGGGGAGTGTGATCGGCTCAGGCGTGTCGAGTAGACCGATCCTTCCCGCCGCCCAGCCCGCGAAGACCGCGATCGCCGGGTTCACGAACGCATACGTCATCACCTTGCTCGCGGGCAGGTGGGTCAGCGCATAGGTGAACGCGGTGAATGCGATCGCGCTACCGAACACCACCAGATACGCGAGCGCACCGAGGCCGCGCGCGTCGAGTTGGAATGAGGACCACTCACCCAGCAAGGTACCGAGAACCAGCAGGACCACACCTGCGGCGAGCATCTCGTAGGCGGTGATCACCATGTTGTCGGCCGACGTGGGATTGCGCTTGCTGTAGATGGTGCCGCTCGCCCACAGCCACGTGCCGATAATCTGGGTACCGATGCCGAGAAGCTCCTCGGCGCCCGTCGTCACTCCGACGAGCCGCGGATAGAGAAGGATCCCGAGACCCGCGAACCCGATTGCCAGGCCGAGCCAGCCGAGCCTGCCCGGGCGCTGCATATCCGGGAACGCGGACTCGGCCAGCGCGATCCACAGCGGAATCAGCGCGACCACGAGTGCCGAGATTCCCGAGGGCACGTGTTGCTCGGCGAGGAAGGTGAAGTACTGGCCGCCGACGATCAGCAGGATGCCGGCGATGACCGATATGCGCAGGTCACGGATGGTGACTTTGATCGCGGAGCCTCGCCACAGCGCGATGCCGAACATGATCGCGGCTGCCGGAATCTGGCGGACACCGGCGAACAGCGCGGGGGGAAGTCCGGCATCGAGGCCGACCTTGATCGCGAGGTAGGTGGTGCCCCACACGACGTAGAGCACGAACATCGCGGTGATGACTTTGACGCGATTCGACAGAGCTGGCACGCGCGGCAACCCCCTGGATGACGGTGTTCTCGGCGGGCGAAGAGGTCGCGGGCAGCCGTGAACGATGGGCTATCAGGGTACACTGTTCACCATGAACAGTTACACGTATGAGTATCCTCGTCCGGCATTCACCTGCGACACAGTTGTGTTCGCCGGTCCTGCTCGCGCGCGTAAGGTGCTGCTCATCCAGCGAGGCGCCGAGCCGTACAAGGGCTGTTGGGCGCTGCCGGGTGGCTTCATCGACGAAGGCGAGCGTCCCGTCGAGGCGGCACGTCGTGAGTTGGCCGAGGAGACCGGACTTATCTGGGAAGGCCCGCTCGTGCCCGTGGGTGCGTTTGGCGACCCGGGTCGCGATCCTCGGGGCTGGAACGTCAGCGCCGTGTATCTGGCCGAGATCGGGCTCGAAACGCCTATGGTCGTCGGCCGCGATGATGCCGTCGCTGCCGCGTGGTATTTCGCCGATGAGCTGCCCCAGAACCTTGCATTCGATCACGCGGAGATCATCACCGCCGCGCTTTGGCGGCTCGGCTGCGCGTAGGGGCGGGATGGATCGGCGGAGAGACTCCCTGCACGCTTGTCTGACCACGTAAGACCGACAGACCGCGTAGGCGCACCAGCGTCGCGCTTGAAAGGATCGGGAACATGCCTGACATCAGGATGCGGCTTGGCCGAGACGTACTCGTCATCGAGGGCGCCATGGGCACCATGCTGCAGCGCGCCGGACTCCCCGCGGGTGAGTGCCCGGAGCTGCTCAACATCACCGCCCCT
>JBBRWO010000114.1:0-6734 GCA_038249135.1 Coriobacteriia bacterium
CCACACGCTGCCAACCACGCAGACGCTCGTGCAGGATGTAGCGAGCGAGAATCACCGTCACGACCGGGTATAGCGCACCCAGTACCGACGCGATCGCCAGCGGCCCGATCCGCAGCGCCGTCACCTGCACGGCGTTGGCCGCCGCATCGGTGAGGCCGGTCGCGATGACCATTCCGCGGAGGCCTCGCCCGGGCAGCGGTCTCAGGCCGCGCGCCAGCGCAATCGAGCCCATGACCACGATAGTCGTGAACCGCGAGATCACCAGAGGCACGAACGAGGCCGAAGCCGGAGTCTGAGAGAACGCCAGAATCGCCCCCGAGAACCCGATACCTGCCAGGATCGCGAACACGAGCGCCGCACGCGAATTGGTGCCGGCGCCTTCCTCGGGCTCATCGGTGAGGCTCACGATGACGACGGCTACCAGTGCGAGTGCCACGCCCGCTGCCCCCACACCACTCAGTCGCTCGCCGCGAAAGATGCCGACCGCAGCGGGAATCGCCGCCGAGAGGGACGCCGTGATGGGGGCGACGACGCTCATCCGACCGGCCGCGAGCCCGGCGTACAAGCACAGCACGCCCGTGCCGCCCATCAGACCGGCCGCGATCCCCCACAGCAGCACCGGGTCGGTCCAGCTCTCGGGCGGAAGCACCAGCGAGACGGCAAGCAGCGCCACGAACCCGACGATCTGGCCGCCGACGGTCACCGACAGCGCAGCCGCGCGACGACTCGCCATCCCGCCCAGAAAGTCCGCGACTCCGTAGAGCGCAGCACCCACCGTGGCGATGACCGCCGTCAGCATGACGTGAGCACCAGCTGTCTACACATTGAACTTGAAGTGAACCACGTCGCCGTCGGCCATGACGTACTCCTTGCCCTCGAGACGCATCTTGCCCGCCTCTTTCGCACCCTTCTCACCGCCGAGCGCAACGTAGTCCTCATAGCCGATGACCTCGGCCTTGATGAAGCCGCGCTCGAAGTCAGTGTGGATGACGCCGGCCGCCTGCGGAGCCTTCGCACCGACCGGAACGGTCCACGCGCGGACCTCCTGCACGCCAGCGGTAAAGTAGCTTTGCAGCCCCAGCAGTCGATACGCTTCGCGGATCAGCGCGTTCAGGCCGGGCTCGCTCAGACCCAAATCCGTCAGGTACTCGGCAGCCTCCTCCGCATCGAGCTCGGCGAGGTCGGCCTCGACCTTGGCACAGATCGGGATCGGCGTGACGCCGTCGATGGGGTCGTGCGCCTCGGCGACCTGGGACTCGTCGACGTTAGCAACGTAGAGCATCGGCTTCATGGTCAGCAGGTGCAGGTCGGCGATGAGCGCGCGCTCCTCGGCAGTCATCTCCATCTTGGAGGCGCGGTGACCCTGGTCCATCCACTCCTGCAGCCGATTCATGACGGCGATCTTGGCCGGCACGTTCTTGTCGCGCTTGGCCTCCTTCTCAAGACGCGGCAGCGCGCGCTCGATGGTGCCCAGATCCGCAAGCACGAGCTCAGTGCGTATCGTTTCGACGTCGCTCTCAGGGTTGACGCGCCCCTCGACGTGAATGACGTTCTCATCCGAGAAGTACCGCACGACCTCGGCGATCGCGTCACACTCGCGAATGTTGGCGAGGAACTGGTTGCCCAGGCCCTCCCCCACGCTCGCGCCCTTCACGAGGCCGGCGATGTCGACGAACTCGACCACGGCAGGCATGATCCGGTTCGGGTTGGCGATCTTGGCCAACTCAGCGAGACGCGAGTCCGGCACAGTGACGAGACCGACGTTGGGCTCGATGGTGGCAAACGGGTAGTTCGCAGCGACGGGACTTCCCGACGCATCAAGGGCCTTGCTGGTCAGCGCGGTGAACAGCGTGGACTTGCCCACGTTGGGCAGGCCGACGATCGCGAGTGAAAGTCCCACTGACGTACTCCTTCTTCAGCGCGTCTCGGGGCGCGGTTCGCCCCGAATGCATGCGGTATAGTACCACCCATGAGCAACCAGCCCACGATAGCCGTCGTGCACGCCTCGATCGGCTCCGGGCATCGCATCGCCGCCGAGTCGATCGCGGCCGAACTCCGAGCGCAGAACCCCGAAGCCCGCATCGAGCTGCTGGACATCCTCGACTTCGGCGTCGCACGCATCTCCGGCAACACCGCCACCACCGCATTCACCGGTCCCACCGCACCGCTCTACGACAAGCTCTGGGGCTCGGCGCCGATCGGTGCAGCGGCCATGGCGATCTCGCGGCCACTTCTCGGTCTACTCTACTCCGCCTTCACGCGATGGATCGCCGAGAACCGTCCCGACGCCATCGTTGCGACCCACGCGCTTGCCGCCAACCTCGCAGTCCGAGCGACCCGCGACGGGCGTCTCGGCGGAGCGCCGGTCATCGCCTGCGCCACCGACTTCGGGCTGCACGGCTTCTGGCCGCGTCACGGCCTCACACGTTTCTGTGTCGCCGATGAGGCCGAAGCCGACGAACTCGTCCGACGTGGCACGCAGCAGACCGATATCCGCGTCACAGGTATTCCGGTGCGGGCGCAGTTCGAGCAGCAAGTCGATCGGGACGAGGCGCGTGAGCGGCTCGGCCTTCCTGCGGATCACCGCGTCGTACTTGCGCTGGCTGGCGCGACACAACCCGGGCCTTACGAGCGGTTCAAGGAATCACTCGCCGTATCGCTCACTCTGATCGCCTCGATCCCCAACACCACAGTCGCGGTCGTCACGGGTCGCGACGATGCATACGCCGCGGATCTGCGTGCGAGGGTGTCGGGATTCGGTGCCACCACGGTGCGCGTTCTCGGCTACGTGGAGCGCATGGCGGAAGTCATGGCAGCCTCAGACGTCGCCGTCTGCAAACCAGGGGGCCTTGTGACCGCCGAGTGCGTGGCGATGCAGCTGCCGATGGTGCTCATCGGCCCTGCTTCGGGCCAAGAGCGCGCGAACGTCGAGTCTCTCACCTCAGCGGGAGCCGCGATCTACGACGAAGACCCGCGCCGCATGGCGGAGTTCGTGCGAAAAGCGCTCGCGCGACCTGGACAACTCGCCCGAAGCAAGGAAGCGAGCATCGAGCTGGCGCGTCCCCACGCCGCACGCGAAGTGGCGACGGTGGTCGCAGACCTCCTCGGCTGATCACGTAGAGTGGCCCGCTAGTCCTCCGACCGGAACCAAACGAGTGCGAACAGCGAGAACACGAAGACCGCAATCACATTGACCCACAGAGTGGGCATCCCCATCTCGAGTCCGACCTTAGCCGCCGCGATGCCGCCCCAATGCGGCAGCAGAAGCGCGACGAACAGCAGTGACAGCCCCGCAAGCTGCGGGCCGATGGTTCGACCGAACTTGCCGGGAACCACCCGGGGCATCGTCGCTGCAATCAGAGCAGCAATCGCTGAGGTCACCGCGAACAACGCCATCGGCGCCACCCACGTCAGAGTGCCTCCCTGCATCCCCCACACGGGAACCACCGTGCTTGCAGATGGCGCCCACGACTCGGCCAGCGGCAACACCACCAGTTGCGCTGCAAGCGAGACGCCCGGCGCAATCAAACCGAGCACCGCGCGTCGGTTGGCATTCGCGTACTCCGCCGCCTTCACGACGCCGCTCAGCAGAAACACCTCCGGAACGAGCCAAACGAGGGCCAGCGAGAGGTCACTCGGAATACTGCCCGCCGCCTGCGCCGCATACAGCGCCAGCAACCACGGATATCCGATGATGAACAGGGGGCCGATCACAAGTGCCACGAGCGAGGACCCGTTCGCCAGCGAGCGAAGGATCCCGAGTGCTGGGACTTCGGCGGCGGCGTAGCTGGCAGCGCGAGAAACCGAGCGTACTGCGGTGGATCCGGAGCTGATCGAAGCTATCGACCGCCCACAGAGTCTGCACGCCTCGTCATTCGGATTCGCCCACGAACCGCAGTACGGACACGCTCTTGAGTCTCCCAATATCGTCCCCCAGTGTCATTCTCACGGCGACCCCCGCCGATGCCGATCATTCCTAGTTCTTACGCCGACGCATGGATGCCCAGGCGAAGACGACCCCGATCGTGAGCGCGAGCGATCCCAGCGACACGAGGAGTGCCACACCAGCTGACAAACCGCTTCCGACGCCCTGCTCGTAGCCGGTCCACAGCGCGAATGCCCCGAGGGCGGCGACAGGCACCAGCACCAACGCTTTGCCGATGATCACCGACAGCAGCTCATGGGAGTCCCGCGATTCGGGTGCGGGAGACGTGCGGGCCATGGGGCCCGATACCGGCTTCTCGGCGGGTACGATCTCGTCTTTGCGCACGTCGCGCAGCATACTGCGCAGGTGCCCGTTGGGGCACTCTCCCGACTCGGTGAGCTGCACACGTCGCGCACATCCGTTGCAGTACGCTCCCTGTGCCACCCTGCCACCTCTCGTCACGATGTAACCGACGTTCCCGCACCGTGTGTATATCGGCAGATTGCGCCGTGACGCTAAGAGAGGGACCCGGCGATGTCGCCGAGCCCCTCCCAGGAAGTTCGTAGCGTGCGCGTGGGCGCAGCCTACATCATGCCGCCCATACCACCCATGCCGGCCATGGCAGCAGCTGCGCCGCCATCGTCCTTGGCAGGGATGTCGTTGACGGCAGCCTCGGTGATGAGGATCAAGGCCGCGATCGAAGCCGCGTTCTGCAGCGCCGAGCGGGTGACCTTGACCGGATCGATGACGCCCATCTTGAGCATGTCGCCATACTCGCCGGTGGCGGAGTTCAGACCCTCGCCGGCCGGAAGCGTCTTGACCTTCTCGACCACGACGGAGCCTTCGAAGCCAGCGTTGGACGCGATGGTCTTCATGGGAGCCACGAGCGCCTTGCGGATGATGTTGATGCCGATCATCTCGTCAGGCTCAGCGGCCACGACGGCGTCGAGCGCGGGAAGAGCGTCGACCAGAGCCACGCCGCCGCCGGCGACGATGCCCTCTTCGACAGCCGCGCGGGTCGCCTGAAGCGCGTCCTCGATGCGGTGCTTCTTCTCCTTGAGCTCGGTCTCGGTCGCCGCGCCCACCTTGATGACGGCGACGCCGCCGGAGAGCTTGGCCAGACGCTCCTGGAGCTTCTCCTTATCGAAGTCGGAGTCAGAGTTCTCGATCTCGGTCTTGAGCTGGTTGACGCGGGCCTTGATGGCGTCCTCGTCACCAGCACCATCGATGATCGTGGTGGAGTCCTTGGTGATCTTGACGGTCTTGGCGCGACCGAGCATGTCCAGCGTCACGTTCTCGAGCTTGTAGCCGAGCTCTTCCATGACGGCCTGGCCACCCGTGACCACGGCGATGTCCTCGAGCATGCGCTTGCGGCGATCGCCGAAGCCGGGAGCCTTGACCGCGATGCACGTGAACGTACCGCGGAGCTTGTTGACGATGAGCGTGGCGAGAGCCTCGCCCTCGACGTCCTCGGCGATGACGAGGAGCTGCTTGCCGGCCTGCATGACCTTCTCGAGCACGGGCAGCAGGTCCTGGATGTTGCTGATCTTCTGGTTGACGATGAGGATCAGCGGCTCGTTGAGCACGGCCTCCATGCGATCGGGGTCCGTGACCATGTACATCGAGACGTAGCCCTTGTCGAACTGCATGCCCTCGACGGTGTCGATGTCGATGCCAAACGTCTGGCTCTCCTCGACGGTGATGACGCCGTCCTTGCCGACGACTTCCATGGCGTCCGCGATCTTGGCGCCGATCTCATCGTCAGCAGCCGAGATGGCACCGACGTGGGCGATCTCGTCCCTACCACCGATGTCCTTGGCGTTGATCTTGATCTGCGCGACGACGGCCTCAACGGCCTTTTCGATACCGCGACGGATCGCGAGCGGATTCGCACCGGCCGAGACGTTGCGCAGACCCTCGGTCACGATGACCTGGGCGAGCAACGTGGCGGTGGTGGTGCCGTCACCGGCGACGTCGTTGGTCTTGACGGCGACTTCCTTGACGAGCTGGGCGCCCATGTTCTCGAGCGGATCGTCGAGTTCGATCTCCTTGGCGATGGTGACGCCGTCGTTGGTGATCGTCGGCGCGCCGAACTTCTTCTCGAGTACTACGTAACGGCCTTTCGGGCCGAGCGTTACCTTGACGGCGTCGGCGAGCTTGTTGACGCCGGCGGCCAAACCATGACGAGCTTCCTCGTCGAAACGGATCTCCTTAGCCATTCCAGGAATCCCCTTTCGTGTTCATTCGCTGATACGGACGGTGAAACACGTGCAAAGAGGCGACTAGCCCTCGACGACGGCGTAGATGTCGTCGTTGCGAAGGATGAGGTACTCCTCGCCATCGACCTTGATCTCGGTCGCGCCATACTTGCTGTACACGACGGTGTCGCCCACCTTGACGTCGAGAGCGATGCGCTTCTCGCCGTCCTCGTCCCACTTGCCCTCGCCTACGGCGATGACGGTTCCACGCGTGGGCTTCTCCTTGGCGCTGTCCGCCAGGATCAGTCCGCTCTTAGTGGTGGTCTCGGCCTCGGCGGCCTTGACGATGACGCGATCGCCCAAAGGCTTCAGATTCATCGACGTCCCTCCTGCTCTTCCCATTCGCATACGACGTTCGCGAGCGATTGCCCGCGCACATAACCAGTGGCTCACACTTCGTGCGGCAGCAGAGTACATACCCACCGTGCGCGAAGTGTCTCGCCGAGTGCTGGCACTCAAGCCCGCCGAGTGCCAACGAACTCGGATTCTACCCAGACACCTGCACCGGCGCAAGCGGTCACATGGAAATTCCACGGCATATCTGAGTGCGA
>JBBRWO010000115.1:0-6703 GCA_038249135.1 Coriobacteriia bacterium
ACGTCCCTCCTCACTGGCCCCCTCTCGCGCACCGAGGAGGAATCGCTCCACGAAGTTGAGTCCCTTGGTGAGGTTCTCTTCCAACCTGAGACCCACTGCTTGCTCAAGAGCATTGCCCTCGGCCGTCCAGTCGGTCAGTTTGTCGCACTTCTCTTCCATCGCCAGACGGATCGTCGCAAATGCCCGTATCACGTCGCGCTTCTTGACGTCGCTAAACTCCCTCATGCGACGGCCTCCCCTCAGAGTAGCGTACCGCGTTACTGATGGCAATCATCGAAAGGGTCATCAATCCGACCGCGTCCACGCCTCGGCAAGGCCCCTGACCAGGTTTTCCACAGGCATTTCGACAGTGGTGGTTGAATTTGATGTCTTCTCTGACGTACCGGGTGAAGTGGGCTTCACCCTTGCCGTGCTTGGATGGGTGAAGCCCACTTCACCCATGTCCTGCAGCGCACTGCGCTCATCCACGGCGTCTTGTGGACAACTCCGCCGCGGCTGGTAGAGCAGGGGCAGCGATTCGATGGCTGAGACGTTGATGACGAAACGGTTGGAGAACCCCCGGTGCTTCTTGGTCTGCGGATCGGTGAACCGACCACCCCTGGCGATGATCTGCAGTAGACCGGCCGCGATGAGGTCGTTGACGTTATTGATCGCGGAACGTCTGGAACAGCCGAGCTTGCCCGCGAGCTCGTCGTAAGACGGCCAGCAGAAGCCGTCGTCACTAGCCCTGTCCGCAAGGATCAAGAGTGTGAGCTTGAGATGGGGTTTGCCGCCGTAGCGCTTGATGACCGCGCTCATGACCGAAATGCTCATGGGTTGCGCGAAGCGCTTGCTAGGCGGCCACGGCAACGCCCTTGACTCAGCGTCCCGGCTGCGCAAGGCGCCGCTTCGTCAAGCCCGAGCCCGGTCCGCAGGTTTGGTCGCGGACTCATTTCCCGCTGCTGTCCTTGATGAACTCGTCGAGGTCCTCGCGCGACACCCGAATCGTCCTAGGGTTCAGCCCCTGGATCATTCGGATCTTGCCGGAACCGATCAGTTCGCGCGCTCGACGCACGCTGACCTGAAGCTCCCTCGAAACGTCGTCGACCTTGAGCACTTCTGCCATGCAGCACAAACCCCTTCATGTTCCTCTTGTGGCGCTGACCGCGCGCCACTCGGGCGGATATGGCAACCGCAGCGCGCCGAGGACAACCTCGACTTAGGCGGGCCTGGATGACCAGCGGTGAGACAGTCAACGACCTTCTTGAGCCGCCACCGCGCGGAGTCTGCCGACGTACGCAGTGAGACTCTCGGCGGTGATTAGAGTCCGGCGACCGATCTTGACCCGCTCCAACTGGCCGCACTTCAACAGCTCGTACAGACTGGTGCGATGAATGCCGAGTTGTTCGGCGGCTTCGCTTACGGGGTAGAGCAGTCGGCGAGTGGTGACCTCGGCTCTCATGGCTGGTCAACTACCTCGGTGAGGAGTTCGCGCGGTTCGCCATTGAACTCAAGCGCGGCGGCAAGCTTCTCGAGCTGTGATGCATAGGGCCGCCCGATGTACTTGTTCTCGATTTGGCCCACGGTCGCCGCATGCATGAGGGCAAGGCGCGCCAGAGCGGAGCGTGTCAGCCTCTTGTCCTCCCTCAGTTTCTGGATCATGAGCATGCGCTCTCCCCTTCCATCCACGGTCGTCTCGAACGTAGTATCCTGTCCGTGTCGGCATAGGCACAGACGGATAGACAGGACTTAACCGTGACATTGAGAGCAAACGAGGGTTCCCCTGCCTCCTTGGTCGCGTTCGAGTGGTCACCGATGGACAACCCTCACTGAGTCGGTGGGGATAATCTGCGTGTGCTGTGCGGCTTCAACGCAAACGAGACCTACCGACCGCTCAAATCCAAGTCGGCGTTGTTTCGCACGTTCGCGTCGCTACCGGACCGCGAGTCAGCGTTTGCCGCGTTCGCCGGTAGCTATGGAGACCTGTACGACCCGGACTACCTCGTCCGTGACGGACGGGTACTGTCGCCCGACGACGGCCTCAATGACGGTCAGGGGTTCGACGGTCTTGGGAACGCGCTCGCCGTATGGAAGGCTCATCGTCGCCTTCTCGCATTCGCGCTAAGGCTGTGGGATGCCCTCCGTGAGGGCCGCGCACGCGACGTGATCGGAACCGACCTCGTCCTGACGCCAACCCCTCATGATAGCGAGGAGTCCGCGCGCCAGCCCGCGATGCGAATCCAGGGACGCATTGGGACGATGCTCGTTGATCTCGGAGCCAACCCAAGTGCAATCCGCACGGTCGGCGGCGAGTATGGCTGGCTCGGGTACGCCTCCAGGACCAGCTCCCCTGATGTGATCGTACAGTTAGCCCTAGCAACACTCATCACGGAGATGTGCGGTTCTGTCGACGTGGCGATGGAGATCAGTAGCGCCCAGCCGAGGGGTCTGAGGCTCACGTTCGAGGTCTCCTCACTCATCGGAGCAATGTGGCTTCAGTTCGCCTTGGCTGTGGACGGCAACCGGAAGTACCGCGCCTGCCCGGAATGCGGGGAGTGGTGGGACGCGACCGAGACGCGCTCTGACCGTCAGACGTGCAGCGACCGCTGCCGTAAACGACGCCACCGTACAGACGCGAAACCTCAACGACGCGCGGGTGACTGCGGGTGATATGGCACGCGACTCTGCGTGGACGCGGATCGCACAGGGCGCAGGGAGCGCGACTGAAGCGTGAGAATCCTGTGGTCAAACCCGTCTTGACGCGGTGCACGGCCGGACTGGTGCTTAGAGTGCTAGAATCGCGTTGCTACACGCGTTGCTACATTCGCCCTAAAATGAAGATAGATGGCCGCTCTCGGTTTCCCGAAAAACAGCCATCTACCTGCGGTTTTGTATGGTGGGCGATGAGGGATTCGAACCCCCGACCTCTTCCGTGTAAAGGAAGCACTCTCCCGCTGAGTTAATCGCCCGATCACGTTCAACGTGCCGAGCCAGTGTACCAAAGCTCCGCTACTGGGCCACCGGGATTGTGAAGTAGAACGTCGCTCCACTCCCCGGCTCCGATTCGACCCAGATCCGACCACCGTGTCGCTCGACGATCCGTCGGCAGATTGCAAGGCCCATCCCGCTGCCTTCGTAAACGTCTCTTGGTAGCAGACGCTGGAAGATCACAAAGATGCGCTCGAAGTACTCCGGCCCGATCCCCAAACCATTATCGCTGACCGAGAAGACCCACTCGCCGTCGTCGAGCCTCGCGCCAACGTGCACCTTGGGGTGGTCCTCGCCTCGGAACTTGAGGGAGTTCGCGATCAGATTCTGGAACACCAGACCCACCTGACTACCATCGCACACCGCGGAAGGCATCGGATCATGGGTCACCTCTGCCGCCGCTTCTTCTACCGCAACTTCCAGATTCTTCAGTGAGCGCATGAGCGTCTGCTCAAGATCCGTCTCGGAGAACTCGGAACCGCGTGAGCCGACTCGGGAGTACTCCAAGAGGTCCTGGATCAGCGACTCCATGCGGGCGGCGCCATCCACCGCAAAACCGATGAAGTCGTCGGCATCCGAGTCGAGCTGACCGGCGTAGCGCTTCTTAAGGAGCTGGGTGTAACTGGTGACCATGCGCAACGGCTCCCTGAGGTCATGGGACGCCACGTACGCGAACTGCTCCAGCTCCGTATTGGAGCGCGAGAGCTCCTCGGTACTGGCAATCAGCGCTTGTTCGGCGAGTTTGCGGTCGGTGATGTCTGCGACAATGCCGCTCAGTGTGACTACGCGACCCTGCTCGTCGCGCTCCGCCCGCCCGGCCTCGGCCCACACAACACGCACGGTCCCATCAGGACGCGCGACGCGGTACTCGAGTGGAATGGGCTTGCCCTCCCGCTCAACCCGCTGGTTCGCCAACTCGACCGCCGCACGATCGTCGGGATGAATTGCGCGCGCTACCACATCGCCAAGTACTCCGGTGAATTCCGACCGGTCGATTCCGAAGATGCGGTACATCTCATCTGACCACTCGAGCGTATTGGTCTCCACGTGCCAGACCCAACTGCCTATATGCGCAACCGCTTGAGCCCGCTGCAAGCCGAGCTCGCTGTCGATCAGCGCCTGCTCGGCGAGCTTGGTCTCCGTGATGTCCTGGATTACTCCGAACATGCGGAGCGCAACACCATCGGCGTCACATTCCAGAGCGCCAATGCCATGCACCCAGCGAGCCTCTCCGTCTTCCACACGGGTGATCCGATACTCGCGATCGAACGGCTGACACTTCGCAAGCACGTGATGTTGCACATAATCGCCCATGTCCGCTCTGTCTTCGGCATGTACCACACCGAGCCAGCCCTCGACGCTCCGTACGTACGCGTCATCGATACCGAAGATCTCGTCGAGTGACTCCGACGACGTCCAGGCGCCCGTGCGAGCGTCGAGAACGTAGTGCCCGATGCGCGCGATGCGCTGGGCCTGCGCCAGAAGTTCGTTGCGCTCGCGCAGTTCCTCCTCGGCGAGCTTTCGCTCTGTGATGTCCTGCACGAAGCCCGTGAGCGCGACCACCTTTCCCGCCGCGTTGGTTTCCGGCTCGCCCTCTCCGTGGACCCAGCGGATCGATCCATCCGGGAGCACCACTCGATACTCCATCGGTCGGGACACGCATTCGCTGATGGCTCTGGCAGTCTCGGTTTCGACGATCGCGCGGTCGTCAGGATGCACTGCCCTTGCAATGACGTCAGTCAGGTCGCCCGAGACGGCCTCCGGATCCTCGCCGTATAGCAGCCTTGTTTCCGGCGAGCCGCTCGCACGTCCGCTTGCGAGGTCAAGTCGCCAGATTCCCATGTTGGCCACCGCCTGTGCCCGCTGCAGCGCCTGCGAGATCTGACGGCTCTCCGTCACATCCGTGTGTCCCCCGAGCATGCGAAGAGCGCGCCCGTCCGTCCCCCGCTCAACCACTCTCCCCACCGAGTGCACCCAGATCCAGCGCCCTTCCGAGTGCAGCAACCGGAACTCGGTTCGATACTCGTCTGCCTCGCCGCGAACCAGTGAGTCGATGAGCGCGAGCACCTCATCCCGATCGTCGCGATGGATCCGGTCAGCGAACACGGATAGGTCGAACGTGAGTTGCGTCTGGTCTTCGCCAAGCATTTCCAGGTACGCCGGAGTGACCGCCGCCTGGCCCGTCCGCAGGTTCAGGTCATAAAAGCCCTCTCCCGTCGCCGAGAGCGCGAGGCTGAGGCGTGTTGCAGTATCCCGCAGCTCTTCCTCCGCTTTCTTCCGCTCGGTCACATCCCAGACGAGTTCCGAGAGCCGCTCGACCGTTTCGACGTCGAACGAGTCGTAATCAGTCGGCTTGTTGCCGACACCGACGATAGCGACGACCTTGCCGGCGCGGATGACCGGGACTGTGAACTCACGTATGAGCGCCGCGTGCCCCTCGGGGAGACCCTTCCTGCCAGGCAGCGAAGCATAGTCGTTGTGGACAACGGGCTTTCCCTGACGGAGACAGTCGGCCCACACTCCCGCCGATGAAACCGAATAGTGTGAGCCCTTGCCCTCTGCGTTGCAGTAGTCCGACTTAGTACGAGTGGACCAGTTCTGAAGCCTGAGGCTGGCCTGGTCCGAATCGACGAAGTGATAGAACCCGATGGCACTGCCGGTCAGTTGCTCAAGTTCGTCGAGCGTACCCTCGAGTAGTTCATCGAGCGTACAAGACGCCGCGAGGTCGATCAGCCGCAAACGAGCCTCCGCACTGCGTGTTATTCGGGAGTTGAGTTCCTCGGCGTGCAGCACCTCGGAGATGAGCTGCTCCTTCAGGTGGTTCTGATACGCCTTCTCGGAAAGCTGGGCGGCCATGACGAACAGGAAGTCCGCGATTGCGTCGAACTGCTCGCGCGTCATGGCCGGGACCTCGTCAAGCGCCTCCATGAACTCAGTTTCATCCGCGCCGATCTGTCGCGCGAACGCACGTACGGACGACTCCTCGACGTCGGGATATCGGACCTGACCCACGAGCCAGTTGCCGACATGCTGGCCACCGACTGTGATGCTCGTGCCCGCATCCCAGAGGCCGGCGCTGAGACACCTCATGACCGTCGGGCCAGTGGGGTTTTGCGCACCGAGCGTCGCATCGGACTGCATGCAGGCGGCCATACCGCCTTCGGTCGAGCGGATGATATCGGAGCAGAGCCGACAGAAGTTGCTCGGTTGCGTGACGGGCGTGCCGTCGGGTCGCGTAATCAGCGACGCAGTACCTGTCGCCGAGGAGAACTTGTCCTGAAGCTGCTGAAGCTCCTCGAGGCCGAACAGGTCCAGGATGTCCATCTCGCGAGACTCGTCGGCCCTGTCGGAAGAAGAACTGTCTGCAGCCATGATCCCCCCGAATCTCAGGCGGGCCGACGCCCGGCGCGCGATATGCCTTAGCTGGAAGCCGCCGGTGCACGACTCGGGCTCGGACTCGATGTATTCAGTTGGTACCCACTACGGTCGCAGCGCACCGAGTTTGGCGGGTGTGAGGTCCAGCAGCCAGCCGCGCACCAGCCGCCCGGTTCGGCGCACGCGATCCTCGCTCACGTGTGACGCCGTGTCACGCGAGGTGTGGTAGACCGGGTCCTCGCGCCACTCAAGCCACGCGACCGGTATCCCCACGTGCTCGAACGCCTCGTGGTCGCTCCAGCCGTTGCGCCCGAAGTCCTTGAGGAACGGAACGGACTGCCCGGTGTAGCGGCCCCACGAC
>JBBRWO010000116.1:0-6682 GCA_038249135.1 Coriobacteriia bacterium
CCAAGACGTGGCAGCCGGGCGACGAGATCGTGGTCTCTCGGCTCGATCACGACGCCAACATCCGGCCGTGGCTCTACGCGGCGCAGAGTGCCGGCGTCACCGTACGCTGGGTCGAGTTCGACTCGGCGACCGGCGAACTCATCGCCGCCGACGTTGAGGCGCAGCTCACCGACCGCACCCGGCTCGTGGCAATCACCGCGGCCTCGAACCTCATCGGAACACGCCCCCCGATCGCCCAGATCGCCGAGAAGGTCCACGAGCGCGGCGCACTGCTCTACGTCGATGGCGTCCACTACGCGGCGCACTCGTTTGTCGATATCGACGAGCTGGGCGCGGACTTCTTCGCGTGCGCTCCCTACAAGTTCTGCGGACCGCACTGTGGCGTGCTGATCGCGGCACCCGCGTTGCTCGAGACGCTCGAACCCGACAAGCTGCTGCCATCGGTCAACACCGTGCCCGAGCGGTTCGAACTGGGCACCCCCGCGTATGAGTTGATGGCCGGCACCACTGCAGCCGTGGACTTCCTTGCCGGCCTGAGCGGCGACAGCGACGCGCCGACGCGCCGCGAGCGGCTCCGACACTCCTTCGCCGCGATGGTCGAGCACGAGGACGGCCTGCGCAGGGCGATCGAGGTCGGCCTCGCCGAGCACCCCCGGATCACGGTGTACTCGCGCGCGAAGCTCCGGACGCCGACCCTTCTGTTCACCGTCGACGGCATCGAGTCCGTGACCGTGTCGGCGAGGCTCGGGGAACTCAACATCAATGCACCAGCCAGCAACTTCTATGCACTGGAGGCGTCACGGCACATAGGGCTCGGCGATGCCGGCGGCGTTAGGGTCGGGCTGGCGCCGTACAGCAACATGAGCGATGTCGACCGGTTGCTCGAAGGGCTGCGCAGCATCCTCTGAAGGCCCGCAGAACCGACTCTCCGTAAACGGCTACACTGGAGTCAGCGGGCAATCCCCGTAATCGAGAACTCACACGCCGGTCCTTTGTGGCCGGCGTTGCCGTTTCAGAGGCCATCGCTGAACTGAAACGACCCACACATCACCCAAGCCGAGCGGCTCAGCAGGCCGCGCGCAGGCGGTGAGTACGGGAGCGTCACATGGAAGAACTACTGTTCGGGCGCAGGTACCGGGCAATCGAGAAGATCGGCTCGGGCGGCATGGCCGACGTCTACCGTGCGGTGGATGAGACTCTCGGGCGGACCGTCGCCGTGAAAGTCATGCACGAGCGATTCGCGTCCGACCCCGAGTTCGCCGCGCGCTTCCGCCAGGAGGCACAGGCGGTCGCCAATCTCGTGAGCCCCAACATCGTGAACATGTACGACTGGGGCCAGGACGGCGACACCTACTACATCGTCATGGAGTACGTGCGCGGCAGCGACCTGAAACGGATCGAACGCGACGGCGCGTTGTCCTCGGCACGAGTCGCTGAGATTGGCGCGCAGGTGTGCTCGGCGTTGGGCGCGGCCCACGGGTACGACGTCATTCACCGAGACATCAAGCCACACAACATCATGGTGCAGTCGGACGGCTCGGTGAAGGTCATGGACTTTGGCATCGCGCGCGCCGGCAACACGACCATGACGCAGACCGGCTCGGTCCTGGGCACTGCGCAGTACCTCTCTCCCGAGCAGGCGCAGGGCACGCACTTGAGCGCGGGCAGCGATCTGTACTCGCTGGGGATCGTGCTCTACGAAGCCGCCACCGGGCAGCTCCCGTTCGAGGCGGACAGTCCCGTTGCGGTTGCGTTGATGCAGGTCAGCGAGCAGGAGACGCCTCCACGTGAGGTGAATCCCAACATCAGCCAGAGCCTCGAGGCCGTCATCGTCAAGGCGATGCAGAAGAGCCCGTCGGACCGCTACGACTCGGCTCACGACATGCGCCGCGATCTGCTCGCCGTCGCGCGAGGCGCGGGCGCCCTTCCCACGATGATCCTGCCGCCCGCCGATACGGCCGCCGCGATGCCGCTCGTCGCCAAGACGGCAGTGATGCCGATTGCCGTGAACGCCGCGCCGCGTTCCCGCCGAGAGGCGCGCCAGGCCCGAGACGCCGAGCGGCAGTCGACTGAGGGCGCCATGCCGGTCGCCACCACCACGGCTTCGGCCTCGGTCGCCGCCGTAGGTGCCCCAGCTGCCGCCGCAGGCGCAACGCGTCGCACCAAGTGGCCGTGGCTTCTCGTCGCGGCGCTGCTGCTGGTCGGCGGGCTCGCGGTGGCGGCTCGCATACAGGACGCCCGCAGTGGCGCGGCTGCCGGTGGCGCGCAGGGAGCGGCACGCACGCGGGTGCCGGACCTGGGCTCGAAGACCGCGTCCGAGGCTGTGGCTGCGATCAAGCGCGCCGGACTCAAGGTGGGCAGCGTAACCGAGGCGTTTGGCGCCGCCGCCGATGCCGGCAATGTCGCAAGCCAGACGCCTCGGCCCAATGCGACTGCTCAGAGTGGCTCGGCGGTGGACCTGATCATCGGCAAGGGACCCGAGATGGCGACGGTCCCGGATGTGGTGGGCATGGTGGAGGCCGATGCGTTCGAGACGCTCAGGAAGGCCGGCTTCAGTCCCCAGGCGGTGCCGTCGCAGTACAACAACGACATCCCCGAAAACATCGTGCTTGCGCAAGGTCCGGATGCCGGCACGACTGCCGTGAAGTACTCGGTGGTCAACTACGTCCTCAGCCGCGGGCCGGATCCCAACGCGCCGGGCGCCGACGGGAAGACGCGTGGCGGGGGCAAGAAGAAGGACGGCGATTAGGCGAGGCTACCGGTGTAAGTTTCCGGACTCCGGTGGTTAACTCTTGGTTACATCCGACTCAAAGGCTCTCCGCCATCTCATAATCAGCCGACATGACTCCTGATGCGGGAGAACGCGCGTCACCGGAGCTCGACGCGTGCGATTACTGGCTGACCGAGAGAGTGCGTACATGACCCTGAGTGAAGACCGTCCATCGCTCGTCGCCGCAGCTCCGCAATCTGCGAATCACGCCGAGCCCGCGCTCCTCCGCATCACCCGCGGGTCCGGACCCGTGCTGGCCGTCGCGCTCCACGCCGGGCATGAGCTGCGACCGTCGCTGGCTGAGCACATCGCCCTGTCCGAGGACGGTCGTCTCCGCGAGGAGGATCCCTTCACGGCCGCCATGGTGCCGGAGGGCATCTCGCTGATTGAGGCAGTGCGTTCGCGCTTCGAAGTTGACCTGAACCGTCCCCGCGATCGGGCTGTCTACCAAGATTCCGACGATGCCTGGGGACTCGATCTGTACCGGTGCGCGCTTCCGCGAGAGGTCGAGGATCGTTCTCGCGCGGTCTACGACGAGTTCTACGAGCATGCCCACCGTGTCCTCTCGGAAATCGAGCGGGAACACGGGCGATTCGTCGTTCTTGACCTGCACAGCTACAATCATCGCCGCGGTGGTGCGTCCGCCTCGGCGGCGTCGGTCGAGCTGAACCCGGAGATCAACCTGGGGACGGCGCGTTTCGATCGCGAGCGGTGGTCGGATGTGGTCGACGGGTTCCTCGGCTGTATGACTGAATCGGGCTTTGACTGCCGAGAGAACGTGAAGTTTCGCGGTGGGTATTTCTCGCAGTGGGTTAGCGACAACTTCCCCGACACCGGCATCGCGCTGGCTATCGAGTTCAAGAAGACCTACATGGACGAGTGGACAGGTCTTCCGGACATGGCGGTAATTGAGAGAATTCGCGGTGCGCTGAGCATCGCTGTCAGCACTATCGAAGCGACTCTGGCCGAGACCGCACGGTAGTCGTGCTCGGCTCAAATGGACTGAAAGGGATGCTCGAGTGAGAATCGGATTCGTCGTTAACGACATTGCCACCGAGACGGCCGGCTACACCACCACGAGGGTTGCCGCCGCGGCAATCAACGCGGGGCATGAAGCGTGGATCATGACGCCGGGCGACTTCGCCTACGACCCTGACGAGAAGGTCAAAGCCCGAGCGCTCCACGCTCCCAAGGACAAGTACTCGAGCACCGAGGCGTACCTCAAGGGCTTGCAGGGCAGATCCGTTCGCACCGAGCGCATCACGGTCGACGACCTCGACGTACTCATGCTGCGCAACGACCCCTCGCAGGACGTCGAGACGCCCTGGCGCCAGAACGCAGCGATAGACTTCGGCCGCCTCGCGATGCGGAACGGCGTCATCGTGCTGAACGACCCCAACGGCCTCTCCAAGGCGATGACCAAGATGTACTTCCAGGAGTTCCCCGAGGAGGTACGCCCGCGCACCCTCATCACGCGCGACAAAGACGAGATCAAAGGGTTCGTGAAAGAGCAGGGTGGCCGAGCGGTCCTCAAGCCGCTGCAGGGGAGTGGCGGTAAGGGTGTGTTCATGGTCGACCACGCCACCACCAAGAACCTGAACCAGATGATCGACGCGCTGATCCGCGACGGCTATGTGATCGCTCAGGAGTACCTCGAAGAGGCCGAGCATGGCGACACGCGGCTGTTCATGATGAACGGGAGTCCCTTCAGGCATAAAGGCCGCTACGCCGCCTTCCGTCGCCTGCGCCAGGGCGATGACATCCGCAGCAACGTACACGCCGGCGGACAGATCGAGCAGGCCGAGATCACCGAGCGCGAGCTGCGTCTCTGCGAGATTGTGCGCCCCAAGCTGGTCGCCGACGGTATGTTCCTCGTGGGACTCGACATCGTGGGCGACAAGCTCATGGAAGTGAACGTGTTCTCGCCTGGCGGTCTGGGCAGCGCGCAGACATTCGAGAAGGTCAACTTCGCCAACGGCGTCGTGCGCGCCCTCGAGCGCAAGGTCGACTACATGAACACGTATCGCCGCCGGTTCTCCAACGTCCAGATGAACACACTGTAGGTTCTGGGACGGCGCGAACGCATCCGGCTGGGGATATCCACACCCCCGCGGCGCGGGTGCAGCGCAGGTAGGAGAGGCGAGTTTACGCAGGTGAAACTACTCGTCCCCAGTATCCACAGGCGCCGCGAACCCATGTGGAGTGCCGAGACGGACCAGTGGCGACCCGGTCAGACCAGCGACCCGGTCAGACCAGTAGTTCGGACAGCCGCATCCACTCGGTCTCTAGGTCGGCGATCTCCTGCTCGGCAAGTCGGAGGCGTTCCTGGGTCGCGATCAGGGCGACGTAGTCACTGGGGTCCACGTCGTGCATCTCGGCGCGGATGGTGTCGGCCTTCTTGCACAGCGTGTCGAGCTTTCGCTCGGCGGACGCGAGCTCCTTTCTGAGGCGGCGCTCCTCGACGTTCGACAGGCCGGGCGCGGGCCGCTCGGCTGACGGTGCGTTCGACGGACCCGCAGTGCCGGGTGCGCTCGGGGCGCTCGGCTTGGACTTGGGCTTCTCGGCCTTCGCGGCCGTGCATCCGGCCTCCACCCGTGCGCCGCCACGCCCGTCCACAAGTCGCAGGTACTCATCCACGCCGCCGGGGACGTGTCGGATCTTGCCGTCGATGACGGCGAACTGGTCGTCGGTGACGCGCTCCATCAGATGGCGGTCGTGGGTGATGAGCAGCAGCGTGCCGGGCCACGAGTCCAGCAGGTTCTCAACCACGGCGAGCATGTCGATATCGAGGTCGTTGTCGGGCTCGTCGAGGATGAGCACGTTGGGCTTGCCGAGCAGGATCAGCATCAGTTGCAGCCGACGCCTCTGCCCGCCGGACAGGTCGCACACCGGTGTCGAGAGTTGCGCCGCCGAGAACCCTAGCCGCTCCAGCATCTGCGCCGGCGTCAGGTTCTTGCCGTCGATCTCGTAGCGCGTGTTGTAGCGCGAGAGGACTTCTCGGACACGGGAGTCGCCTAGCTCGTTGAGCTCATCGAGGTGCTGCGACAGGATTGCGAATTTGACGCTCTTGCCGGTCTTCACTCGGCCGGATGTGGGCTCGAGCGCGCCTTGGATGACGTTGAGCAGCGTCGTCTTGCCCGACCCGTTCTCGCCCAGGATGCCAAACCGATCGCCCGGGCCGATGAGCCAGGTGATGTCGTCGATGACGGTCTTCTCGCCGTAGGCCACCGTGACGTCGATGAGGTCGACGACCTGCTTGCCCAGGCGCGACACGGCGGTCCGCTTGAGCTCGAGCGAGTTTCGCATGGGCGGCTCGTCGGCGATGAGCGCCTCGGCGGCGGCGACGTGGAACTTGGGCTTGGTCGCACGCGCACGTGCACCACGCGAGAGCCAAGCCAGCTCCTTGCGCATGAGGTTCTTGCGCTTCTGCTCGGCGGTCTGGGCGGCCTCGGCACGCTCGACGCGCTGGAGCACGTATGCCGAGTACCCGCCGTCGAACTGCTCGACCATGCCGGTGTGCACCTCCCACATGCTGAGGCAGACCTCGTCGAGGAACCAGCGGTCGTGCGTGACGACGAGGAGCGCGCCGGACTTCCGGGGCCAGCGGGACTGGAGGTGCTCGGCCAGCCAGGCGATGGCGTGGACGTCGAGGTGGTTGGTGGGCTCGTCGAGCATCAGCACGTCCCAGTCGCCCACCAGCACGCGCGCGAGGTCGACGCGACGACGCTGGCCGCCGGAGAGGGCGCCGACGGTGGCGTCCCACGGGATGTCGGCGATGATGCCGCGGATGATGCCGCGCGTTCGCGCGTCTGAGGCCCACATGTACTCGGGTACATCGCCCACGACCGCATGCGCGACCGAGTCGTCAGGGTTGAGCGCGTCCGTCTGCGCGAGGGTGCCGATCGTGATGCC
>JBBRWO010000117.1:0-6642 GCA_038249135.1 Coriobacteriia bacterium
GATCGCCGCTCTCACGGGCGAGCACGACTCAATGCTCGAGGAGGTCGGACGCCTGGAGCAGCAGCTCACGGCGCTCGATACCGAGACCGAGGGCGTGGAGCGCCGCATCTCCAACATCCGCGACCGCACCGCCAAGGACCGTCCGGTTCTCGAGGTGCTTGCCGAGAGAATCGCCGCTGCGACCGCAGAACTCGAGCGGCTCGAAGAAGCGTCCGCGGTCTCGCGTGAGCAGCGCGATGCCCGGTTCCGTGAGGAGAGCGCCGTCTCTGAGCGTCTGAGTACCTGTCAGGTAGAGATCGCCACCGTCTCTGAGCGCGAGGTTCACCTCAAGCGCCAGGTCAATACCATCATCGCCGAGCTCAAGGAGCTCGAAGAGACTGTCAAGGCCTCCAAGGAGACCGAGATCGCGCTCGAGCTCCTGCGCCAGCGCATCGAGCCGTTGCACGACCAATAAGTCGTGCTTCAGGAGCGTGCGGAGCACTGGGCGGCCAAGCTCAAGGACCGTGCACGCTTCGAGCAAGCTGACTCGGAGTCGCTGCGCGAAACGATTCATGCGGCGCAGGAAGCCGTACGCGCGGTTCAGGCGGAGATTGACGGCAAGAACATGTCGGCCGGTGATCTCCGCGTCGAGAAGGGTCAGCTCGAGGTCCAGGTGAACCAGGCGGTGCGTCGCATCGTCGAGGAGCTGGGCATGCCCATCGAGACCGCACTGGCAGCCGAGTCGCTCGATGATCGTCGCGTTGCTGAGGATCGCGCACACAAGCTGCGCAAGCAGATCAGCAACCTCGGGCCGGTCAACCCGATCGCAATGGAGGAGTTCGAGACGCTTCGTTCGCGTCGCGAGTTCATGACGGCGCAGATCGAGGACCTGGACAGCAGCCGCCGAGCACTCCATAAGGTTGTCGCGGCCATCGATCGCAAAATGCGCGATCGATTTTTGGAGACGTTCGAGCAGGTCGACCTTCACTTCCAGGAGATATTCTCCGTTCTGTTCCCGGGCGGAACCTCTCAGCTGCAGTTAACCGACCCCGACGATCCCGAGACCACGGGCGTCGAAGTCATCGCACAGCCGCGCGGCAAGAAGCTCTCCAAGATGTCGCTGCTTTCGGGCGGGGAGAAGTCGCTCACGGCGCTCGCGTTGCTGTTCGCCGTCTACCGTACACGCCCGTGCCCGTTCTACATTCTCGACGAGGTCGAGGCCGCCCTTGACGACACCAACCTTCGTCGCTTTGTGGCGTTCGTGGACTCCATGCGCACGCACACCCAGTTCATCGTGGTCACGCACCAGCGCCGCACCATGGAGATGGCCGATGTCCTCTACGGCGTTTCGATGCAGGCCGATGGCGTGAGCAAGATCGTCAGTCAGAAGCTCGACCGCGCCCGCGAGAACCAGGAAGTCACCGATGAGCACGCCGTGGTATAAGCGCCTCTCAGACGGGCTCTCACGCAGCCGAGAGCGTCTCGGCGGACAGCTCAACGTTCTGCTCCGACGCGGGCCAAACCTCGACGAGGAGTTCTGGAGCGATCTCGAGGACACGCTCATCGGTGCGGACATGGGAGTCGCAGCAACCGACGACATCGTCACCCGTCTACGCCGGCAAGCCGCCGAGAAGGCGCTTCCGGATGCCGAGGCGGTCATCGCGGCCCTGACGGAGCAGATCGTCTCGGAGTTTCCGGCCGAGCCCGAAGACATCATCGGCATCGATCCGGTCACGATCCTGGTCGTAGGCGTCAACGGCACGGGAAAGACAACAACCGTAGGCAAGCTTGCGAAGCAGTCGACTGACGAGGGGCGCCGAGTCATGCTCGGTAGCGCCGATACGTTCCGTGCGGCCGCATCCGAGCAGCTCGACGTCTGGGCGCAGCGTGCTGGCGTCGACGTTGTGCGTAGGGATCGTGGTGCGGACCCGGCGGCTGTGGCGTTTGACACGGTTGTCGCTGCCGAGGAGGCAGGTGCGACTCTGACTCTGATCGACACCGCCGGGAGGCTTCACACCTCGACCGAACTGATGCGTGAACTCGCCAAGGTGCAGCGGGTCACAGCCAACCGAAGCAAACCGCCCGTGAAGACGATTCTCGTCATGGATGCCACCACGGGCCAGAACGGACTCAACCAGGCGCGCGAGTTCAATGCAGAACTGGGTATCGACGGGCTGATTCTCACGAAGCTCGACGGCACCGCGAAGGGCGGCATTGCGGTGGCGATCGTTCGCGAACTCGGTGTCCCGATTGTAAGAATCGGGGTCGGAGAGGGAATCGACGACCTTCGTCCCTTCTCGGCAGCGGAGTACGCATCCGCATTGGTATCGGGGGAGTGACATGGGCGATCCAATCGCAGAGACCACAGCAGTGACGGCTCCGGACGCGGGGGGAAGAGGCAACCGGGTCGCGCTCATGTTGCTGGTGCCGCTCCTGGTCGTGTTCGTGGCCATTGTCTCCGTCTTCTACGTGTTCTTCTCGGCACTCCAGGTCGACGGGCTCTCGATGCTGCCCACGCTGCGCGACCAGGATCGGGTTCTGCTCACCCATGGGTACCCGACGGCCGCCCGCGGTGACGTCATTGCACTGAGGACAATCATCAAAGGGCAGCCTGATGACATCATCAAGCGAGTGATTGCACTGCCCGGTGACTCCGTCGAGATCCGAGCCGACGTGGCGTATGTCAACGGAGTTCGGGAGCCGGAACGGGGGCAGGTCATCGTCTCAGACTTCGTAGTGGATGTTCCTGCACAGGTTGTGCCGGAGGGTACGCTCTACGTCATGGGAGACAATCGTGCCGTATCCGAGGACAGCCGATACATCGGGCCGATCAAGCAGCTGGGCGTTATGGGACGCGCGGTCGTTGTGTTCAGCCCCGTGAACAGACTCAAGATCGTGCGCTAGGAAGGACTCTGCATGTTCGATAATCTCTCGGATCGGCTCCAGTCGGTCTTCGCAAATCTCACCAGCAAGGGTCGATTGACCGAGGCCGATGTTGACGCTGCGATGCGTGAGATTCGTATGGCGCTGCTTGAGGCAGACGTCAACTTCAAGGTCGTCAAGGAGTTCGTTGCGCGTATACGTGAGCGTGCTGTCGGCGCCGACGTGATGAAGTCGCTTACCCCCGGCCAGATGGTCGTCAAAATCGTCGTCGACGAGCTCACGACGCTTCTAGGAGGCACCGCTTCACAGCTGGTGCTTTCAAGCCGAATCCCCAACGTGATCATGCTCGTCGGCTTGCAGGGTGCCGGCAAGACGACCGCCACCGCCAAGTTGGCGAATCTGCTGCGCAAGCAGGGCAAGCATCCGCTGATGGTCGCATGCGACGTGTACCGCCCTGCCGCCATCGATCAACTCGAGGCGCTTGGCCGTGAGCTCGACATACCGGTGTACCGCGGAGAGGGTGACGACCCGGTCGCCATCGCCAAGGCCGGCGTACGCTATGCGATCGACCACCTGCGCGACCTCGTGATCGTCGACACTGCAGGTCGTCTGCACGTTGACGAAGACATGATGAACGAGGCCGCCGCAATCCGAGATGCCATCAGGCCGGATCAGATCCTGATGGTCGTGGACGCAATGACCGGCCAAGACGCCGTGAACGTCGCCGCCGCGTTCGCCGAGAAGGTCGACTTCGACGGCGTCATCATGAGCAAGCTCGACGGTGATGCACGTGGCGGGGCCGCACTCTCGATCCGCCAGGTCACCGGCAAGCCGATCAAGTTCGCGTCGCTCGGCGAGAAGACCGATGCCCTCGAGCCGTTCTACCCCGACCGTATGGCGAAGCGGATTCTCGGCATGGGCGACGTCATCTCGCTGATCGAGAAGGCGCAAGAGGCCGGCGCCGCGGAGGTGGATGCCGAGACCGCCGAGCGCATGCGCAAGGCAGATTTCACGCTCGATGACTTCCTGAGCCAGATCAAACAGGTCCGCAAGATGGGCGGTATCGGCTCGATTCTCAAGTCGCTACCCGGCGCAGGCAAAATCAAGGGGCTCGAAGGGGACGTCGACGAGGGCGCGCTCGACAAGGTTGAGGCCATCATCTTCTCGATGACGGCGGCTGAGCGCGGCAAGCCATCGCTCCTCAATGGCTCCAGGCGTGAGCGAATCGCGCGCGGCGCCGGTGTCGAGGTCTTCGACGTGAACCAGCTTCTCAAGCAGTTCGGCGAGACTCGTAAGCTCATGAAACAGTTCCAGTCGCAGAGTGGCAAAGGCAAGAAGCGCATGCGCTTTCCTGGGATGCAGGGATAGCCTTTGACCCCATAGGTACAACTGACGTAGAATATGCAACCGCTTTGCTTGCATGAAGTGCGGCCGAATCGCGGCCGCTTTAACCGGAGGTGAACCTGTTGGCAGTCAAGATCCGTCTTGCGCGTCACGGTGCCAAGAAGGCGCCGTTCTACCGCGTCGTAATCGCTGACGGTCGCGCTCGTCGCGATGGCCGTTTCATCGAGATCGTGGGCCGTTACAACCCGCGCACGGTTCCGTCGTTCGTCGAGCTCGATCTCGAGAAGGTCGACGCATGGCTCGCTAAGGGAGCCCAGCCCACCGAGGCTGCTGGCAAGCTTATCGCCATCGCTCGCGGTGACAAGACCGTGCCCGAGGCCGCCGAGAAGCTGTCGAAGAAGGCTGTTCAGAAGGCAGCCGACGAGGTAAAGGCCGCTGAGGCTGCTGCTGCCAAGGCTGTCGAGGAGGCCGCCGCCGCCAAGGCCGCCGCCGCCGAGGCCAAGGTCGCTGAAGCCGCCGCCGCCGCGGAGGCCGCTGAGGCCGCTGCTGCCGCTGAGGCTGAGCCCGCCGCCGAGGCAGAGGTCGCGGAGGAGGCTGCCGAGGAGGCTGCCCCCGCCGAGGCTGACGCCGAGTAGCGGACGCCCTCCATGGCTGCCGATCACGACACAGAGGCTCTGGTCCGCTATCTGGTGATGTCGCTTGTCGACTCACCCGAGGCGGTAACGATCGAGGTCAAGGATACCGATGAGGCCCTTACCTTCGAGATCACGCTCGATCCTGCTGACGTCGGTAAGGTGATCGGCCGTCAAGGTCGTATCATCAAAGCCATTCGTACGCTGACCCGCGCTGCGGGCAGCACGGGCGACAAGCAGGTCGAGGTCGAAGTCCTCGGCTAAGCATGGCTTCTGAGACTTTCGTCCCGCTGGCGCGGGTCGTCAAAACGCACGGAATCAAAGGGGAGGTTTCAGTGGCTCCGGCCGCTGACCTTCCCTTTGCGCCGCCCATAGGACTGTGGGTCTGGTTCACGCCGCCGCCCGCAGGTGTCCGCCCCGGCCGTATCGAGTCGGTGCGGCGTGGCCCCAAGGGTCCACTGGTCAAAGTGAGCGGCATCGACGACCTCACCACCTCTCACAAGCTCTTAGGATGTTCACTCATGGTTCGTGAGAGCGATCTTCCCGAGGGATGGGATGAGGTGGAGGAGGAGTTCACCGCTGACGGGATGCGCGTGGACGACGTGAACCGCGGCTATCTCGGTGAGATCGTCGAGACGCTCGTGATTCCCGGAGCCAACGAGGTCTGGGTCATCGAAGGCCCGCTCGGCGAGGTTCTGCTGCCGGTGATCGATCAGGTGGTTCTCAAAATCGACGAGATCGCCCGTCGTGTCACCGTGCGCGCGATCGAGGGACTACTCCCGGATGCCGAGGAGCCCTCGTGATCATCGACATCGTCTCCATCTTCCCGGGCATGTTCGAGGGCCCGTTGAGCACGTCGATCGTCGGGCTGGCCCAAGAACGGGGACTACTCGAAGTCCGCTGCCACGACCTCAGGGACTGGACGCACGACAAGCATCGCTCCACCGACGATAGTCCCTACGGCGGCGGTCCGGGCATGGTCATGAAGCCACAACCACTCTTCGAGTCCGTCGACGCCGTGCAGGCGCTGGAGGACGAGCCTGGACGGGTCATCTTCTTCACCCCCGCAGGCGTTCCCTTCACGCAATCCATCGCCGAGGAACTTGCCGACGAAGATCGACTTGTGATGGTCTGCGGACGTTATGAGGGATTTGACGAGCGAGTGCTTTCGCTTGCCGACCTGGAACTGTCTATCGGCGACTATGTCCTGACCGGTGGTGAACTGCCTGCGATGGTCGTCGTCGACGCGGTGTCCCGGTTGCTTCCCGGGGTTCTCGGCCATGAGGATTCTGCGTCGGATGAATCGTTTTCTGATGGACTTCTGGAATACCCGCAGTACACGCGCCCTGCGGTGTATCGTGGTTCCGAGGTCCCCGAGGTGCTGAGAAGCGGGGATCACCCTCGTGTCGCAGAGTGGCGCCGGGAGCAGTCCATTAGAAAGACGGCTCGAGTTCGTCCCGACCTGCTGGCACGCGCGTCGCTTTCTGACGCCGAACAGCGAATCGCGCAAGAGGAACTGAATCGTCTCGATTCTGCCCAAGAGCAGGCAGATCGAGCCGGAGACTCCACCTGACGAGTACAGGAAGGCATGTCGTATGACTAATGGAGACAGCGCAGAGCAGTCGTTCGGGCGGTGGCTCATCGAGACCGTCCTGCTGGTCGTTCTCGCGCTCGTGCTCGCCCAGGGCATCAAAGCGTTCTTGGTCCAACCGTTCGTGATACCGTCGGGCTCGATGATCCCGACCATTCACGAGCGTGACCGCATCCTCGCCGAGAAGATCAGTTATCGATTCATGCGGGATCC
>JBBRWO010000118.1:0-6596 GCA_038249135.1 Coriobacteriia bacterium
TACAGGCCTCGATAGCCGTGATCTTGGAAGACTGCAAAATCGAGTGGGGATTGCACACCAGCTCGTTGTGCGGTTTCAACGAGCTGCTTATTGTGTTGGCGAACCTCGCTGCGCAGAAAGAGCCGCTTCTGATCTTCGGTCAGCTGACGGAACTGAGCGTCCTCGGCGAGTTCGGCCCGTCTCGTCTGAATCGCGAAATATGTCTGACCGTTTGCGATGACCGGTTTGGTCGCATCGCCGTTCTGGACGATGAGATAGCACGCATAACGCGAGAGCTCGAAGTCCTCGATGACCCGCTCCGCGCCCCACCCGGTCTTTATCATTTTGTTGATCTCAACAAAATGGTCCTGAGCAGGGGTCTTAGACTGACTTGCCGCCACTACCGCCTTCTCGATGACCCTTCTGAAATTGCGCCACTCATCGTATTCAAGCGCAGATTGGAGCTCGCGGGCGAGCCAATACTCCACGCCACTCTCGTCGACGTGTTTGAGTGACTCGAACGTCACGTGATGGGTGCTCTCTATCTCGCCGCTCACTTTGGTACTTCCTCCGTCACTTCGATGCAGCACCAGGATCTCGACAACCGTACCTGATCGCCCTTACGCGAACCTTAACGCATGCTTCACGCGCAAACTCTCCTACTCCAAGTCGCCAACGGCACCCTGCGCGGCCGCGACCACTGCGCCGCTGGCAACCAGCTCGTACGCCGCTTCGATCTCCGGCGAGAGGAATCGGTCGTGGGCCGGGCCGTCCACGCGCTCGCGCAGCAGCGCGCGCACGGCGGCGGTGGCCGGAGAGAGCACCAGCGGCGAGCGGAAGTCGAGTGCGCGCGCCGCCGTCAACAGCTCGATGCCCAGCACGCGCGCGAGGCCGTCAACGCTCCGACGCAGTTTGCGCGCTGCGCTCCAGCCCATCGAGACGTGATCTTCCTGCATCGCCGAGGACGGGATCGAGTCCACGCTCGCCGGCGCCGCGAGCCGCTTCATCTCGCTCACGATCCCCGCCTGCGTGTACTGCGCGATCATGTGGCCGGAATCCACGCCCGGATCGAACGCGAGGAACGGCGGCAGGCCGTTACTACGATGCGTGTCGAGCATGCGATCGGTGCGTCGCTCCGCGATGGACGCGAGGTCGGCGGCCACAATCGCGAGGAAGTCGAGCACGTAGGCCACCGGCGCACCGTGGAAGTTGCCGTTGCTGCGAACGCTGCCGTCGGGCAGCACCACCGGGTTGTCGATCGCCGAGGCAAGCTCGCGCGCGGCGACCGTCTCGGCGTGTGTGAGCGTGTCGCGCACGGCGCCGGCGACCTGAGGAGCGCAGCGCAGCGAGTACGCATCCTGCACGCGGACGTCGTCGACAGCGTGGGACTCGACGATGCCGGAGCCCGCGAGCACACGCGTGATGTTGCGCGCCGAGGCGGCCTGGCCGGGATGCGGCCGCAGCGCCTGGAGCTCCTCGGCGAAGACGGAGTCGGTTCCCAGCAGCGCCTCGACACTCATCGCGGCCGTGATGTCGGCGACCTTCACCAGCGCGCGCAGGTCGGTGATCGCCATCGCCAGCATGCCGAGCATGCCATCGGTGCCGTTGATGAGCGCTAGCCCTTCCTTCTCCTCGAGTTGAATCGCCGAGAGCCCCGCCGTCGCCAGCGCCTCCTCGGCGCACTTGAGCTCGCCGCTCGCATCGTGCACGACGCCCTCGCCCATCGCCGCGAGCGCACAGTGCGACAGCGGCGCCAGATCGCCCGAGCAGCCGAGCGACCCGTACTCCGGCACGCACGGCGTGATGTGCGCGTTGAGCATGTCGGCGTAGGCCTGCGCGGTGGTGAGGCGCACTCCGGTGCGACCGGTCGCGAGCGTCTGAAGGCGCAGCAGCATGAGCGCCCGGGTGACCTCGGTCTCGACGATCGGGCCGCTGCCGGCCGCGTGCGAGCGGATGAGTGAGCGCTGCAACTGCGCGCGCTTCGCCGGCTCGATGTACGTCGTAGCCAGCGCGCCGAACCCGGTGCTGACGCCGTAGACCGGCACGCCGGAGTGCGCGAGCTCGTCGATGTGCGCGCGAGCCGCCACGATGGCTGACTGCGCCGCCGCACCGATCTCGACACGCGCGCCATCCCGTGCGACCGCGACGACGTCCTCGATCGACAGCGGCGCGTCTCCCAGAATCACTGTTGCTGCCACGTGAGCCATCCCTTGTGTGTCAGCCGACATCTGGCGCACCGTCGGCAATGGAGGATACTTGGATTGTGCCCGCGATGCGGGCAAAGCCAACTGTAGAGGTGCCGGTCGCGAGAATCCACTTCAGTAAGGTGGAGAGCACGCGCCTACCACGCCCGCCCAGAACCGCCGAGGAAGGACCGCCGTGAGCGACGTACGACTGCCGGAAGATCCGCTGTGGCCGCGTGCCGCATCGTGGCTCGGCCTGCCGGATGTCGGGAGTGCCCACGCTGGCGAGCCGCGCTCGTCGGTCGACTTCGGCCTCATCGGCATTCCGGCGCACGCCACCTCGATCACCCCCACGAGCGCCCACACGACGCCGGCGGCTGTGCGCGCTGCGCTGCTGCGCTACTCGACCTACTCCGCAAGCCACGATGTCGACGTGGCTGCGCTTTCAGCGCGCGACTTTGGCGACGTCGCCGAGCCGGATGGCGTAGAGGGTGAGACCCGCGTCATCGCGCGCGTCTCGCAGGCGGCCGCGATGTGCGAGCTAGTCATCGCCGTCGGTGGAGACAACTCGATCACCTACTCGGCGATGCACGGGGTGTTCTCGGCGACGGGAATCGGCGGAAGTGGCGACGACGCTGGCGGACTCGCGGCCGCGGGGCTCGTCACCGTCGACGCGCACCATGACCTCCGCGACGGCATCAGCAACGGCTCGCCGGTCAGGCGCCTCATCGCCGACGGCCTGGACGGGCACCGCGTGGCGCAGGTGGGCATCGCTGACTTCTCGAACTCGCCGGAGTACGCACGCCGCGCTCGCGACCTTGGCATCACTGTGATCACCCGCGCATCGCTGCGCCACGCCCCGCTTGCCGAGATACTCGCACGCGCACTCGAGGTTGCCAGCCCCGACGGTCGTCCCATCTACGTCGACCTCGACGTGGACGTGTGTGATCGGTCAGTCGTGCCCGGTTGCCCGGCCGCCGCACCCGGCGGAATCAGCGCAGATGAATTGCGCGAGATCGCGTTCCTTTGCGCGTGCGATCCTCGTGTGAAAGCCATCGACATCACGGAGATCGACGCCGCGATCGACACTCCGGACCGCAGAACCGTGCGACTGGCCGCGCTACTGGTGCTCGAGGCTGCTGCCGGGCTCTGCGCACGACTCGGCCGTTAGTTGAACCTCTACCTCAGACTCTCGTCTGAGAAATAATGTCCTCAATCGCCTGATCGACCACGGGTCGTGCCGCGAACGGACCGATCTTCGAGCGGAGCACGTCGCACACAGCGCGAACGTCACCGGGCTCGATTTCGTCAGAGGTCATTCCCACTTGGCTCGCAGCGTCCGCCACGTACAGCGTCGCCATCGCCCGTCCGACAAGGGGTTCGAGCACGCCGACAGCGGTATCGCGGATCTGTTTGCTCACGATGCGCCGCCTCTCCTGATCGGTCGTTGAACATCGACGAGCAGCGAGGCCGCAACCGCAACCGCCGTGTAGCCAAACCACCAACCGGCATCGATCGTCGAACCGCTGGCATATGTGCCGTCGTTGCTCATCAGCGCGAACAGCGTGTCTGAGAGAGCGATTCCCGAGAAGCCCACGACGAGCGCCCACCACGGCCACGCCAGTCGTCCACCACCGAGTCGGGACAGCGCGATGGCCAGTGCGAGTGCTGGAAAGGCAAGCAACCACAGATCGCCGATCGGATACCAAATAGTCAGTAGCTTCTCAAAGCTCCCGGCCTCTGCGTCGGTGATGATCGGCCAGAAGATGCTCGGCCAGAGCGCGACTGTAGCCAACGCACACGTCACGAAGGACACGGTCAACGGCGCCATGATGCTCAACGAACGCCTGAAACTGAGAAGGGTCAGCAGCAGCCCGCCTCCAAAGAGCAGGAAGGAAACCAAGTAGAAGGGATCAGCGATGGAGGGAAAGGGCACCTCTTTGTGCGCGACCACCTCCAGGTACGCAAAAATCGCATCCCCTGCGAAGATCGCGCTCATGCCGAGCCCGATCAGAAGCCACTGCCGTCGAAACCCCTCGCTTCGGTCGAAGTGCATCGCAGCCCAGAGTGCGGTGATACTCGCGGCCGCCCCCGTGAGGATGCTCGGCAGATTTCCGTAGAACGCTTCGGTATCGGTTCCTATGCTACGGCGGATCAGGGCCAAGCAGACCACTGATACCAAGATGCCGGCCGCTGCGATCCCCCACGTTCTCCTCGAAACAACATGGTCTGTTCCCACGAAACACCCTCCCCCGGGTCGGCTGGAATTCAATGGGAATCCAGCCGGGGGGACCTTACCAATTATCTGAGGTATCGGGCAAGACCTTATATTCACCCGGCTCCAAGCGTTTGATGCAGTCGGTACACGGCGGCGTGGATCTCTCCCTATCCAGCCACGCGTGCGAATCCGTAACCGTCAGACAAATCCTCCACATCTGACGGGCATCATTCTGAGACAACGGGCGGCACACGATGCCCACGTCAGAGGTGCGGAAGGAGGCAGTGATGGGGACACGGCGATCAGAGAAGCGTCGCACCGCCGTAGGAATCCCTCGTGGAAACAGCCGTCCCCGCTCGGCCTCCACACTACTTCTCTCCTTCGCCCTTCTGGCCGCGCTGAGCTCGGTCGGTGCTCAGGGTGTTGCCGGTCGCGGCGTTGGGCCACGTGGCCTCTCCGTGTCGACCGGCAAGGTCTCGAATTCGGCAACTGCACGCGCCGGAAACGGCTCATCGGAATCGCCCGCCACTGCGAGCGTCTCGCATCAACCTAGGCTCATGCCGCCTCCCCCACTGCCGCTCATGCGTCCCAAGCGCGTTGCGATGGCGCTCAACCAGGACGCGACCTCTGCGACCGCAATCCTTGCACTGGTTGCCGCACCTCCGGATGTCGGCGCCGTGTCGCGGGGATCCGATCGAATCGATGACGGTCCCACCGCCACCTTCCTCGCACACGCCTCCAAGAGCTCGCGTACGCGCGGGCAGCCGGTCTCGGACTGCTAGTTCAGTCCGATCCGATGACTGCGCGGTCATGCGCAGTTGAGACCGCAGGAGGCCAGCCATGAAAGCTGTCCACATCCGCACTGAAGGCACCGACGAAGACGGCTACGAGCTCGCATTCGTGGAGATGTTCGTCCGGCTTATCGACGGCGTGAAGGACGTGGCGTCCCTCCGGACGCTGCACCTGGTGTCCGTCCTCTACGACGAGACCGTCGCCGACATCGCCGACATACTCGCCTCGATCCGGCGCGCCGGGTTCCGCGCCTATCTGTATCGCCCGCAGGGCACGCCCCTCGCCCTTGCGGCAGCTCCCGCGTGAGGACGCCCCTCCCTACGCCGGAGCCGATGCCGCGGTGGGTCGGGAGTCGAACCTAGGCTCCCGGCTTGCCCGGCACCTCGTGGCAGTCGGGGCAGCGCGCCTCGTAGAAGTCGCCGCCGCCGACGAGGATGAGCGGCGAATCCCAGGGTGCCGGCTCGCCGTCGATGACGCGCTGCGTGCGCGTGCCGACGCCGTGGCACTTCTGGCAGATAGCGGTGAGCAGCGAAATCTCATCGGCGAGCGCCATGAGTTCGGGCATGACACCAAAGGGCTCGCCTCGGAAGTCCTGATTGAGGCCGGTCACGTAGACGAGGTGCCCCTCGCGCAGGAGGCGTCTGACGACGTCGGCCAGTGCGTCGCCAAAGAACTGCGCTTCCTCGATGGCGATGACGCGGCAGTCATCACCGTCGATATCCTCGGCGCGTTCGATGACACGAGCTTCCATTTCCATGCCGAGACGGGAACGGGCCCGCGAACCATCGCGTGAGTCGACGATGTGCTTGTAGATGACCATCGTGTCACCGGTGATCTCATGACGCGACAGTAGGCGGATGAGCTCGCCTGTCTTGCCGCTGCTCATGCACCCTGCGATCACATGCAAGCGCCCAACGTGTGCCACGCGACTACCTCCTCAGTGGAGCGGAGCCTACAGCATACCGCTGACACGACCGCGAATCGCAACGCATGGGCCCGTTGTGGTAGAAACCGTCTATGACAACCACGTATCTCTACCTCAACGGGGACATCATCCCAGCCGACAGTGCGTGCATCTCGCCCTACGACATCGGCCTGCTGCGCGGTTTCGCCGTCTTCGACCTGCTGCGCACCGTCCGCGGACGGCCGTTCCTGCTCGCCGAGCATCTCACTCGACTGCGCGCGTCCGCCGCCCACCTCGGCCTGCAGGTCCCGCGTACCGACGCGGAGATTGCGGCGATCATCGACGAGCTCCTCGAGCGCAACGGCCACGCGGAGGCGACGGTCCGCCTCGTACTGACCGGCGGCGTCTCCCCCGACGGCATGCAGTTCGACGCCGGCACCCCCACCTTCTTCATCCTCACGGCCGACATCCACCTGCCGCCGGACTCGCTCTACTCGGAGGGCGGCAAGCTCGTCAGCCA
>JBBRWO010000119.1:0-6595 GCA_038249135.1 Coriobacteriia bacterium
CTGCTGCTCCAGGCGTCCGACCTCCTCGAGCATTGAGTCGTGCTCGCCCGTGAGAGCGGCGATCTTCTGCGAGAGTTCGAGCGCGTCCTGCTGAGCGGCGGCCAGTGCTTCCTCGGCATCCGAGAAGCTCGACTCGGCCTCTCCCACCGCGGCGCTCTGGGCGATCATGAGGTCGTGCAGCTCGTTGATGCGACGCTTGCGGGCGAGTACGCCTTGCGTGTCGGAGACCTGAGTGCCCAGCGTCAGCTTGCCGCTCGGCCAGACCACGGCACCGTCGCGAGTGGCGAAGCGCGCACCGGTGTCGTCTGTCGCAGCCGCAGCAAGAGCGGCCTCGATGCTGTCGACCACGAACACGTCGCCGAGGAGCGCCTCGACCGCAGGGCGGACCTTATCGTCGCACTGCAACTCATCGAGCAGCCTCGCGCCCGCGGACGGCGTACCGCGCAGGCGCAGTCGTGACCCGATCACCGGGACGATCGACATCTCGCCTTCAGTGTGGTCGCGCAACTCAAGCGCGACCGCGGCGGCGGCCGCAGCGTCGGTGACGATGACGCCAAACAGGTCCGCGCCGAGCAGTCTCTCGACCAGCGCCTCGTAGTGCACGGGGGCGCGGACGACCTCAGCGATGGGGCCGACAAGTCCCGTCAGCTCGCGCTCTTTGGCGAGCGCCCATGC
Source organism: Coriobacteriia bacterium (assembly GCA_038249135.1). Lineage (GTDB taxonomy): Bacteria > Actinomycetota > Coriobacteriia > Anaerosomatales > JAAXUF01 > JBBRWO01. The sequence goes on from JBBRWO010000119.1 coordinate 676, forward strand.
CAGCGCGGGCGACGCGCTCTCAAACGCGCGGTCGACCTCCTGTAGTCCGCGAGTCTCCGCGCGTGCCTCGGAGAGGATCTCGCGACGGGTCTCGAGCTCCTTGCGCCGCGAGTCAAGAACGCGGACGCGCTTGTCGACGTCGGAGTCGGCCAGAGCGACCTCGCGACGAGTGTGTGCCAGCTGGCTGATGAGCCCGTCGAGCCTCGACCTGCGAGCCGAGAGGGTCGCCTGCGCACCCTGACGCTGCTCGCGGATCTGTGCGGCGCGCTCGGCGAGTAGTTCCTGCTCGAGGGTGAACGCCGAGAGGGCTTGCTCCGCTTTCGCAGACTCGGCGCGGTCGTCTTCGAGTAGCTTGCGCGTACGGCGGGTCTCGGCGTTGAGTCGACCGAGCTCGTCATCGGCTGCCATGCGCGCCTTACGGACGGCCTCGGCCTCGCGACGCAACTCGTTGAGCTGGCCGTACAGCGCCTTCAGGCGCGCGTCGGTCTCCCCACGCTCTGAGGACAGTCGCTCGAGTTCGCCGCCACGTACTGCACTGCGCGTCTCGGAATGGTGCAGCTTCTGACGCAGTTCAGAGAGCCTCGAGATGAGGTTCTTGCCCTTTTCTTCGAGCAGGAGCAGACCTGCGTCGAGACGCTCGAGAATCGACTGCATCCGCCGGCGCTGCTCGGAGAGGTCGCCGACGAACAGCCCCTTCTCCTCCAGCAGCGACTGGAACTTGGCGAGTTCACGCTCCTTCTCGGCGAGTCGGTACCGCGAGAGGTCGATGTCGGCGTCGGACTCCTTCTCGCGCTTGGCGAGCTCATCCCAGCCGGTCTGGAGGCGGCGCAGGTCGTCGACGGCGAGTTCCAGATCCAGCTCACGCAGCTGGCCGACGAGGCCCGCGTGCTGCTGCGCCTTGTTGGCCTGACGCTCGAGCGGGCGAAGCTGCCGATCGATCTCGACGGCGATGTCGCGAGCGCGCTCGAGATGAGCGTCCATTGCGGTGAGCTTGCGAAGCGCGCGTTCCTTGCGCTTCTTATGCTTGAGTACGCCCGCTGCCTCTTCGATGAGCGACCGACGCTCTTCAGGACGCGAGTTCAGAACCTCGTCGAGACGGCCCTGGCTGATGATCGAATGAGTGTCACGGCCGAGGCCGGAGTCCGAGAGCAGGTCCTGGATATCCATGAGCCGTGTCGGCGCCTGGTTGATCAGGTACTCGGACTCGCCGTTGCGAAACATACGGCGCGTGACGGTGACCTCGTTGAACTCGAGCGGCAGCGTCCCGTCGGAGTTGTCGAGCACCAGATCCACCTCGGCCACACCAACGGCCTGCCTCGCCGAGGAGCCCGCGAAGATGACGTCTTCCATCGCAGAACCGCGCAACTGCTTGGCGCTCTGCTCGCCGAGCACCCACAGCACGGCGTCGGAGATATTCGACTTGCCGGAACCGTTGGGGCCCACCACGACGGTAACGCCCGGCTCGAGCTGCATCGCGCTCTTGTCGGCGAATGACTTGAAGCCTTTGAGTGCAAGTGACTTGAGGTGCACGGAACCCCCGGAAAGAGACGACGTGAGCGACGGATTTTGAGCACGAAACGCGAGCGAAAGTGTAGCACAGGGCGGTCGCGCCACGCCCACCCAAAGCCGCCGAACGATGCTCTATCGCTTGGCGGTGAGTGTTGCGAGCGCCACCATGGCCGCAGCGGCCTCGGCCTCGCGCTTGGTTCGACCGCTGCCTTCCCCAAGACGCTCTCCAGCCACGTCGACGGTGACGCTGAAGGTGCGGTCGTGCGGCGGACCGTCGATGGCGATCGTCTCGTACACAGGCGACTCACCGCGCGCTTGGACGAGCTCCTGCAACCGCGACTTGGGATTCTCCGGCGTGGTAGCGGCATCCTCGGTGATGAGCGGCCCGAGCGTGCGAAGGACCCACTCACGTGCAGCGTCTATGCCGCCATCCAGATACAGCGCGGCGGTCAACGCCTCATAGGCATTCTCAAGTGCCGAGTTCAGACCGCGGCCACCGGTGCCTCGCTCACTCTCCCCGACGATCAGGGCATCAAGCAGACCCAACTCGCGCGCAACACCGGAGAGCACCGTCCCGGCAACCAGCGAGACTTTGATCCGCGTCATACCGCCTTCGCGCATGGACGGAAAGCGACCGAACGTCTCCTCGGCGATGATGAAGCCGAGGATCGAATCGCCGAGGAACTCAAGGCGCTCATAGAAGCTGTCGGCATCGGTGTCCTCCACAGCCGAAGGATGCGTCAGTGCGCGTCTGAGCAGTTCGCGATCGGCGAACCGACGACCGAGTATCTCCTCGGCACGATCAACCCGCGCGGAAACATCAGGCACGGACGGCGCTGCGCCGCGGCGGCGAGTCATGCGCCTACGGCCTCGCCAAAATGATTGTCGCGTTGTGTCCGCCGAAGCCGAACGAGTTGCTCATGCAGACGTTGAGATCGGCCTTGCGCGCAACGTTGGGCACGTAGTCGAGGTCGCACTCCGGATCGGGATCCGTGAGGTTGATGGTCGGCGGGATGAGACCGTGTTCCATAGCGAGCACGCATACGGCGGCTTCAGCTGCACCCGCCCCGCCGAGCATGTGGCCCATCATCGACTTGGTGGAGCTGATGGCGGGAGCGTCGGCACCGAATACGGCTTTGATCGCATTGGTCTCCGCGATGTCGCCGGCGGGAGTCGAGGTCCCGTGCGCGTTGATGTAATCGACGTCGGCGGGGCTCAGCCCTGACTCGGCCAGAGCCTCTTCCATCGCGCGGATGGCACCGCTGCCGTCAGGTGCCGGCGAGGTGATGTGGTAGGCATCCGCGGTCGCCCCGTAGCCGACAAGCTCCGCGCGAATACGCGCGCCGCGAGCGACCGCGTGGTCCCAGTCCTCGAGCACTAGGATGCCGCCGCCTTCAGCGATGACGAAACCGTCGCGACCGCTGTCCCACGGGCGGCTGGCGCCCTGGGGGTCGTCGTTGCGGGTCGAAAGTGCACGAGCAGCACCAAATCCAGCGACGCCGAGAGGGGTGACGCCGGCGTCGAAGCCGCCAGCGACGATGACGTCGGCGCGACCGAGACGAATCGCCGCAGCAGCTTCGCCGATCGCGTGAGTACCCGTTGCGCACGCCGAGACAGGCGCGTAGTTGACGCCCTTGAGGTTGTGCTTGATCGAGATCTGGCCGGCGGCCAGGTCGACGATCATCATCGGAACCAGGAAGGGGCTGATGCGGCTCGGACCGCGCTCGTTGAGGAGCGCGACCTGCTCCTCCATGGTACCCAGACCGCCGATACCCGAGCCGACGATGCATCCCGCGCGCAGCGCGAGTTCGTCATCGATCTCACTCAGGCCTGCGTCGCGCAGTGCCTCATCGGCGGCCACCATCGCGAACTGCTGGAAACGCGACATGCGCCGTGCCTCTTTGCGGTCGATGACCGATGACGGATCGAAGTCGTGAATGTAGCCGGCGAATGTCGTGGTGTACTCGGCGGTGTCGAAGTGCTCGATGGCCGTGATGCCGCTCTTGCCCTGCGAGAGTGACTCCCACATGGCTTCCTGTCCGACACCCGTTGAGGTGACGACACCGACCCCGGTTACCGCGATACGCCTCATGACGACTTCCCTTCGGCGGCTGCGTACTCGGTCTCAAGCCTGGCCATCAGCTCGGCTACATGCGGGATGTCGTGGATGTCAGCTGCGGCCGAGCCGGCGAACACGAGTCCCTGGTCAACATCGCCACGCTGCGCCATCTCGAGCTCGTTCATGATGCAGTATTCCTTGTGGCACGCCTTCAGGCAGGTGATGCACCGAGGAATCTTGGGGTAGTCCTCTTGCTGGGTGCGCTCCCAGAATGCGTTCTTGAGCGCGCGTCCCGGCAGCCCGACGGGGCTCTTGATCAGTACGACCTCGTCGGGGGTCGCGTCGACGTACATCTGCTTGAACGCCTCGGGCGCTGAAGACTCGACCGTCGCTGCGAATCGCGAGCCCATCTGTACACCAGCGGCACCAAGCGCGAGCACCTCGGCGATGTCGGCTCCGTTGACCACACCGCCGGCGCCGATGACAGGGATGTCGACGGCCGCGACAATCTCCGGCAGCAGGTCGCGCATGAGACGATCCGTGCCGAGGTGTCCCCCGGCCTCTACGCCTTCGACCACGACGGCCGAGGCGCCAAACTTCTGGGACAGCTGAGCGACACGGACGCTACCGACGATGGGAATCATCGGGACGCCGGCCTCCTTGCACCAGCCAAAGACGTCGCGCGAGAATCCCGCGCCCGCGATGACGAGGTCGATGCCCTCGTCCAGCGCGGTCTGCACCATCTCTTTGAACGCACTGATGGCGACCATGATGTTCACGCCGATCAGGCCGCACCCGTTACTGAGCGCTCGCGCCGCGCGAATCTCGTTTCGCAGCTCGTCCGGGGTCAGACCGCTTCCCGCGATGATGCCGATACCACCTGCGGCAGCGACTGCGCCGGCAAGCGGTGACAGCGAGATGCGGACGGCCATTCCACCTTGGATGATCGGGAGACGAGCAGTGCGTCCGCCGATGGTCAGAGAAGGCATGTTCACGATGGGTCAGCGCCTTTCGCGCGGGGATTCGTCAAGAGCGCACGTACACGCCCGGCGGCTCGGAGGCCGCCGGGCGACGTGTGCGAAAACCTAGTTGGCCGAGATGAACTCGACGGCATTGCCGACGGTCTTGATGTTCTCGGCTTCCTCGTCCGGGATGGAGATACCGAACTTATCCTCCAGCGCCATGACGAGCTCGACGATATCGAGCGAATCAGCACCGAGGTCGTCGACGAACGAGGCATCCTCGGTCACGTCCTCTTCCTCGACGTTGAGCTGCTCGACGATGACTGCCTTTACCTTCTCAATGATCTCTTCACGCTCCATGTAGCACACCTCCTTCCACCGCTGCCGGGGGGACTATCGCCAGGGCGCAGTGCGCCCGGTAGCGCCAGTTACGAAAACGTCATTCCGCCATCCACCGCCAGAACCTGACCTGTGACGTAGGATGCCTCATCTCCTGCCAAGAACGCTACGACTTGCGCAACTTCCTCGGCAGATCCGAAACGATGCAACGCGATTTCTTTGCGAGCCGCGTCCGTTACGGCCTCAGGAAGCGACGACGTCATGTCGGTCTCGATGAAGCCGGGAGCAACCGCATTGGCGCGTACGCCACGAGGTGCCAACTCCTTGGCGACGGACTTCGTGAGGCCGATAACGCCCGCCTTGGCCGCAGCATAGTTGGCCTGACCGGCGTTGCCGACGAGACCGATCACAGATGTCACGTTCACGATAGAACCACTTCGCTGCTTCATCAGGTGGCGGGCAGCCGCACGGGTCACATTGAACACACCCGTGAGATTGGTGTCGATGACGGCGGTCCAGTCGTCGTCGCTCATGCGAACCACGAGACCGTCGCGAGTGATGCCTGCGTTGTTGACCACGATATCGAGTCCGCCAAGCGCCTCGATGGTCGTTTCAAAGAGACGATTCGCTGCGGCGGCGTCGGCCACGTCGGCCTGGATCGCGACCGCTCGACCCCCTGCCGCCTCGATCTCGGCGACGATCGCCGCAGCAGCAGCCTCGGACCCTGCGTAGTTGACGGCCACGGCCGCACCCTGGCTGGCCAGTTTCCGGGCGATTGCCGCACCGATACCGCGTGAGGCGCCGGTCACTAACGCCGTCTTACCGCTCAGGTCTCCCACGATCACGACACCTCCGAGACGAGCTGTTCGAGTGACATCGACTCCACGGCGATTCCCGTAACGTCGTCAACGCGCTTGGACAAACCGGTGAGTACCGCACCCGGACCCGACTCGATGAGCGTGATGGGGCCGTCAGCGGCCAAGTGCTGCATCGTCTCGGTCCAACGCACCGGAGCGGTGATCTGGGCGATGAGTCGATGACGGATCGTCTC
>JBBRWO010000120.1:0-6569 GCA_038249135.1 Coriobacteriia bacterium
AACTGGTCGAGCATCTCGTCGATCATCTCGGCGAGCAGAGCGGATTGTTGTTTCTCCAGAGCCACGCTCACAATCTGAGCTCCGGTGCGCACCTGCAGGTAGAACGTGCGTGACCCAGGCAGACCGACGGTGCCGACGACGACCCGATCCGGCCAGGCGAACTCGTGGACAATTGTGGGCATGTGGGTATTTTAGGCTCCGGATGTGTGCGGCGCCTGACCGGCCCCGCCGCCGATTGGCGCGTCGGCCGGAGGGGCTCCGGCACCGAGCCAGGAGAGGTCGCCGGCATCCGTGTTGATGGCGTGCACGCTGGGCCGACTGGAGCCGTAGCGCACGATCGAAACGGATGCCGGGCCCACATTGATGCGTTGGAACAGGTCGAGGTGCATGCCGAGCGCGTCGGCCAGTACGGACTTGATGATGTCGCCGTGACTGACCGCCACCCACACCGCGCCCGGCCCATGCTGCGCCTCGAACGCGGCGTCGTGACGACGGATGGCGGCGACCGACCGGGCTTGCATGGTCGCCATCGACTCACCGCCGGGGAAGGTGACCGCCGACGGCTGCGTCTGCACGGTCGACCAGAGGGTCTCCTGGGCGAGATCACCGAGGGCTCGGCCCTGCCACTGGCCGTAATCGCACTCGGTGATGTCCTCGTCCACCGGTGTCACGAGCGAGCCGGTCTGGTGGTCGAGGATCAGCTGAGACGTCTGCCGGCAGCGCTCCAGAGGGCTCGAGACCACTCCGACCAGCGGCACGACCGCCAGCCGCTTGCCGGTGAGGGCCGCCTGTTCCTGCCCGATCTGGTCGAGCCTGACCCCGGCGGCCCGCCCGGCGAGCACGCCTTCGGCATTAGCAGTGGTGCGGCCGTGCCGCACGAGGATGACTGTGGCCATGGGTACAGCCTAGGCATGCGCTGAAGAACCACATGACGTGTTCACCCCGAGGGATCTGGCGGCCGGCATGGTGAAACTACGTGCCGTAGTGGTAGCGGCACCCCGCGATGCGGACCTCGTCGCGTTCGACCTTGTAGATGAGACGGTGCTCATCGGTAATGCGCCGCGACCAATAGCCATGGAAGCCGTGTTTCAACGGCTCCGGTTTTCCCATGCCCTCGTTTCCGTGTCGTGCGACATCACGGAGGAGGGTGTTAATCCGTTTGAGGATCTTCCGGTCCCGGGATTGCCACCACTCATAGTCTTCCCCCGCTGCCTCATCCCAAACGAATTTCACTCGATTAGGTCGTTCACAGTGCCGCTTCCGGACTCCAACCGCTCGATCGATCCGAGCAGTCGTCGCGCATTGGCCGGATTCCGCAGGAGGTAGGCCGTCTCCGTGAGCGACTCGTACTCATCGAGTGAGACGATCACAACCGGCTCGTGGCCCGCGCGGGTAATGACGATTTCCTCACGATTATCGACCACTGCGGACAGCGTCTCAGCGTAGTGTGCTCGTGATTCACGAATATGTCATGGTTCTCATGAGCGACCTCCGTGTACGCAATAGTGCACGTCGCTTCGGGCGGGAGGGCCAGTGGCCACCACCGTGCCCACACAACTGCTGGCATGCCCCCACGTATGCAGGGCCTCGAACGCCCGTTCGTCTTCGATCGAGAGCGGCGTGAGCTGATTGGACACAGGAGAACCTCCTTTAGGAACCACGCGTGAAAGTGCTGTACGACCAATTTCCGGTCGCTGTGCGGCTCACACAGAGCTGACAGGCGCCTCACCGAGCAGTGGGAGTCTGCGCACACTGTCGTACCGGTGCAGCGCCCCGTCGATGGGGTCGGTGAACCGCACCTCGCTGGCGAGGAGTTGCAATGGCGTCGCGAAATCGTCTACCGAGACATCTCGAACGACGGGGTAGAGCGGGTCACCGCTGATGGGGATCCCGGCGCCGAGCATGTGCATGCGCAGTTGATGGGTTCGCCCTGTGCGAGGCGTCAGCCGATAAATGGCTGCGTCGTCGAGGACTTCTTCCAGTTCGATCAGAGACTCGGCGTTGACCGGGGCGTCGGCCACGACCTCGGCCTGCCACCGGCCTCGACGGGAGATGAGGTGGTTGCGCATAGTCACAGGGAAAGCGAGGTCCGGCCGGAGCGGAGCCAGGGCACGGTAGGTCTTGCCGACTTCCCCGCGTTGAAACATCGACTGATACGCCCCGCGCCAACGTCGCTCGGTCGCCAGGACCAGCAGTCCCGAGGTCACGCGGTCAAGTCGATGCAGCGGTGAGAGCTCGGGGAGCTCCAGCTCTGCGCGCAGGCGCACGACCACACTCTGCACGACGTGCCGACCACGCGGAATGGTCGAGAGAAAAGCCGGCTTGTCGATCACCACGATCCGCTCGTCGCGATAAATGACATGAATGTGCCCGGGCACGGATGCCTCTTCGGCGAGATCGCGATGGAACCAGACGAAGGTGTGCGGCCGGTAGGCGTCGCTGCCCACGACCGGCGCGCCCGCCTCATAGACGAAGCGATCTGCGGCCAGAAACCCTGCCACGTCAACGAACTCGCAGAGCCGCTCGCGCAGCCAGTCCCCCATGGTCGGCCACGGATGCTGTCGCGAGCGGTCAAGATCCGGAGTGCGCACCCACGCGGCCTCGAGCCCGTGTCGTTGCGGCAGAGGTGAACGCGGAGGCATCACCCGATCGTACGTGTCCGTGCTGCTATCGTGCCGCAGCGAACGGCACGGAACACCTACACTGAGTCGGTGCAGTTCACTTTGTGGTTGGCCCTCCTGGGAGCAGGCACGTTGATCAGTTTCACTCCCGGCGCGGGGGCAATCAACACCATGAGCAATGCGCTGAACTCAGGCTTTCGCCGCTCGATCTGGGGAATCCTCGGCCAGCAGGCCGCGCTGCTCATTCACATCGTGATCGTGGCGCTCGGTGTGGGTCTGCTCGTGGCCAGTTCTCCACTCGCCTTCAACATCATTCGCTTCGCGGGTGCCGCTTACCTCGTCTACCTGGGCATCCGGCAGTTCCTCGCCAAACCGGAGATCGATGCTGAGCGGGCGCTTGGGTTGCGCACTGAGCCTCGATGGTCGATGTTCCGGCGCGGGCTGTGGGTGAACATGCTCAACCCCAAGGCGATTGTGTTCTTTCTGGCCTTCCTGCCCCAGTTCATCCGTGCGGACCGACCGATGCTGCCTCAGTATCTGGTCGTCGCCGCCACCGTCATTGTGATTGACGTTCTGGTGATGTGGTTCTTCTTCGCCGGAACGGCGCGTTCGTTTCAGCGATTCACCCGTGACGCTCGCGGTCAGCGAACGCTGAACCGAGTCTTCGGCGTTCTCTTCATCGCGGTCGGTGTGCTGCTCGCAGTCATCCACTGATGGTGTGGCTGTTGGGTCTGCCCGTACGTCTAGAGCCGGGCTCGCCAGGCGCGGACGAAGCAATATAGACCGTAGGCGATCAGGCCGATTCCGACGGCATCCAGGATGATGGCGCCGTAGGGAAGCGCGGCCAGCGCCTTCAGTGCGCCGTCGAGACCGGTCGACTTGCTCGAGTCACGAGTGACCGCGGCAACCATGAGCAGGATCGCCACAACGCCCAGCGCGATGCCCTTGGAGACGTAGCCGGTAACGCCGAGGGCGATGACCATCTTTCGAGCGGGCTCGGCCGGTACCGAGATATCGGATGTGAACTTCCTGGCCAAGCCCTTATAGACGAAGAAGGCGCCGATGGCGAGAACGATGATCCCGGCGGCGAAGAGAACGACGACACCGCCCGGGGAGGAAATGAGCGTCGCGCTCGCATCGCTCGTGCTGCTCGACGCACTCGTTGAACTTCCGCGGGCAAAGGTGAACGCCGTGAAGGCCAGGAAGATGTAGACCACGGCCTTGCTCGCCTCGACACCGCGGTGGGCCCACTTGCGCTTGGGGTCGCCACCCTGGATCAGAAATGCCGCCACCAACAGCCACACGCCGAGGGCGAAAAGACCGATCACAACCGTCCAGAGCAGAAACACTCCGCCCGGGGTCGACGCGAGCTGCCCGAGCGCACCGGACTGGTCTGCCGAACCGCTTCCGCCGCTCTGCGCGATGCTGATGGCCAGTCCGCCGATGAGAATGTGCAGCAGACCGTTGGTGGCGAATCCCAACCGCGCCAGGGCACGAAGTGGAGTGCTGTTCTTTGCCGCACGGGCAGCGTTTGTGGCTGAGGCAGCATTCATGGCTCAAGTGTATGTCGCATCCGTGCGTTCGAGCCGGAGACGGATCGCGGCGAGGATGCAAGTGAGGTCGACTGCGATCGCGGATGTGAGAATCTTGTGATCGTTTTGCCCCCGAAGCGAATATCGACCACACTCGTCGTGTGAAGCAATTTGAGGAAGACCCCGCTGAGGTGGGCCTGATGATTGACCGACTATCGCAGCATTTTCCGGGTACGACGCGCGATCACATCACCGAGACCGTCGACACGGGCTTTCGGGCACTCTCGGAAAACCCTGTTCGCGCCTTCGTTCCGAATCTCGTCGAGCACGACGCCCGCTCCCAGTTGAGACGTGAGGCGCGGAGCTCCGGCACACCGGATTGAGCGCCGTCCCCAGGGCTACCTGATCTCTCGGCCCGATTGCTCGGCCGACCTCCCGCTCAACTTCGTTCCTTAGAAAGCAACCGGCAGGATAGAAGCATGAAATCGCAGACTCTACCGAACACGAACCTTGAAACATCCAGCATCATCCTGGGTCTGATGAGGATCTCCTCGATGACCGACGGCGAGATTCGCGCCCTTGTGGGCGCTGCCAGCGATGCCGGCATCAACTTCTTCGATCACGCCGACATCTACGGCGCTGAGACCCACGAGTGCGAAAAGCGCTTCGGCGACGCCGTGACGTTCTCCGCTGCGGAGCGCGCGGCCGTCACGATTCAGTCCAAGGTCGGCATCCGCCCGGGCTTCTGGGATTTCTCCACGGAGCACATCCTGCGCTCCACGGATGAGTCTCTGGCCGCGCTGCAGACGGATTACCTCGATCTCTTGCTGCTGCATCGCCCCGATGCGCTCGTGGAGCCCGACGAGGTGGCTGCGGCGTTCGACGCGTTGCAGAAATCCGGCAAGGTGCGCAATTTCGGTGTGTCCAACCACACCCCAGGTCAGATCGAGCTTCTCAAGAACTCGGTGAGCCAGCCCCTCATCGTCAACCAGGTGCAGCTCAGCCTCACGCACGCGCCGATGATCACCGCGGGTATGTCAGCCAACATGGCCGGTCTCGAGCAGTCCGTTGACCGCGGCAACGGCATCATCGACTACTCCCGCCTCAACGGCATCACTCTTCAGGCGTGGTCGCCGTTCCAGAAGGGGTTCTTCGACGGGATCTTCCTCGGCGATCGGGAGTCGTATTCGGCTCTCAACGACGTCCTCGACGAGCTCGCAGTGAAGTACGACGTGGCCCCCGCGGCGATTGCCGTCGCGTGGATCACACGGCACCCCGCCAACATCCAGGTTGTGCTGGGCACCACGAACATCTCACACCTGACGGATGCCGCGGCCGGCTCCGACGTGCCGCTCACCCGACCGGAGTGGTACCGCCTGTTCACGGCCGCCGGTCACGTACTGCCCTAGCCGCGCAGTCTGCGCGCCGACGCTTACCTTCGCTCTCGATCAGTCCCCACGGAAAGCTCTCGGCTTTCCAACCGCAGCTCCAGTTCGCCCACCACAAGCGCAGCCAGGTCGTTCAGCGTTGCGATTTCCGGTGGTGTCATTTCGCGGGGCACATAATCCAACACGCACAACGTGCCGAGGTTATGGCCGGACCTGGTTCGAAGGGGCACACCGGCATAGAACTGCACGCCCAGCTCTCCGACAACGAGGGGGTTGGCCAGTGCGCGCGGATCGATTCGTGCGTTCTCGACAACCCACGGTGTGTCGTGCAGAATCGCCGAAGCGCAGAGTCCGGCGTCGCGGCCGATCTCGACGACATCAATTCCAGGGTGGGACTTGAACCAGATCCGGTCGTGATCCACGATGCTGACGATGGCAATCGGAACCGAGAAGGCACGCGCCGCCAGCGCGGTGATCCGATCGAAGGCACCGTCGGGGGGCGTGTCGAGAATCTGATACCGGCGCACCTCGGCCAGCCGGTCCAGTTCGTTCGGAGCCATGACAGCGCTCTCAGAGCGGCGGTGACGTGGAGCATCCGATCGTGCCTCATCGCGAAGAGTCAGGACAATATCGCGAATGCGGGGGCGCTCTGCCGGGTTTCTGGCCGTCATTGATGTCAGGAGATGGCGCCAGACTTTAGATAAATGGCTCGGGATCTCGGGCTCGCGCTCGAGCCGGGCGAGTGCCGAGGCAAAGGACTGTCCCGGGAATTCAAGGTGACCGGAGAAGCACTCCAGGAGCACCAGGCCAAGGGAGTAGATATCGCTCGCCGCACCAACCTCCTCCCCGCGAATTTGCTCCGGACTGAGGTAGGCAGCAGTGCCACCCGTCGAGGTTTCCGACGCTTTCTGGGCGCTCGCCCATGCCGATGCCACACCGAAGTCGGAGAGTTTCGCTCGCGATCGTCCATCGCTTCCCGGGTAGACAACCATCAAGACATTGGAGCTGGCGTGACAAGCAGTTCCGTG
>JBBRWO010000121.1:0-6456 GCA_038249135.1 Coriobacteriia bacterium
ACTCGATAGTGTGGGCGCATTCCGGCTCGTGCGAGGTGGTCTTCACGCGACGCCACTTGCAGCTTCGTCATCAGGGGTGCTGTCCTCGGTGTCGTCGAACGCCAGCACCGAGCGCAGCACCGACGGTCGGGTCGCCAGCACGGCCCAGCCGATTCCCACGCCCCACCAGAGGGTGGCTATGCGCGTGATGACCGTGGCTGCGGATGCCTCCGCAGGTTGCATGCCGGCCGCGATGAGGACGCCGACCATGGAAGCCTCGGTCAACCCGATGCCGCCGGGCAGGAACGTCAGCGCGCCGGCGAGCGTAGCGATCGCGTAGATCGACACCGCTGCCGGCAGGCTCACGGCCGAAAATCCCAGTGACGAGAGGCACAGCGCGAATCCGACGCCTTCAAGCCCCCACGCGATCACGGAGGCCGGCACCGACCAGATGAGCGTGCGCCACGTCAGCGAGAGGCGGATCGTCTCGGAGACCGTCTCGGCGGAGGCGTGATGATCGCGTGCCCAGTTCTGCTTCTTTACGATGCGGAGAGCGAGCGCGTGGAACCACTCGGAGCTTGCGAGAGCACTGCCGACGAGGACGGCCGCGAGCCCACCCGCCAGCGCCCAGCGGTTCCCGCCCACCAGCGTGAACCCACCGAGCGCTAGGATGCATACGCCGATGAGGTCGGCGACCCGCTCGGCGAACACGAGCGCGACGCCGCGCGACATCGGCATGTCGGAGGTGCTGCGCGCGAGCCACGGCTTCAGGACCTCGCCGATTCGGCCGGGAGTCAGCGTCATCGTCTGGCCGGCGATCTGCAGGTAGATGGCATCTCGCGCGCGGGCGGGATGACCGACTGCTCGCATCAGCTGTCCCCAGCGCAGACCGCGCACGGTGAAGCTTGCGAGTCCCAGCGCGAGCATCGCCGCGAGCGTGGGCAGCGGGAATTCGCGGAGCGCTGCGAGCATCCCCGGCCCGTCAGTGAGCAGAGCCATCACAGCGGAGACCAGCACGGTGGCAAGCGCGGCCAGTGCGAGGCCGCTGATGATTCGACGCGAGTTCATGGGTGTCCAGACGGCAAGGCGCGGAAGGGGGCGCGGGTGATGTTACGGATGTGATGGCTCGTTGCCCCTGTGGGCCGATTATCGCACTTGAGGTCAACGAACGGCGTCACATGAACGCGACTGGTACAATTCCCTTCCACCGACCTCATCGGCCTGAGGAGACACCCGTGAAGTTCACCGGCACCGCCCACAAGTACGGGCGCGACATCGACACCGACGTAATCATCCCGGCGCGCTACCTCAACACGAGCGATCCCGCGGAGCTTGCGAAGCACTGCATGGAGGACCTCGACGCCGGCTTCATCGGCAAGGTCGCGACTGGTGACATCCTCGTCGCCGATGAGAACTTCGGTTGTGGATCGAGCCGTGAGCACGCGCCGATCTCGATCAAAGCCGCCGGCGTTGACGTGATCATCGCAAAGAGCTTCGCGCGCATCTTCTATCGCAACGCGATCAACACCGGCCTGCCCATCATGGAGGCGCCGGAGGCCGTCGACGGCATCAGCGACGGCGACAAGATCACCGTGGACGCCGACGCGGGCGTCATCCTGAACGAGACCACCGGCAAGACCTATCAGGCTCAGCCGTTCCCGCCGTTTGTGAAGGACATCATCGAGAAGGGCGGCCTGATCAACGCCGTTCGCGAGAAGGTGGGCTCATGAGCACCACCTACCGCATCTGCCTGCTCCCCGGCGACGGTATCGGCCCTGAGATCACCGCCGAGGCGGTCAAGGTCCTCGGAGTCATCGGCGCGAAGCATGACGTGAGCTTCGAGTTCACCGAGGCGCTTCTCGGCGGCGCGGCGATCGATGCGACCGGTACCGCGCTTCCTGACGCCACGCTCGAGTGTGCGCGCGCTGCCGACGCGGTGCTGCTCGCGGCCATCGGCGGACCCAAGTGGGACACCACCGACCCCGCAAAACCTCGCCCTGAGCAGGGGCTTCTCGGCATACGCAAGGCGCTGGGACTGTTCGCGAACCTGCGGCCGGTCAAGATTTTCGACGCGCTGCGAGATGCCAGCTCACTCAAGCCCGAGTTCCTCGAGGGCGTCGACATGCTCATCGTCCGTGAGCTCACCGGCGGCCTGTACTTTGGCGACCGCGCTCGGGAGACCGACGTTGAGGGTGCGGCCACCGGCGGCGGCGCCGGCATGCGCGCCTACGACACGATGGCGTACAGCGAGTACGAGATCGAGCGCATCGCGCGCATCGCGTTCGAGGCGGCCCGCACGCGCGGCAACATGGTCCACAGCGTCGACAAGGCCAACGTGCTCGAGTCGAGCCGGCTGTGGCGCGAGGTCGTCCACCGCCTCCACGCCGCTGAGTACTCCGACGTCGGGCTGGTCGACCAGCTCGTGGACAACTCCGCGATGCAGCTCATTCGCACGCCGGGTCAGTTCGACGTGATGGTCACCGAGAACATGTTTGGCGACATCCTCTCCGACGAGGCCTCGATGCTCACCGGGTCGCTCGGCATGCTTGCCAGCGCGAGCCTGGGCGACGGCACGGCGCTCTACGAGCCCAGCCACGGGTCTGCGCCCGACATCGCCGGTCTCGGTGTTGCCAATCCGCTGGCGATGCTGCTGTCAGTCGAGCTGATGCTCCGCTACAGCTTCTCGATGCACGATGCGGCTGATAAGTTGGCCAATGCGATTGAGAGCGTCCTCGCCGAGGGATGGCGCACGCGAGACATCGCCAGCTCCGCCACCCCCGTCGAGAAGATCGTCGGCACCGTTGCGATGGGCGATCTGGTTGTTGCGGCACTCGCGTAGCCGCTCGGTCGGCTACACTAGTACGTCACATCACCTGACCCATAGGGGGGAGCGACGATGGCAGAGCTGCCTAAGGTCGACAAGATCTGGATGGATGGCGAGCTGGTCGACTGGGACAAGGCTCAGGTCCACGTACTCACCCACGCGCTGCACTACGGCTCCGGCGTGTTCGAGGGCATTCGCTGCTACGCGACCGCTGATGGTCCCGCGGTCTTCCGCCTGACCGAGCACATGGAGCGCTTTGAGCGCAGCGCCAAGATGCTCTTCATGGACCTCGGCTACACCGTCGAAGAGCTGGTCGAAGCAGTCAAAGAGACCATCCGAGTCAACAAGTTGCCGTCCTGCTACATCCGCCCGCTGGCGTTTCGCGGCTACGGCATCATGGGTCTCGACCCGCTGCCCGCCCCGGTGCAGGTCATCATCGCGTGCTGGCCCTGGGAGACGTACATGGGCGAGGAGGCGCTGCGCGAAGGCGTCGACGTTGGCGTGAGCTCATGGCGTCAGCGCGGCATCAACTCGCTGCCGCCCGCGATCAAGGCCACCGGTAATTACCTGAACTCATCGCTGGCCCGTATCGAGGCCAACCAGCACGGCTATAACGAGGCGATCCTTCTCAACGAGCAGGGCCTCGTCACCGAGGGAACCGGCGAGAACCTGTTCATCGTGCGCGGTGGCGAGATCTTCACGCCGCCGGTGTCCGATGGCCTGCTCGAGGGCATCACCCGCGACTCGATCATGCAGATCGCGATCGGGCTGGGCTACGACATCCTCGAGGATTCTCTGGTGCGCACCGACCTCTACACCGCCGACGAGATGTTCATGACGGGCTCGGCAGCCGAGGTGGTACCGGTACGCTCGGTCGACCATCGCATCATCGGCCCGGCCGGCCCCATCACCCTGGAGATCCAGCAGACGTACTTCAAGGCCGTCAAGGGCGAGCTGCCCGAGTACGAGGAATGGCTGGAGCGCGTCTAGCGCCATGATCACCCTCTACGACACCACGCTGCGCGACGGCACCCAGCGCGAAGGGTTGTCGCTCTCCGTGCAGGACAAGCTGCGCATCGCGGCCAAGCTCGATCTTCTCGGCGTGCACTATATCGAGGGCGGATTCCCGGGGAGCAATCCCAAGGACATCGAGTTCTTCGAGCGTGCACGTGACTTGAAGCTTGAGCAGGCGGTCATCTCGGCGTTTGGCTCGACGCGTCGCAAGGACACCACGCCCGAGACAGACCCCGGCCTCGCCGCGCTGCTCGATACTGGCTGCGCGGCGCTGTGCATCGTCGGCAAAGCGTGGGACCTGCAGGTCACCGAGGCGCTCCACTGCGAGCTGGCCGAGAACCTCGCGATGGTCCGCGAGAGCGTCGCGTACCTGAAGGCCGCCGGCCGCACGGTGTTCCTCGACGCCGAGCACTTCTTCGACGGCTACGTCGCGAACGCCGAGTACGCCACCGCGGTCTGCGTCGCTGCGGCCGAAGCTGGTGCCGACGGCGTCATCCTCTGCGACACCAACGGCGGCATGCTGCCGGGCGACATCGTGCGCATCGTGGCAGAGCTCGCTCCGCACGTCTCGGCGCCGCTGGGCATCCACACGCACAACGACTCCGGCTGCGCGATCGCCAACTCGCTGGTGGCGGTCGAAGCCGGCTGCAGCCACGTGCAGGGCACCATGAACGGGTACGGTGAGCGGGCCGGAAACGCGGACCTCTCGGCGATCATCCCGGCGCTGGTGCTCAAGATGGGCGACGACTGCTTAAGTCGCGAGCAGCTGAGCCTGCTCACGGAAGTCAGTCACTTCGTCGCCGAGACCGTCAACCTCGCACCCGTCGCACAGCAGCCGTACGTGGGCGCGAGCGCGTTCGCACACAAGGGCGGGCTGCATGCGAGCGCCACCGGGCGACTCGCCGGCGCCTACGAGCACATCGATCCCGCGAGTGTGGGCAACGCCGCCCGCGTCGTGGTCAGCGAACTGGCCGGACGCGCGTCGCTCACCATGAAGGCGGCCGAACTCGGCATCGACCTTTCCGGCGATCAGGCGGCATCGGTGCTCGACGACATCAAGGACCTCGAGTACCAAGGCTACAGCTTCGAGGCCGCCGACGCGTCCTTGTCGGTCATGCTGCAGAAGCGCCTCGGTACCTTCGAGCCGGCGTTCCGCCTCGAGTCCTTCCGCGTCATCGCCGAGAAGCGCGAGGACGGTCGCGTCATGACCGAGGCCACCATCAAGATCCACGCGAGCGGTCACCGATTCATCGCCACCGCCGAGGGCAACGGCCCCGTCAACGCGCTGGACAAGGCGCTGCGAATCGCCATCGGCCGCTTCTACCCACAGCTCGCCGCGATCACGCTCGACGACTACAAGGTGCGTGTCCTGGAGGACAAGAAGGGGACCGACGCGGTCACGCGCGTCCTCATCGAGACCAAGGACGCTGAAACCAGCTGGGGCACCGTCGGAGTCTCGGAAAACATCATCGAAGCGTCGTGGGAAGCTCTCGTCGACGCGATCGAATACGGCCTCGCTCGCAACCCGCAGCAGGAAAGCCCCGACTCGCATGGAAAGTAGCAGCGAGATTGACCCGATTGGTCGCATCAGGGGGCAAGGCATGCGTGTCGTGCGGATTATGCACGAGGGCGATTGCCGCTACGGACTAGCCGACGAAACCACTATCACCCTCATCAGTGACGAACCGTTCGCGGCTTGGGAGCCGGAAGGGGTCGTCCCGCTGGTGACGGCGCACCTGCTCTCGCCGGTCGTGCCCACCAAGGTCGTCTGCGTCGGGCTCAACTACAAGAATCACATCGCCGAGATGGGACACGAGACGCCCATCGAGCCGGTCATCTTCGTGAAACCGTCCACCGCTGTCATCGGCCCCGGGACCCCGATTCCGCTGCCCGATGGCGTGGGACGCGTGGACTACGAGGGTGAGCTGGGCGTGGTGATCGGCAGGCGCACGCATCGCGCATCGGTCGCACAGGCCGCCGAGAACGTGCTCGGCTTCGTCTGCGGCAACGACGTGACCGCTCGAGACTTGCAGACGCGCGACGGCCAGTGGACGCGCGCCAAGGGATTTGACGGCTTCTGCCCGCTGGGCCCGTGGGTCGCAACCGACGTGGACCCGAGCGACCTCGAGCTGCGCACCACCGTCAACGGCGAGATTCGCCAACAGGTGCGAACCTCCGACATGCTGTTCGATCCCTATACGCTGGTGAGCTTCATCAGTCACGTCATGACGCTGGTTCCCGGCGACGTGATCCTGACCGGCACACCGGGTGGCATCGGCGAGATCCACGAGGGCGACATCGTCGAGGTGTTCATCGAGGGTGTCGGCACGCTGCGCAACCCTGTGGCCAACGCCGACGGCGCCGCGCCCGAAGGTCTCTAGCGCGCCATGCTCAGAAACCGCAATCTCGCTCTCGTCGTCTCCGCGCGCTTCGTGTCGCGTATCGGTGGCAGCGCTGCGTTCTTCATCGGCACCTGGGGCATGGCTGCCTACACCTTCAACGCCAGCGCAGCGACGCTCGCGTGGGTCATGGCCGGCAACAGCATCGCCGCGATCATCGGCTCGATGGTGGCCGGCGTGCTCATCGACCGTCACGGCCCTCGCACGGTACTCATCGGCGCGGAGATTCTGACGATTCCC
>JBBRWO010000122.1:0-6451 GCA_038249135.1 Coriobacteriia bacterium
CGCAAATCCGGTTTCAGCTCGACATCAACCGGGGTGCCCCACACCGCCCCGGTAAGAACATACGTGAGATCCCGCACGTGAAAGGTGACGGTTTCGAGGGCAGCCAGGTCCTCGTAATCAGCACTCAGGTCTCGGTAGTGAATTCGCGGTTAGCGCCGAACCACCCGGTGGCAGCGATCAGCGAACCGACGCCGACGGCGAGCGAAATAGTCACTACGTTCGGCTCGCTGACGACGAGCACTGCCCCGGCGAGCAGAATCCCGACTGCAAGACCCCCGAGGGTTTGCAGGGCATTTCTCACCGAACCCATCAGCGTGGGGTACATGCTCACGAGGGCGCCGAGCGGCGCGTAGTAGGGGTAATCGTCGGCGACCCCGGGCAAATATGGCGCCACAGACCACGCAATGCCAACGGCGACGGCGGCTTTGGCTGCCTGCAGCATGCGTGACTTGGTTATCTGCGATTTCAACCGCCACGCAGTTCTTTTCGCTGGTCCCAGCGTGATTCCTGTCATTGTTGATCCGTTCGATAACAGCGACCACGGGGCGATCGTTGCCTTACCACGGTAGTGGCCGAACTAGGGAATCTCCCGGCGGCTGAGCAACAGCCATACCGCCAACTGACATCGCCGCTCGTCACGGAACACGCATCCGCTACCATCGACCCATGTCGAAGACAGTGTGGTCAGAGAAGCCGAGCGATCTCCATCGGGTGGAACCCGGATTCCAGCTCACGGATGTCGACCCAGGGGCGACACCCGGAATCAACGCCACCAAACGGTCTGGCACCGCCCTCCGGCTGAAGCAGGAGGGCACCCTGCGCGATCTGCAGGGCAAGTTCTTCGCCGACAGCACCGTCGGTGGCACGGGCTCCCTGCTGCTTGTTCTGCAGGGAATGGACACCTCCGGCAAGGGCGGGATCGTCACCCACTCGCTCGCCGGAATGAGCGCCTCCGGCGTGGTTGTGCACGGTTTCAAGGCACCCTCCCCTGAGGAGCTGAAGCACGGCTTCCTCTGGCGCGTGCGCAAGAGACTCCCCGAGCCCGGGATGGTGGGCGTCTTTGATCGTTCACACTATGAAGACGTGTTGGCCGCACGCGTGCGTCACCTTGCTGACCCGAAGACGCTCGACCGGCGATATCGCCAGATCAACACCTTCGAGCAACAAGCGACGGACAACGGAACCACGATCATCAAGGTGATGCTCCAGATGAGCGAAGAGGAGCAGAGGCGGCGCCTGGTTGCCCGGCTTCGTCACGAGTCCAAGTTGTGGAAGTACAACCCGAGCGACGTCGACGACCGCGAGCTGTGGCGCCAGCTTCAGGAGGCCTACCAGATCGCCCTCGAACGAACGTCGACCGATCACGCGCCGTGGCTGGTCGTTCCTGCGGACCACAAGTGGTATTCGCGACTGGCCGTGCAGCAAATCATCATCGACAAGCTACTGGAGTTCAACCTGGACTGGCCCGAGCCCGACTACGACCTGGCCGAAGAGCGGATGCGCGTCGCCGCCACGTAAGCGTCACGATCCGCGCCGCAGAAGATTCGCGCCAACGTCGGTACGCAAGGAGGTCGTCAGGTTGAAACTGGCGTTGCCGCGCATCGGGTAGGTAATCATCTGGCGGGCGGTTGCCTAGGGCAGGGGCCCGCGCCGCGCAACGATCCCCGCGAACAGGGCGTGGAACAGCGGGAACGCAGAAACCACCATGAGCACCGTTCCGAACACGACATCCTCGGCACGCAGCATGACGCCGCCGATCAGTAGTGCGGCAAACAGGATCGCCGAGATGATCTGACGTCCCGTTCGCTCGATGTTGCCGAGGCGACGCTCGAGCCGAGGGGTCTGCACAGAGACCGTGCCCTCTTCGATCCGCGTCGTGAGGTTATCGAGTCGCTGGGGCAGCCGCGCGATGATACCCGCGGCCGACACCGCGCGCTTCGCGACATCCTGAACCAGGTTTCCGCCCTCGGCCCGAATCAGCTGGGCGGAGTATGGCTCGACGGCATTCCAGATGTTGAAGGCAGGGTCGAGCGAGCTGCACATACCCGACGTCAGTGACATCGCACGGATGATGAGCAGGAAGTTCTCCGGCAACTGAAACGGCAGTGAGCGAACGACATCACCGAACTCGTTCGCGAAGGCGCGGAACTCTCGCGGATCGACGTCTTGCAACTCGGCGAAACCCATACCGCCGAACCGGGCGAACAGCTTTGTCATGGCGCGCTCGAGCTCGGCGGTGTCAGCAGACGGCAGGAGCACGCCCACACCACGGATGCCGTCCACCATTCCCTTGCCGTTGCGGGACGCGGCCGCGATCAGCAGCTTCCGTAGCCCTCCTCGCAGAGCGCCGGGCACCTCCCCCATCATCCCGAAATCGATGAAGGTGAACCTCCAGGCCCGGCTTTCGTTCGAACTATCCTCGCCGGCGCCACTGAGCGGCGTAACGAAGATGTTGCCGGGGTGCGGGTCAGCGTGGAAGTAGCCGTGGAGGAAAAGCTGATCGAACATGACGGCCGCGAACTCGGTGGCGACGTCGGACGGGTCGATGCCGGCGGCTCTCAGCCCATCGACATCGTTGATCTTGATCGCGGTGACATCCTGCAGAGTCAGCACCCGCCGCGTCGTGCGCTCCCACACCAGCTCGGGAACACCGACCCGGGCGTCGTCCGTGAAGTCCTGCGCGAACCGCTCGGCGCTTGTTGCCTCGTGCAGGTAATCGATCTCCTCAAGGCTCGTCGACGCGAACTCCTCGACGAGGGTGGGCATGTCGACCCGATCCGAGACGAGGCGCACACGACTGAGCCAGCCGGCAACGCGGCGAAGCGCGCGGAGGTCGACGTCGACGATCTCGCCGATGCCCGGACGCTGAATCTTCACGACGACGTCGAGCAGGCCCGTCTCCGCGGCATCCATTTCTGAGAGTCGCGCGCGGTGGACCTGACCGAGGGATGCCGCCGCGAGCGGAGTCGGATCGACGAACGAGAACGCACGCTCCAGCGTCACGCCCAACTCGGCCTCGGCGAGGGCCCGGATCTCCGGGAAGGGTACCGGCGGAACCTCGTCTTGCAGACCCTCGAGTTCCTTGGTGATCTCGGGCGGCAGCACGTCGAGTCGTGACGACATGAACTGGCCGACCTTGATCATGAGGCCACCCAGGTCGACCGCGAGCACGTGGAAGTGCTGCGCGAGTCGCTGGAGGCGCCTCGCGCGGCTGCGTGCTGATAACCGCGCGAGCCCGACCCGCGGGAGAAACAGTTCATACCACCAGGCCTGCACCAGATAGCGAGCGGCGAACCGCATGATTCTGCGGTAGCGGGCGCGCATGTCCCCGACGTCGGTCATCGAATCTCGGTCATCTATTCTCCGCGGCGCCGTTGTGCTGGGGCACGCTCAGTCTTGAGCGAGGATGGAGTAAAGCTTACGACGCGCTTCTTCGAGAACGTCGACGGCCTGTTTCACCTGCTCGGGGTTGCCGGTGCGCCCGACCTGCGCTGCGGCCTGGGCCAGGTCAAGGCCTGCCTTGGGCAGCGCGGTCGCACGCCCGCCGTCCCGGGCGCTGTCCCGAGCGCCCGGTGCCTCCCATGGTGCCGGCTGATCGGCCGCGGCCTCTGCTACCTGCCGTCCCTCGTCCGTGAGGGAGTAGGTCTTGCGACCGTTGGACTCCTCGGCGCTGATCAAACCCTCGTCCGCGAGCAGTTGAAGCGTCGGATAGACCGAGCCGGGGCTCGGCTTCCACGCGCCGCCACTGCGTTCCTCGATCTCGTGGATGATCTGGTAGCCGTGCATCGGCTTCTCGACAAGGAGGGCTAGCACCGCCGCGCGCACGTCGCCTCGTCCCATCCTCATGCCGGCCTTGCGGTCGAACTGTCCGCGAAACTGTTCCATCGCTTCCCACACCGCGTTGGCGGGCCAGCCTTCACCGGCGCCGCTCCTGCGTCCGGAGAACCTATCGCCCATAAATGAATTGCTCATGATTTTCCTCCTCAGCGCCGTAGCCATCCATGCTCGACGATACCTAACGATATATCGGTGAACCGGGTGAGGCGAGAGTGTCTGCCCATATTCCCAGCCAGCTCGCGGACCTCGCTGAGGCCCCTGTCACCCGAGAATCTCGGAAGCCGGGATCAGCTGGAGTCACACGACATGGTTGAATATTGCCGCAGAGCGACTAGCAGTCGTGAATCATCGCACCAGCATCGGAGGAGGCCACCGTATGAAACGAACAATGTTCTTGCGCGCTCGGGAGTCTTTCTGGTTTCTCCCCACTGTCTTTGGAATCATGGCCATCCTTCTCGCACAGGGATTGGTGTTGTTTGATCGCGCGTTGATTGGCAACGGCGTCACCGGCGCGTTCTTCCTCGATGCGTTGAGCGCGAGCGGCGGACGAGCGATTCTCTCGATCATCGGAGCGTCGATGCTCACCGTTGCGGGCACAACGTTCTCGATAACCATCTCCGTACTCGCAACGACGTCATCAACGTACGGCCCGAGACTGGTGCGTAACTTCATGGCCGACAGGGCCAATCAGTTCGTACTGGCCATATTCACCTCAACGTTTCTGTACTCGCTCGTGGTTCTACAATCCGTGCACACCCAGGTCGAGGACAACGACAGTTTCGTTCCGATCACAGCGGTCTTTTTCGCCGTGCTACTCGCCGTGCTTGATGTGGCCGTGCTGGTGTTCTTCATCCACCACATCGCAGACTCGGTGCAGATCACCACCCTGCAACGCCGAGTTCAGGATGACCTCACCGCCACAATCGACCTGCTCTACCCAGACGAGCAAGAAGATCTGGCCACCACAGCCGGCATCATCTCCTTCGCTCAGCCGACCGTGATCCCATCCGTCGCGGGAGGTTACGTGCAAGCAGTCGATCTGAAGAAGCTGGTACGCATCGCGTCGTCCCACCGAAGCGTCATCACCGTGACCGCGATGCCGGGCACACATGTTGTCCCGGGCGAACCGTTGGTGGAGGTAGTCAGTTCCGACGGGAACGGTACTGCCGACGGTCAGCTGGATCGAGAAATTCAATCGGCCTTCACTCTCGGCTCCGCCCGAACTCCCCACCAGGATATCCAGTTCGCCTTGCAACAGCTCGTCGAGATAGCGGTGCGCGGTCTCGCTTCCGGTGCGAATGACCCGTACACCGCCGTGAGCGCACTGGATCTTGCAGGAGAGAGCCTCATCCCGCTGTTCCGTCGTGCCGTCCCGTCATCCCACCTGGCAGACGATGACGGTGTAGCCCGTGTGACCTGCGTGTGGCCAACCGCTGAGGAGCTGGCCGGTGGGATTTTCGCCGCGATTAGAACCTATGGTCTCGAGCATCCGATGGTTATTCGCTCTGCACTGCGCCTCGCGGATCGTCTCAGTCGCGCCTCATCCACACGGTCACGACGAACGCGCGTTGTCAACGAGACTGACAAACTCATCGCGGCGTACGAAGCTTCCGCACCTGACCCGGACACGATGGAGCGTATTCGAGCCCTCGCCGCCCCCGTGCTGGGTTCGGCATCAGACAACGCGACAGAGCCCACGGCTAGTGATGCTCGAGGGCCGGGGGACGCGGGGTAAGGCCGAATTCGTGTTTCGGTCAGAGTTATTCCGATTTAGCCCTTCGTCAACGTCTTCAACCGGTGATCCGTCTCACAGAGCGTCATGGCGAGCCTTTCCCAGCCGGAGGTGCCGCAGGTGACGTCTGTCACGGCGAGGTATTCCTGCTGTGCTCTCGTGGGTCGGTAGCGGCCACGGTAGAAGTTGAGAATCTCACCGGTAAACGGGTCGAGAGAAGGCGTGACTGCGCCACCACGGCAAAAGCCGCCTCCGGAATTCTCCGGAAACGGCCTCTGCCCTGCTATTTTCTGTGTGGATTGATCGCGAGACCTGTCCCGGCCCGCAACTCGGTCCACCACGACACCATTCGCGCCGCGCCTGTCACGACTGCCCGGTCAACTCGGGCGTCGGGGTGATCTTCAGCCCGCGGAAGCCGCGCAGCCGGAGGCTGTTGCTCACTACGAAGACCGAAGACAGCGCCATGGCGGCTCCGGCGATCAGAGGGTTGAGCAGGCCGAGCATGGCGAGCGGGATTGCGGCCACGTTGTAGGCGAAGGCCCAGAACAGGTTTGACTTGATCGTGCCGAGCGTGCGTCGGGACAGCCGGATCGCATCCGCTGCCGCCATGAGGTCGCTGCGAATCAGGGTCAGGTCACTGGCCTCGATTGCGACGTCGGTACCGGTGCCCATCGCGATGCCGAGGTCGGCTGTGGCGAGTGCGACCGCGTCGTTGACGCCGTCACCGACCATCGCCACGACCTTGCCCTCGGCCTGCAGTGCACGGATCACTTCGGCCTTTTCGGCGGGGAGCACGCCGGCCCGCACATCGTCGATGCCGATCACGACGCCAACGCTGCGAGCCACGGTTTCGTTGTCTCCGGTCAGGAGTACCGGGGTGAG
>JBBRWO010000123.1:0-6370 GCA_038249135.1 Coriobacteriia bacterium
ATACGAATGTCGACGCGACACAAGGACGCCCCACGCCGAGCCGTCTGAGTTCAGAGAATCGTGCTGCTAAACCTCGGCGTTGTCCTTCTTCTTGGACTCTACCTTGGCCTCTGCATCAGCGTCGCTCTTCTTGGCAGGAGCTTCGGCTGCATCTGAATCGGCTTCGTCAGCGTCGCCGAGCTTGCCGTCGGCTCCATCTCGAATAGCCTTCATGGTCTTGCCGAGCGACTTGCCCAACTGAGGGAGGCGTTTCGGGCCGAAGAGAATCAAAACGACCGCAAGAATTATCAGCAACTCGGGTGTACCGAGACCGGGAATTCCGATAATCGCAAACACTGGGGTCGAAATCATGTGCTTTCCTCCGAGTATGTCGGGAACGACTGATACCGGTCAGCCGCGAATAACCAGCGATTAGCGTACCACCAGTATCACACGCCCGCTACGCCCTCGGTACGCGACAGGTAGTACAGTGTGTGGAGCAGTTCCCGGACGGGGTCGGTGTTGTGCAGCGTCACCGTGTCGGGCACTGAGACGTATGCGGTTGAGTAGTTGACGACGACGCGAATCCCCGCCGCCGAGAACCGATCAGCGACATCCTGTGCAGCATCCGGCGGAACCGCGATCACGCCGAAACGAATTGTCTGCTCACCGACGATCCGTTCCAATTCCGAGATGTCGCGGACGATCAGGTCTCCAACCCGGGTTCCAACCTTGCGGTGATCACTGTCAAACAGCGCAGCGACCACGAATCCGCGTGCGCGAAGACCGTCATACTGCGCGATTGCCGACCCAAGATTCCCCGCACCTACGATGGCGAGTCTCTGAACGTGGTCGGAGCCGAGAATCCGCTGGATACGGTCGATGAGCAGCGGGATGTCGTATCCGACCCCGCGCTTGCCGAACTGGCCAAAGTAGGCGAAGTCGCGTCTAATCTGCGCCGCGTTGACGTCCGTAAGCTCGGATATCTTCGCCGAGCAGGCCGTCTGATGTCCCCCATCACGGAGGTGGAGTATCGCATTCAGGTACAAAGGCAGGCGCTCTACGACGCCTGGAGGTATACGAGATTGGTTCACCGAGACGCCCATGACGACCCCGAATCCTTGCCGGAAGACCCTTCAATAGCGTAACGACTGTTACAAGCCTGAGCAACAGGAACGCAGCACCCACCGCCTCGCGCGGGTGCCGCGTTCCTTTCGGGTCAAAGTCAATCAGGCGATTCTAGAACGCCGCACCATCGAGTGCATGCGCACACGAGCACTCGCGTGCGGTAGGCAGGGCAGGAATCATGGCGTGAATGAGGCCTTTGACGCGGCTGTTGTTCTCGTTGAACACGCGCACGACCTCTTCGTTGCTCACGGGCTCAGCACCCTCGGCTCCGGCATCGTGG
Organism: Coriobacteriia bacterium; assembly: GCA_038249135.1. GTDB lineage: Bacteria > Actinomycetota > Coriobacteriia > Anaerosomatales > JAAXUF01 > JBBRWO01. The sequence continues at coordinate 1,388 of JBBRWO010000123.1, forward strand.
TCGGTGATCAGAGAGATGTTCACATAACAAATCTCAAGCTCACGGGCGAGGTAGCACTCGGGGTACTGGGTCATGTTGATGACTTCCCAACCCTGGGATGCGAACCACTTCGACTCAGCTCGCGTGGAGAATCGCGGCCCTTGAATTACAACGACGGTCCCCTTGGGATGCGCCATGATCCCCAGTTTGGAGGCTTCAGCGACGGCAACTTCGCGCATGATCGAGCAGTAGGGGTCCGCCGAGGAAACGTGGGTCGTGATGGGTCCATCGTAGAACGTATCCTTGCGCCCCCACGTGCGATCGACGAACTGATCGCAGATGACGAAATCGCCAGGGACGACGTCCGCCTGGAGTGAGCCACACGCGTTCGGCCCGATGATTCGGCTGACCCCGAGCTGCTTCATCGCCCACACATTTGCGCGATAGTTGATCATGTGCGGCGGTAAGGAATGGTCCTTCCCATGCCGCGGGAGAAAGGCCACAGAGCGGCCACCGATCTCACCGATCATCACGGGTGACGACGGTGCGCCGAACGGCGTGTTCATCTTGTGCTCTCGCGGATTGTCGAGCAGTTCGTAGAAACCGCTGCCTCCGAAGACGCCAATCTCGGCCTGCGGGACGTTGGGCATCGTGTATCTCCTCGTGACGGTGGGACTGTGGGTCGGCGTGCACCCCGTGGACGACTCCGATTCTAGAGCATTCCGAACTATGCCCCTAGGCGCTCAGACGGGAATGTTGTGCATCCTCGTCCGCCCTGAACGGCCGCTCGTCCTCCATGGCGCGCGGTGCGTACAGCGGCCGTCGGAACAGATTGGCCGAATCAGTCCACGCCTCATCTGCGCGCACGGCACCAGAGAGCAGCGCACAGAACCCGGACGCCTTTGCGTCCAGATTGTCCACGTGATGCAGAAGCAGCGCCTCGAAGGTGGATGGCCGTTTGGGTGAACCCCACTCAAGTTCGCCGTGATGGGAGAGAATAGCGTGCTCGAGCCGCATCAGTCGCTCGGCGGAGCGCGTGGCCCGCTGTTTAGCGGCAGCATCATGAACGCGTCGTACTCCGAGAACCACGTGTCCCAGGAGGCGCCCGGAGTCCGTGTACTCGATAGATGTCTCAAAGGACAGTTCGTCGCACTTGCCGATGTCGTGCAGCAGCGCAGCCGTCACGAGGAGGTCGGTGTCCACGCCGGGGTACTGCCCGGCCATGGATTGCGCGAGGGACGCGACACTAACCGTGTGCTCGAGCAGCCCTCCCACGTAGGCGTGGTGATACGACTGGGCCCCCGGGCATCGTACAAACCGGGCAAAGAACTCGCGGTCGGAAAAGATCGCGCGCAGAACCGCCTTGAGATCAGGGTCCGCGACCGAGGCGACGAGCGAGCGCAGCTCCCCAACCAGCTCCTCGCTTGAGCGTGGCCCCGATGCGATGAAGTCCTCGGACTCCCACGTTCCCGCAGGGCTGAGAGATTCGAGAGAGATGCGCTTGGTGCCCCGAAACGAGGTGACGGTGCCGCGAACACGGACCACGGCCCCAACAGGAACTGCGGTGGCCTCCGTGGATGGCCTGAAGCAGACGGCCGGCATTCTACCGGTCTTGTCGGCGAGACCCAGAGAGAGATACGCCTCCCCGCTACGGGTCGCCCGCATCTCTTTTGCCTGAAGCACGAACTGCGCATCCACGCGCGTACCCTCCGCAAGCTCGGCCACGTATTGTGTCTTCATCGCAATCTCCCTGCCGTCTCATGTACTCCTGAGGACAGACTAGCGATCGCGTCTGACACGGATCTAGAGAGGCCTCACCCTCACGCGACTCCCGGGAACAACCCCGTAGCGATCTGCTGCGCTCCCTTGGTTGATCGAGAGGGTCAACCACCCCGAGGAGTCGAGTACCACCAGCGGATCCCCCTCTGCCACCTCGGAGAAGGTGCGGCAAACGGGTACCGCAAGGGCGTTGTGCCCGATAGTGACTTCCAGCGAATCTCCCTCGAGACCCAATTCCGAAATCCGAGCTGTCGGGATGTTGATTCGCACCGAGCCGAACCTGTCCATTCCCAGCACTTCTCCACGAACGTACTCGCCTTCCTTGTCGCACTCGGGGAATGGGGCCGACGCGAGAGACGATACATCCAGCTCTGTCCACACAGCTGACGGCGACTCGCCACATGCCAGTCGCGCGGCTGCCGGAGCGAACACGTCCCGGCCGTGGAATGTCGGGGACGCCGTGGCGTCGACAGGCAACTCGAACGCTCTGACGGCACCTCCCGCTACGGACGCCGCCGGCATCAAGACGCCGTTGTCGGGTCCGATCAGTACGGTTCCCTTGGCCGTGACAACGCATACACAGCGGCGCTCGCCTCCAACACCCGGGTCGACCACGACGACGTGAATCGCGTCCGGAAGCTGAAACACGCCCGACGCGGCGACGAATGCACCTGTTCGAACGTCGTACGGTGGAACCTGGTGCGCCAGATCGACCACTCGGGCCTCGGGGCACTCCCGGACGATTACCGCATGGCACACGCCCACCCACGTGTCCTCCAGTCCGAAGTCAGACACAAGACAGATGATGGGGACCATGTGCACTCAACCCTCTCCGGACCAACGACTGTCGCGTCTCGCGGTACTATGGTAGTACCCGACTATGGAGGTTTGCTGTGACCCGGTTGCATCACATGCTCGTCTTGGTGTTCCTGATTCTTGCCATGGCGGCGTTGGGCACTTCCGGATGCACCGCAGACGAACCTTCATGGACCGACAACGGTGCGATCTACACCATGAAGTCAGTCGAGAGAGTGCTTGACGCCGCGGACATCTCTGCGCAGAACGGCCGCGCCACAACCGAGGCGACCAAGCTCAGGCACGACGCCCTGACGTCGCTCCGTAGGCAGGGTGGCTCAGCTGCTAAGGCCGCCGATCTCCTTACCGCCACGTTCCCCCCGGACACCAGGGCTGTTCCGGTGTACGTCGAGGCCGCGTCACTCGATGGTGCGCCGGTCTTTATCGTGGTTGAGGCCACGGGCCCAAAGACGGGAACGCTGAACAGGAAACGATTGTGGGTGCTGGGCGAAGACGGCTCCGTGATTCTTGCTCTGAGCCGCTAGCCAGTCCGCTAGCCGCAAAGCGTGATGCGGTACTCCTCCAGAACGTCTGGCGGAATACGCTCGCTCCATCCGCGCCGCAGATGATCGAAGATGGAACGCCCGTCTCTGCCCGTGCGTATGAGATCCTCCACCACGGCCTCCGCGATCATGCGTGCAGTGGCGCGTGGACCCGCGGAGCCACACATCGTGCGTCTGCGGACGACCTCTCGGTAGTACGCGGTCAGCCGACGCCGATCTCGCGCGCCTGCACGGCTCCGGCGATCAAGGGACAGACGACGCGCGGTGGTCGCGGCTATCTCCTCGGCAAGCGAGATTGGCACATCGACCTTCACGGCCTCCAACACGAGCTTGTCGAGAACCGCTCCGACACTGACTGCTTGATACGTGGCTTCCATCAGTAGCACCTCCAGCGAACGTGTGTTCGTAGAGAATACCGATGGGGTCTGACACCAGGCCGGCCGAGGCGAGGACGTGCCTATTCCGCGTTCAGTACCATGCAGATGGACGTGCGGTTCAGCGCCAGATACGGAGTCTCCATGCGAAGCTCGCCCGTCGTCGCATCGAACACTTTGGCGTCGGTGAGTGCGAGGAATTCCTGTGAGCGCGAGTTGAGCGAATCCGTGAGCCGGCTGCCCGACAGGACGTGCATCTGGCCCTCAACCCTCCAGCCATCCACAATCGCCACGACCGCAACACGATCCTTATTGGTTTGCACGCTGCTCCTCCCTGACACTGACCCATGCGGCGCGCAGAGCCGCCACTGTCATCCTACCTTGCCGACGAGCGACTCGACACCAACGCGGAACAAACCCGATGCGGCAATCTCGACACCCGACAGTGTGAACGCGATCAATATCGCAAGCCAGGCGTCCGAGAGTCGCTGGGCGCGTCGGTCAAAGATCGGGAACAGCCCGACAATCACGAGATTCACCGTCGTCAATGTGACCAGAATCGCAATTGCCACCAGGACCGGGTATACGACGCCCAGGGACGGCGCGAACCACCGAACAGCCGCGAACACTACGGGGACCGCCGCAAGCCACGCGACGAGGCGCCAGGTGGGCGTGAGCGCCCTTTCGTTGGTGGCGCTAAGCCATAGCTCGTCGTTAAGCATCGGCACTACGATAGCGGCCATTGCGAACCCGGCAAGGATTCCCGTGATGAGCCGTAGGTCGTTGGTGGTGGTTCGGAACCCCCCATACGAGCTCACCCCGTCGATTCCCATGGCCGCGATCATCAAGATGATCGACACGAACCCGGCGACCCCGGGAAACTCCTTGGGCCTGTTGGGCCTATGGAGCAGCCCGATGAGTGAGAGCGACACCACGAACCCGAGGTAGATTCCGGTGTCACGAGCACATACGGGGACCTGAGTTCCTCCCCCGAAGAAGGAGCGCTCCGGCAGCTGATGACACAGTCCGAAACCGAGTGCATGCAAGATCGACTGCAGCATGTACTGAATCTCCCTAGAAGAAAGCCGAACGGCAGGCCGCAAGAAGCGGCCTGCCGTCTGTGTCCGGATGGTCGGGATGGCGGGATTCGAACCCACGACCTCTCGGTCCCGAACCGAGCGCTCTACCAAGCTGAGCCACATCCCGGCGAGGCGCTATGCTAACACTCCCTGAAGCCGAGCGCAAAGAACCGCTTCTCGCACGCATTCGTGAGGCCGCCTCATGGAGCAGTAGCGCCACAATATGAGGAGTCCGACCCGAGGTACCGGGTCGGACTCCTCATCCGTCACGCTCTGAAACTTCAGTCTGCTAGTTCGCCAGACCGCGCTTCGCGAGGTTCACGTGGCAGTTGGAGCAATAGGTCTCCTGATGACACTCGAAGCACGCCTGAGCACCGCTCTTCTTAACGATGTTCGGGTGGTAGCGTACCCACG
>JBBRWO010000124.1:0-6350 GCA_038249135.1 Coriobacteriia bacterium
GCGCTATCGAGACGGCGCTCGCGGGTGAGGCCCGCGTCGAACGGCGTGCGACGTTGCGCGCGGAGGTGTTCATGGAAGGGCGCTCGGTGGGGGTGTACCGGGCACTGAATGAGGTCGTACTGTCCCGGGGAGCTTCTGCTCGGGTCGTGGCGATCGACGTCGATGTGGACGGACATCGGGTCGCTCGGTTGCGCGCAGATGGCGTGATCGTGGCCACCGCGACCGGCTCGACCGCGTATGCGCTCTCTGCCGGTGGTCCCGTGGTCGCACCCGGGTTCGGCGGTATGGTCGTGGTCCCGGTGGCTCCGCATACGCTTGCGGTTCGACCCATCATCACCGATACGCACGAGAACGTGGAGTTGTCGTTGCCGGATGCGTCCCGCGCCGACGCCTGCATCATCGTCGATGGGGAGGTCATGCCGTGCCGGCAGTCCATCGAGCGCGTCACCGTGGCACGCGGGAGCCATGACGTGCTCCTCGTCAAGCTCGACGGGCGCGATTTTTATGAGACCGTCTCGTCGGAGTTCTTCGGGGGCTGATCAGAGGTGCTCGAGGAACTGCACGTTCGCGATCTGGCACTCATCGAGGAGGTCTGGCTCGAGTTCGGTCCGGGCATGACCGCGCTGACAGGCGAGACCGGCGCGGGCAAGACCGCACTGCTTGGCGCGCTGCAACTGCTGCTGGGGGAGCGAGGCGATGCCGGCTCGGTACGGTCGGGATCGGCCGAAGCGCTGGTCGAGGGACGGTTCGCTGTCGAGGGCTCGGAGATCATCGCTCGTCGCCGCGTCAGCGCGGACGGACGCAGCAGGTGCACGCTCGATGGCGAGATGGCGACCGTGCGAGCGCTGGCGGATCGCATAGGACCGCTGGTGGACCTGCACGGTCAGCACGATCACCAGGCGCTGCTTGGCGCCGGAACGCACTCGGCCTACCTGGACCGCCGCGCGGGAGCAGCAGCGGCTGACGCGCTGTCGGCGTATCGGGCTGCGCGAACCGCCGAGAAAACCGCGCGTGTCGCCCGCGACGAGTTGGCTGCGTCGCTCGCAGAGGCCGCGCGTGACGCCGACTACCTCCGCTTCGTCTCCGAGGAGATCGGCCGGCTCGATCCGCAGCCGGGGGAGGATGTCGCACTCGAGGCCCGGGTTCCCGCGCTGCAGCACGGCGAGCGCCTCGCCGAGGCCGCTGATGAGGCGGCGCAGTTGCTGCGCAGCGATGGCGGTGCGCTGGATTGTATCGCCCAGGCATCGGTGGTGCTTGGCAAGGTGGCCGACATCGATCCGGCTCTCGATGAGCTTGCGGTGAGACTGGGAGAAGCGTACACGATCGCCGACGATGCCAGCTCGGGCATCAGGGCATATCGCGACGGTGTGGAACACGACTCGGCTGCGCTTGATACCGTGCTGAGCCGGCTTTCGTTGTTGGCGGGCTTGGCTAAGAAGTACGGTCCGCGCCTGGAAGATGTGCTTGCGACCAGAGATAGGGCGGTCGAAGCGATTGCTGCGCACGATGCCGGTGCGGAGCGCACACTCGCCGCTGAGACTCGCCTCGAAGAGGCACGGACCGATCTGGTCGCAGCGGCGGAACACCTGGAAGCCGTGCGAACGGCGGCGGCACCAGTGTTCGTGGCGGAGCTCGGAGCTGCAGTCGCGGATCTCTGTATGGATGGTGCGCAGTTCGAGGTCTCTTTCACCCCGCTTGCCTTCGAGAATTGGACTGGCGACGGTTCGCATCGGGTCGAGTTCCTGTATGCGGCTGCACCTGGACAGCCCGTTCGCCCGCTTGCGCGAATCGCATCCGGAGGTGAGCTGTCGCGCGTCATGCTGGCGCTCAAGGGCGTGTTGGGAGAGGCGGACACGGTGGGGACCCTGGTGTTTGATGAGGTCGATGCGGGCCTTGGTGGCACGGCGGCGCGTTCCGTTGGCCGGCGACTGGCCGAGCTCGCCCGCACACATCAGGTCATCGTGGTCACGCACTTGGCGCAGGTCGCTGCGTATGCCGACACGCAGCTTGTCGTGAGCAAGGCGATCACGGGAGACAGTGCCGCCACGCACGTGGTTGCGGTCACGGGTGAGGCCCGCACCGGAGAGATCGCCCGCATGCTCTCCGGCAACGACTCCGAGACCAGCCTGGCACATGCGCGCGAGCTTCTCGGCGAGGCGCGACTCCTGCGTTAGCGGCTCGTCGGGCACACTTCCGACGGCCGATCGGAGTCAGCCTGTGTGGTACGATTCTGAGTCGGCACGCAGTGGTTTCGATGCGTGCGAGAGGCCGATAAGCCCCTCAGCGGACATCGGCTGTAATCGGGAGGCACATGCGCCACGAAGGCATAGCCAGGCTCGACAAACGCACAAAGGACCTCACCAAGCGACTCGGCCCTGATGACATCGCGATTATCGACCACGTCGACATGGATCGCGTCAGCGCCGAGGCGCTGCTGAGCACGGGCGTGGAAGTCGTCGTCAATGCGGCGTCCTCGATTTCCGGCGCATATCCCAACGTCGGGCCCCTGCTTCTCACTCGCGGCGGAGTCACACTGATCGACGACGTGGGACCGGGTGTGTTCTCATGCCTGCGCGACGGTGAGCTCGTGCAGGTTGTCGGGGACGAGATACTTCTCAACGGCAAGGTCTGCGCGAAGGGGACCAGGCTTTCTGTAACGGCGATCGAAGCCAAGATGGAGACGGCGAAACTCGGACTGGGCGACCAGCTCGATAGGTTCGCGCGTAACACCATCGAGTACCTCGAAAACGAACGCTCGATTCTCACCGATGAGACCTGGGTCCCCGAGACGGTCGTGGATTTCCACGGCCGCCACGCGCTCGTGGCCGTGCGCGGTTACGACTTCAAGGAAGACATGCGCGCGCTGGTGCCCTACATCCGCGAGATGAAGCCGATTCTCATTGGCGTCGACGGCGGTGCGGACGCGATCATCGAAGCTGGTTTTCGCCCCGACATCATCGTCGGCGACATGGATTCCGTCACTGATTCCGCGCTTCGAAGCGGTGCGCAACTGATCGTCCACGCATATCCCGACGGTCGAGCACCCGGTATGGAGCGCTTGGATGAGCTGGGAGTCCCCGGCACGCCGTGGCCACTCGCTGCGACCAGCGAGGACCTGGCTCTTCTCCTGCCATGGGAGCTGGGAGCAGAGCTGATCGTGGCCGTCGGCACCCACGCCAACCTCGTTGAGTATCTCGACAAGGGCCGCAAGGGGATGGCTTCCACGTTTCTGGTGCGACTGAAGGTCGGGCCCAAGCTTGTTGACGCAAAGGGCGTCAACAAGTTGTATCGCTCGGCGATCGGGCCGAGCCATCTGATTCCCATTGTCATGGCCGCGCTGGTCGTCGTATCGGCGGTCGTGCTTATATCACCCGGCCTGCGAACCTTTCTCGAACTCATCGTGCTACGCGTACGTGCGTGGTTCGGTGCCTGACACGTCACAGGGAGCTGTCATACACCATGTATAACCTTCGCTATCATCTGGCCTCACTCGTTGCGGTGTTCCTCGCACTCGCGCTCGGACTCGTTCTCGGCGGGCTCGTCGTGGGTCAGGGCACCATGGATTCTCAGCAGCGCGCCATCGTCTCGGGGCTGCAGCGCGACTTCAGCCGCCTGAACGACGACAACCAGCGTCTGAGCGCGGAGATCAACCTGCAGAGGACGTACTCGTCACAGATGACCGATACGTGGGTCGAGGGGCGTCTTAAGGGCATGACCGTCGTTCTCCTCACGAGCGGCCAAAAGACCGAAGGGCTGCAGGCGGCTATCACCTCCGTCGAGCAGGCCGGAGGCACCGCCGCGGTTGTCACGCTCGAGCAGCCCGGTATGGGACTCTCGGATATGGAGACGGCGGACGCAGTGCGCTCCGTGGTCGGGACTCAAACGGATCTCGCAGTTGCGGTTGCCGCATCACTGACCGCCGAATGGACTGCGGCAACGGGGTCTCGCCCGGTGACCGACGCGCTGGTGAAGGCCGGAGCAATCAGCGTGACTGGGCTTGAGCCTTCGACGGCGGCCACGCAGGCGGTCACGATTGCAGCGTTCTCGCGTAAGCCCGACAAGGTCGCGCTCGAGGTCGTTAAGGCGTACGCCGCTGCAGGCTACTACGCGCTCGGTGCTCAGACCTCGACAAGCGGCACCGGTGTGGCCGCGGCGGCCGCGGCCGCGAAACTGAGCGCTTTCGACACCCTCGGAACCGCCCCGGGCCAGTTCACGATGGTCGCGTTGTTCAGCGGTGGGCGACAGGGCTACTACACCCTCGGCAACGATGACGGGCCCAAGTTCCCGCCGGTTCCCAACCCCTAGCAGGCATGGCGTCGACAGGGCCCGTCCAACGGACTCCAGACGTCTGCGACCTGAGGTGGCCCTAGCGCTTGGCCTGTCGGCGCACGCGCCGGGTCTCGGCTCCGAGCTTCACCAGCGCGAGCGCGACGTGTACGAACTGTCGCCCGCGGTGCACGAACCCGTCGAAGTCACGACCGGTGGCGGCGTGCCCCATCGTCGTGGGTACCTCGACCAGCCGCTGGCCTGAGCGCAGTGCTCGGATCGTGAGGGCAACCTCGACACCGTAGCCCGCCGCAAACGGTCTCGTCATCTCGAGGCACTCCCGTGTGAGCGCGCGCTGGCCTGAAAGCGGCGCGGTCGCATCAAACGAGCCCCCGTAACGTGTGATGCCCCACTGCGCCAGTCGTTTCACGAGTCCAAAGCCCGCCTTACCCTCCGGGCGAGGGAATGCCGCAATGGACATATCTGCGGTGCCATCGAGAATCGGCGCCAGCAGCAGTTCACCCTGCGATGCGGTCACTCCGAGGTCGCCATCGAGCAGCAGCACGATGTCGGCGTTCCCGACACGCTTCGCGCCGGCTTCGAGTGCGCCGCCCTTTCCGGCTGTGCCCGCCATTCTGACCACTTTTGCGCCGGCGATCGTCGCGATGTGATCGGTGCCATCTTCACTACCGTCGTCGACCACGACCACTCGGCTCACACCCGGAATGGCGAGCGCCGCCTCGACCGTGTCCGCGATGCGCTCCGCTTCGTTGAAGGCGGGAATGAGGACGGCAATGTCCAGGCTCACGAGTGCTCCTTGGTTCGAGGATCGAGTCGGCGAGCGTACCTGCCGAGCAGTTCGGTCGCGGTCGTGACCTCGGCGATGCCGGCGAGTCTGCCAAACGCCATCGCAGATGCGAGCCCTGCGCCGCCACCGACGGTGACTCTGAGCAGTGAGCCGCCGAAACCGTCGACGACGGTCGAAAGTGCGTACGAGACGCCCAGAGCGACGGCCCCGCCGATCAATGAGGCGACCGCCATGAGCGCGTAGGACTTCAGTATGCCCTTGATGTCGAAGCCGCCGATCCGCTTTCGCAGCAGGAACGACAGTACCGCGAAGGTGAGCGCGAAGAAGACGACATCGGCGGCGGGCATGCCGTTGATTCCCATTCCGGGCCACGAACCGATTCCCGTCGACAGAATCAAGTAGAGCGCAATCTGAATCGTGGTGGTTCCAAGGTTGACCAGCATCGGCGTACGCGTGTCCTTGAGTGAGTAAAAAGCGCGCAGCACGTACATGGTGCCTGCGTAGAACACGAGTCCGACCGCCCAGTAGCGCAACGCGCTTGCGACGATCGGCACGTCATCTTGCTTGAACGCTCCCACACGATAGAGCGAGATGAGCGGCGTGGCGAGCGCTATCAGCACCGCCGAGGTCGGGAGCATCAGAACACCCGTGATGCGCAGTCCGCGGGCGAACGTGGCTTTGAAGTCGACCCAGTCCTTCTTGCCAGCGGCTTCAGAGAGTTCGGTGAAGACCGCGGTCGCCAGGGCCACCGCCAAGATGCCGTAGGGGAGCTGATAGAAGACCCATGCGTAGGCGAGAACCGACACACCCTTATCGGAAACCGCCAGCGCCGATGCGTTTCTAAATGACACAGCCACGAGGTTCGTGAGCACATAGACCACCGTCGGGACCGCAAGGTGCAACATCTTGCGAACCTGCGGATCGTGCAGGCCGATCCCGAACGAGTACTTCACTCCGGTCTTGATGAGCGCCGGCACCTGCACTGCGAACATCATGAGTACCGAGAAGGTGGTGCCCACCGCGAGCGCGATCGTCGCCAGTCGCAGATCGTCCTTCAGTGCGACGAACGCCAGCATCGTCGCGATGGCGAACAGGTTGTTGAACACGGGCGCTATCGCGGGCCAGAAGTATTTGCGCTGCGAGTTGAGCAGTCCCGACATGACCGATCCCGCTCCATAGAGCACGATCTGAATTGCGAAGAACCGGAAGAACACCTCGGCGGTCTTGACCAGCTCGGCTGACGATCCATTGGGGACCCGGAAGGTTTGCGTCCAGA
>JBBRWO010000125.1:0-6232 GCA_038249135.1 Coriobacteriia bacterium
CTCACGTTCACGACGCCGTACCCGCACATCTTCGCGCCCGTTCAGCGCGTGCTGCCGGCGATCCTCGGCGACTCGGCGCTCATGACGTATCGGTCGCTGTTCCTGCTGCTGGACCGCATGGACAAGACGCTGACCGCGGTGAAGCTGCGCGCCGGCCGTCCCAAGTCGCTGGGCTCGGGCGCGCGCATGGCGACGACTGCGCTTGGCGGCGTGCTGTTCTACTCCATCGACCTCTCGCAGCGCACGTACGACGTCATGCGCCTCCGCGGCTACGAAGGCCGACTCATCGTCGCGCCGCAGGCAGCCGGACCGCTGGCCACACGCGCCGTGACGATCGCGCTCGCCGCACTTCTGCTCGGCCTTGCTGTGGCGTTCCGCGTCTGGTGGGCCATGCTCAACCCGATCTCCTGGCTGCTACCCGTCGCGGCCTCGCTCGTCCTGCTCGCCGCCGCCGGTGCACGCATCGCCCGTACCTGGAAGGAACGCTCATGAGCACCACCTGCGACCCTGTCCACCGCCACCTCGCCTCCGAGCCCTGTGAGGATGACGTCGTGCGCGTCAGCTGCGTGCGCCACGCCTACGAGGACGGCACGCGCGTCGACCTGTGCGGGATGGACTTCGTCGCACATCGCGGAGCCCGTGTGGCGCTCCTGGGACCCAACGGCTCGGGCAAGACGACGCTGCTCTACCACATTCTCGGCCTGCTCAAGGCGCAGGAAGGGCACGTCAGCGTCTTCGGGCTCGACCCGGCGACCCAGTGGCGTGAGATCCGGGCGCGCGTGGGTGTCGTGCTGCAGAACGTCGACGAGCAGATCATCATGCCGACCGTCGCCGACGATGTAGCATTCTCTCCCCGCCAGTACGGCCTGCCCGAGGCCGAGGTCACCCGCCGAGTAGCCCGCGCGCTCGACCTGCTTGGCATCGCGGAGTTGGCCGATCGGGTGCCGCATCACCTGTCGGGCGGGCAGAAGCGCAAGGTCGCGCTAGCGGGCGCTCTGGTGATGGAGCCGGAGCTGCTGGTGCTCGACGAGCCGTTCGAGGGCCTCGACCCGGCGGCGCGGGGTGCGCTGGTGGAGCTCATCGGCAAGCTGGCGCATGACGACGGCGTGACCGTGGTCATGACGACGCACGACATCGACTCAGTGTCTGAGCTGGCCGACTTCGCCTACGTGCTGGCACCGGGCGGAGCGATTGTACTGCGCGGGACGCCGGCCGAGGTATTCGCCAATGTCGACGCCATCGCAGCAAGCAACATCAGGCCGCCGTTGCTGGCCGAACTGTTCGCGGCACTGGCGGCAGGTTCCGTCGATGCGCCGACGCCCGCGCTCAGCGTGGACGCCGCAGCCAAGGCGCTGCTGCGCTGGCGGGACGGGCGACCCTAGCCCTGCTCGGCGATGCCCTTGGCCTTCACGAGCTCGGCGAAGCTGGCGCCCCATGCCTGAGCTGCCGCGATGTCGTCGGGGGTCGGCTTGTACTTGCAGGTGAAGTCCGGCTGCGCCATCTCGAAGCCGATCTCCTCGAGCCGACCCGTCATCTGCTTTGTAGCGCCGCTCGACCAGCCAAAGCTGCCAAATGCACCCGCGAGCTTGTTCTTGGGTTTGAGCCCGGAGATGTACTGCAGGTACGCAGCCGTGCGATACAGCATCCCGTGGTGCAGCGTCGGACTGCCCAGAAGCAGCGCGCGACTATCGAGCAGGTGGCGCGTGATCTGCGCGAGCGGGGTGACTGCGATGTCGAACAGCTGCACCTCGACTCCGGCACGCGCAGCGCCGTCGGCGATTTCGCGGGCGAGGATATCGGTCGAGCCCCACATCGTGGAGTATGCGACGACCAGCTTGTCCTCGGTCTCGCCGGCCGTGAGGCGGTCGTACGCGTCGATGACGGTCGGGACGGAGTCGTGCCGCCAAATCACGCCGTGGCTCGGCGCAATCGTGTCGCACGTCCAGCCGTTCTCGACGACCTTGCTTACCGCCTTGGAAACCTGCGCGCCCAGCGGCATGAGGATATTGGCGTAGTAGTCGGTCAGCTCCTCGACAGCGAAGTTCAGCCCGACCTCATCGGCGAATCTGGCCGAGGAGGCGATGTGCTGACCGAAGGCGTCGTTGGGCATGAGCGTGCATGACTCGGCGCAATAGGTGAACATCGAGTCGGGCCAGTGGACCATGGGCATCGGGAGGAACTGCAGCGTCTTGCCGCCGAGGTCGATGACATCGTCAGCGCCGACGGCCGAGACCTGCGATGCGATGTCGTCGCCGTGGTAGCCGGAGATGCCGCGTACGCCACCGGCGCTCGCGACGACCTTGGCCTGCGGCAACGCCTCCATGACCGCGCGGAGTCCTCCGTTGTGATCGGGTTCGACGTGATTGACGACGATGTAGTCGATCTTCTCCAGCGGCACCACGTCGGCGATTCGCTCGAGTAGCTCGGGGACGAACGGCAGCTTCACCGTGTCGATAAGCGCGATGTGGTCATCACCCACGACGAGGTAGGCGTTGTAGGTGGTGCCGTGCGGCGTCTCGTAGCCGTGGAAGTCCCGAAGGTTCCAGTCGATCACGCCGACCCAATGGATTCGGTCAGAAACGGGAACTGATTTCATCGCCAGAGGTCCTTCCCTCGGTCTGTGCTCACCAGTGGTGTGTACCCGAGACGAGCCCTCATCCACGCGTACCCGAGACGAGTGCTATGAGTTGCGCTTGATGAAGAAGTCGGCCATCGAGCCGAGCAGATCACGCGCCTTGCTCTTGGGCAGGTTCAGCTCGAGCGCGTTCTTGGCGTTGAGCACGAGTGACTCGGCGTACTCGTTGGCGAACTCGATGGAGCCTGCCTCATTCATGATGGCGACCGCCTCGTCGAGTACCGCCAAGTCCGTCTCACGCGCCGAGAGGATCTCGAGCAATCGGTCACGGTTTGTGGAGTTGTGCAGCGCATGGACCGCGACGAGCGTTCGCTTGCCCTCGGTGATGTCGCTGCGGAAGTCCTTCTTGGTGGCCTCGCGGGTGCCGACGAGATTCAGTACGTCGTCTTGGATCTGGAACGCGAGACCGGTGCCCATGCCAAATCCGCGCAACGTTGCGACCTGCTGATCCGTGCCTCCGCCGATAATCGCTCCGACGGCGAGCGGAACCGCGCCGGAGTAGTAAGCGGTCTTGTGGTTCGCCATCAGCAGGTAATCTTCGATCGAGAGGTCGAAGCGGTTGTCGCGCGCCCATCCTATGTCGAGCGCCTGGCCCTCAATGGTGCGGGTGGTCATCTCGACAAGCTCGTGGAGCACGCGGAGCTTGGTCGCGTCGTCCAGGCCGGGATCGTCGACGACAGTACCGGTGACGAGCGAGAGCGCGAGGTCGCCGGCGTTGATGGCCAGGCCCTCGCCCTCGCGGATGTGGAGGCAGGGTTCTCCTCGGCGGGTCTGGGAAGCGTCTTCGATATCGTCGTGGATGAGCGCCGCGGTGTGGAAGTGCTCGACGGCGGCAGCTGCGGGCCAGGCGCGTTTGGGATCGCCGCCAACTGCTTCGGCCGCCAGCAGGCAGATGAGCGGTCGATGGCGCTTGCCGGCGTTCTCTGAAAACTGCGCAAGCGGCCCGTAGAGGTAGCGCTTCATGTCGGGATGGGTGCCGTCAACAAAGAATCCGCCGAGGTACTCATCGAACTTCTTTGAGTTGAGTTTGAGGTAGAGCTCGAAGCCGATCATGACCCTCCCCGAAAAGACTGCGCGCGGCAGTCGTGCGAGTTTCGCCTCTGGCCAGCGAACATGCGGCGTGCAAGCAAGCGCGGTTCGCGCGTAATCGTAGCAGACGAGTCGCCCGTGAGGTCGGATATCGCACGAGGCAGACGCTCTAGTCGTACCGCTGCTCACTGTGCATTGTTGCGCATCGATGCCGGTATGTGGTTCCGTGGCACGTAGGATTCGTTCAATCACATCTACAGGGGGCGGCACATGGAGCAGACATCGCTGAATGCACCAGACGCAGCGGGGATTGTGGCAGCATCGGGGGCGTCGTCCTTCTTCGGACTGCTCATCGGCCTGCTCATGATCATCGCGCTGTGGAAGATCTTCACCAAGGCCGGAGAAGAGGGATGGAAATCAATCATCCCGATCTACAACACAATCGTACTGCTCAAGATCGCCGGTCGCCCGTGGTGGTGGATCCTGCTCCTGCTTATCCCGTTCGTGAACTTCATCGTTCTCATCGTGGTCATGAACGACCTGTCCAAGGCATTCGGCCACGGACTCGGCTTCACGCTCGGGCTGATCTTCCTGAGCCCGATCTTCTACCTCATCCTGGGCTTTGGCGGATCACGCTACGTCCTCGGGACTCCGGCTGCCGCACCGGCCGCCTACATCCCGCCGACCGCACCGCCCGCGCCGCCTGCGCCGCCCGCGATCTAGTTCGGCATTACGCTCAACACGCAAGCGCCGCCCCGGCCTGCTCGCCGGGGCGGCGTCCTTTTTTCCGCAGACTGTGAGTTCCGGGCGCTGCATGCACTACGGCAGCAGCATCCAGCCCCACACTGTGCCACCGCCGTACACGACAAGGAAGGCGACGTGCTTGATGATGAGCGCGCGGCGCTTCTCGGCCAGCTCCTCGCGTGGCGTGGTGGCGCGCCAGTAGAAGAGGCGCAGCGCTCCCGTCACGGTGACGACCACGAGTGCCGCGATGAGCAGCCAGAAGACCAGCAGCATCGCGTCACCAACCGCTGCAGCGGCTTCGGGTGACATGCCGACAAGCTCGCGGTTGAGCACCCACAGCACCATGAGGCACGCGGCCCAGGTGCCGGTCGCCATGTCGTGCAAAAAGTTGTTGGTGATGCGAACGTAGGTGTTATCGAGCATCGTCGCGGAGGCCTTTCTCGAGAAAGACGCCGTCTGCCGAGAACCGACGGCGATAGGTCAGCACCAGCGCCATGACGCTGCCGAGCGCGGTCGCTGCGGCGACCATCAGCATCACGACGATCTGGTAGCCGGTCGCGGTCACGGGGTCCGCACCAGCGAGAATCTGGCCAGACATCATGCCGGGAATAAAGACGATGCCAGCGGCGGCCATGGAGTTGATAGTGGGGATGAGCCCGGCGCGCAGGGCGTCTCGGATGGCGGGGTGGGCGGCTTCCCAGGGAGTGGCGCCGAGAGCCGTGAGCGCGAGGACCTCGTCTTCTCGGCGATCAAGGTCGGCGAACATGCGCTCGAGCGCAAGCGCGATACCGTTCATCGAGTTGCCGATCACCATGCCAGCGAGCGGGATCACGTACTGCGGCAGGTACCACGGTTCGACCTGGATGATGACGCCCGTGACCGAGAAAGTGATGAGGAACCCGGTCAGCGCCATCGAGACGAACGCACTGCCAAAGATGCCGGGCGGCGCGTCGGGACTGCGCTTGACCAGGATGCGCGCGGCCGCAAGCACCATGAGCAGTACCAACCCCACAACCAGCCACGGCGAGTCGATGCCGAAGACCCATCGCAGCACGAAGCCAAGCGCGAGCAGCTGCACGTACGTGCGCACCGTCGCGATCGCGAGGTCCTTGGTGATGCCGAGCGAGAGCCGGATCGACAGCACGCCGACGAAGATGACGAACAGCGTGGCCGTCGCGAGCTGCCACGGGCCGATGAGGATGACGCCGCCAACGGTGCCGGTCACTGCGACACCTCCTCGGACGGATGGCCGGGTGCGGGCGCGGGCAGCTGGGCGCCGTGCGAGCCGTGAACGAACTCCGGCTCGGGGACGCCGGCGGGGAGGGCGTCAAGCGTGCCGCCTTCGAGCACGTAACGCTGGGTCGCCAGCCCATCGCTGCGGTGGTGGCGGACGCGGGCTATAGCGCCGCCGGCTTCGGCGAAGTCGCGGAGCAGAATGCCGATCGCGTCGGAGGACGCATCGTCGAGCGCGGCATCGGGCTCGTCGAGCAGCAACACGCGCGGGGTGGTGAGCAGCACGCGCAGCAACGCAACGCGTGCCTGCTGGCCGACGCTGAGCCGCGCGGCGTCGCGATCAAGCGCGACGTCATCGAGACCGACACTCACCAGCGCGGCACGTAGAATGTCGTCGGTGGGTGGCTGCTGGCCGTGCCGCGCTTTGAGCGTCCAGGGAACCCGCAGATTCTCGGCAACGCTACCCGAGAAGATCGCGGGCTTCTGCGGCAGCAGCGCGACTGCAGCGCGCCACGCGGTGGGCGTGATGTTCTCGGCGGGAACGGATCCGAGGGTGAGTGAGCCGGTCACCTCGGGGAGCAGGCGAGCCAG
>JBBRWO010000126.1:0-6192 GCA_038249135.1 Coriobacteriia bacterium
AAGGTAAGCGCTATGAGCTTCTCGGTAGGGCGAGGACTGGTGCGCCTGATGATCATGTCGCTCGCGGGGAGGATGACCTTGCCCGCACTGGTCTTGCCCGAGATACGGCCGATCCGGAGTTCGCGCACCCCCACAGAACCCGGCTGGGCAAGTCGCATGACCGGACCCGAGCCCTCTATGTCTGTGCCAAACTGGATCGGCGCCCGGGTGACGTCGATTGGCTCCACGGTGCTGGTGCCGTCAGTCCCCACGACTACGTCGCCGTCGTAGAGGCGCTGGTCCGGCCCGACCAAGACGCCGTTGCGGGCAACGACCGCCGCCGATCCACCAGCGCGTTGCACGACGCTTCCGTCAACGGCCAGTAGTGCACCCGGCTTTGCCCGCAACTGGCCACTGGCAGACAGTTGCGCAATCGTCGTTCCCGAAGGTATCGCAAACCGCACGCCGTCGACGGTCACATGAATGTAGGGCGCGAATCCCATACCTACAGCGACCATGGCCGCAGCAAGCAGCACCGTCGCAAGAATGATCGCGACGACCGATGAGCGCGGCGGCCACATCGAGTGTGACGGGTGTTTGACGATGTACGTCGACACGAAATCGACCTCGGAATTTCTCGAAGATCGGAACGGAACCAAACCCCGTCCGGGGCCCGGAGAACAATGCAATCAGGCGCTGTGCTGCAGCGATATGTGTGCCACGCGCCCGCCGCACATGCCGAGAAGCGCTTCGCGGTCGGTGCGCACCATGGAGCTGGGTGTGCCTGCGGCCGGATAGACAATCTCGAACCGTTCGAGCGAATCATCGAACAGCACCGGCAGCTCGGCCGGCAAAGCGAACGGCGACACGCCACCGATCGCGTAGCCGGTTGTGGCACGAACCCGGTCGGCATCGGCCATCTTCGCCTTGGCGCCACCGAGTTCTGCGGCAATCGCGGCAAGGTCCGCTCGGCGGTCCCCCGCAACCAGGGCCACTGCCGCATGCTCGCCATCAATCACGACGACCAACGACTTCACGATCTGCCCCAGCTCACAGCCCATGGCGACGGCAGCGTCCTGCGCCGTCTTGGTCGACTGCTCGAACTCGAAGATGTCCTCGGCTAGACCGTGCTCGGCGAGAAACGCTCGGACGCGCTCGCGCGAACCCGACTTCTTGGGGGCATCAGCCACAGGGCTACCTTTCGTTCGTCCACGATGCGGGCGCCCGCCTAGGCACTCGCAGCGGAAATCTCAGTGATTCCAACATCGACTCGAGGCTGTCCTGCCAGACGGCAAGTGACTTGAGCTCGAGCCGTAACAGAGGATACCGCAGGTCAGGCCGCTGCACGGTGAATCCGTTACGCAGCAGAAACGCCGTGCCCAGCATCGGCATCGTGTCGATGTCGGCGCTGTCGTCGGTGAAGCCGAACGCCTCCAGCTGACGCTCGCCACGCTGCACCAGATCGCTCATGCACGCACGCAGCAGCAGTGTTCCCAGCCCGCGATGGCGAGCATCCGGCACGATGTGCAGACACGCCAGCAGCGGCACACTCGGATCCTCCGGCGCCGCCGAGAAGGTAGCAGCCTGAGGCAGATATCCGCTGGGCGCGTACTTCACAAAGCCGAGCACCTCGTCGTCCTCGAAGGCCACGCGCCCGCACGATCCCCATTCGTCCGTGACGCGACGATACCAGGCACGCTGCGTTTCCACGTCGCACACAGAGCCACAGCGTCGCTCTCGCTCTCCGGCGCTCTCCCAGAAGGCACACGACGAACAACCCAGTGAGAGGCGGTCGAGGTCGTCGGCGAAGAGCGGTCTGAGTCTGCGGGGCATGGGTGTCAGTCCTCGTCGTCCGGTGGGCCCATGGCATCGACTACCTCGGCCTTGAGCGCCTTGAGCCACCCCACCGCCTTCTTGCCGGCGTCGGTCTTGGCGGCGGCCTTCGCCGCGCCTCGTGCGTACACGGTGGCCTTCGCGGCTGCTTCACCCGCGGCTACGGCGGCGCGACCGGCCGCGTCTCCTGCCACTGAAGCGGCCCGACCGGCCGCGTCAGCGGCGATCGCCGTCGCCTTGCCCGCAGCCGCGGCGGCTCCGCCGTCGACCTCGATCTCTGCGGCCTCATCGGCGACGATCACGCCCTCGCCGTCAAAGCCGATGACCATACGCGCGGGCAGATCGCGCACGCCCAGGGCGACGTCCGCCGACAGGCCCGCCGTGAGTCCGATCGCATTGAGCGCTCCGGTTGCGGGATCGTACACGCCATCTCGCACCAGCCCGAGCCGCGTACCCGAACGCGTGTGCACGGGCATACCCAGCCACACAACGGTTTTGTCCCAGTCAACGCCCAGCCGCTTGGCAGCCCCGCGGTCCCATGCCGTCGCCCCGTCTACCTCCAGACGACCTTCCGAGTAGTGCGCGCGATCCAGAGCGAGCATGCGGTCCTTGCGCTCGATCATGAGCGCGAGATCGGAGCGCTCGACCAGATAGCCGACGACCCGCGGCTCGTCGGGATGAAAGAGCACGCCACTCACGCGGCCGACCTTGGAGCGCTCGCCTGAACGCTTCTTGGGTTCGCCGTACACGTGTGTGCGATCGAGTTGCAGTAGTGAGAGCACGCTCACGGTCCCTTCACTGCAGCGGGTAGAGAAACGGACCGGCCGTGCACGTTGGCAGGGCCGGTCCGAGCGTAGCAGATGAACCGTGCGGAAGTCGGTTAGACCTTCGGCAATGAATCAGCGCCGGGAGCGGCGATATCGCCCAGCGCCGTTCCCATGGAGGGCTCTACCGGCGCGCTCTTCTTGGCGACGAAATCGAGGGTGTCCTGCGCCTTGGTGGATGCGACGTCAACGCCACCCTTGGTCGCGTCTGCGGCCTTGTCGACCGCGTCCTTCACGACCGGAGCGGTCTCGGCGACCTTGTCCTTGGCTGCCTCGGCGGACTTGGCGACCTGCTCCTGCAGACGACCACGAGCCTCATCGATCTTGGCGCGCAGCTCCTCGCCCTTCTCAGAAGCCGTGTCCTTGGTGGTGGCGACGACTTCGGTGACCTTCTCCTTGCCTACCTGCACGGCCTCGGTGACCTTCACCTTGCCGGTCTCGTACATCTCACTTGCCTCGCCCCAGTACTCGTTGGCGCGCTCGCTGATCATCTCGCGAGTATCAACGCCCGAGCGCGGCGCGAAGAGGAGTCCGAGAACCGCACCGATCAACCCGCCCAGCAGGAAAGATCCAAAGACAGAACCACCGCGCCTGTAATCTCCGTACATTCGAAAGCACCTCCGTGATCGATGCGAAACCTTCGTCGTGCGAGACTGCGTCGTGCAAGGCCTGCCAACCTTCAGCAGGCCTCCTCTTCACCTATGTACCCGATTCCGCGCGAGTAAGCGCGGCATCTACTAGCCTTGATACCACATCTTGGAAGGTCATGTCTGCGGCTTCCGCCGCCATCGGGAGCAGCGACGTCTCCGTCATGCCCGGAGAGGTGTTGCACTCGAGCACGAACGGCCGTCCCTCCCCGTCGAGCACCAGGTCGATTCGGCTCACGTCTCGGCAGCCCAGCGCGACGTGTACCTCACGGGCCACCCGCATCGCCTCAGCCGTGGCCTCGGGCGTAATGCGCGCGGGCGCGAAAAAGTCCACGTCACCCGCGTTGACCCTGGCCGAGAAGTCGTAGAGCCCCGCCGTGGGCACGATCTCGACCGGTGGCAGCACGGTGATGGTGTCGGTGCCGTCCGCGTCGATTCCGCCGAGAACCGACACCGCGAGCTCGGTCCCCTCGATCCAGCGCTCCACAACCGCGGAAGTGTCGTACGACAGCGCCGTCAGCAACGCGTCCGCGAGCCCCTCAGCCGAGTCCACGCGCTGCAGGCCGAGCGCCGAGCCCTGTCTCGCCGGTTTCACGGCGACCGGGAAGCCGCCCACCGCGTCGGGAATGAGGTCGAGCGCGGTAGCCGCCCCCATCTCCTTGAACGCATCGGCGGTCAGCGTGATCCACGAAGGAGTGGGGATGCCCCTCTGCGCGAAGAGGTGCTTGGCGACCGACTTGTCCCACGCCAGCGCGCTTGCAACCACACCCGGTCCCGTGTACGGCACGCCGAGAAACTCCAGCAGCTCCTGGATCGTCCCGTCCTCGCCGTACTTGCCGTGCAGCGCGATGTAGGCGGCATCCGGCCTCTCGGAACGCAGCGTCTCAACCAACTCCGCAGTCACGTCCAGCGGCAGCACGCGGTAGCCCGCCGCCTCGAACGCCGAGGAGACACGCTGGCCGCTGGCGAGCGAGACCTCGCGTTCCAACGAACGGCCGCCCATCAGTACAGCTATCTTTGCCTTCATGCCGCCCCCTCCTCGTGCGTCGGCAACGCCCCTGCTGCCGCGAATGCTCGGTACAGTTCCAGCCGATCCTCGACCACCTCGGCGAGTCTGCGGATGCCCTCGGCTATCTTCTCTGGCTCCGCATAACAGAACGCGAGCCTCATGCAGTTCTTGCCCCGACCGTCAGGGAAGAACCCATCGCCGGGGACGAAGGTCACGCCATGCTCGACGGCCTCAGCGAGCATCGAACCGCAATCGACGTACGGCGGCAGCTCCACCCAGACGAAGAAGCCGCCATCCGGCTTGGTCCAGCGCGCCTCGGGCGGGAAGTACTCCTCGAGTGCGGCGATCATCGCGTCCCGGCGCTCGGCGTAGGTGCGCGTGAGCTCGGCCAGCACTCGGCGCCAGCGAGTCCCCTGAAAGTACCTCTCGGCGGTGACCTGAGCGAAGTTGGAACCGCACAGGTCCGCCGCCTGCTTGACCAGCAGCACCTTGGCGAGGACCGGGCGCGGCGCGGTGATCCATCCCAACCGCAGCCCGGGCGCGAATATCTTGCTGAAGGTGCCCAGGTACACGACCTCGTCGTCGAGCGAGCGCAGCGGCTTCATGTGACCGCCGTCGAAGCGCAGGCGGCCGTACGGGTCATCCTCAACCACGAGGATGTCGTACTCGCGCGCCAGCTCCAGAAGCCTGCGACGACGCTCGGGCGACATCGTGACGCCCGCAGGATTCTGGAAGTTGGGGATCGTGTAGATGAACTTGGCGCCGCGCGGCCCCAGCCGCTTCAGCTCGGCCTCGAGCTGGTCCGTCCGCATGCCATCGTCGTCCATCGGAATGCAACGGATGTCCGGCTCGTATGCCGAGAACGCCTGAAGCGCACCCACGTACGTGGGCCCCTCGGTGATGATGACGTCGCCGGGATCGAGCATCGTCTTGGCGAAGAGGTCGAGTGCCTGCTGGGCACCGGCGGTGACCACGACATCGTCAGGAGACAGCCGCACACCGATCTCGGCCATGAGCTCGCTGACGAGCGTGCGGATCTGGAGTCGGCCGTTGCTGGATCCGTACTGGAGTGCGGCCGCGCCTTCATGATGGACCGCGTCGCGGGCGGCCTTGGCCACTGCGTCGAATGGCACCCGGCTGACCTCGGGCATCCCGCCGGATAGCGAGATCATGTCCGGCCTAGAAGCAGCTGCGAAGAGGTCTCGGACCGCGCTGCTGCGCACGCCGGTGAGGCGCTGCGCGTATCTGTCGTGCCACCGATCGAACACCACTCGTGCGGTTCCCATGAGTTCCACCTTGCCCTGAAAACACAAAACCCCCTCCGCCTGATAGGGCGAGGGGGCAATCGCGGTACCACCTATCTTCGTCCCGCGAGTCCGCCGGGCCGGCGGGGTTGCGAGACCTCATTCCCGAGATACCGGTTCGGGGCCGATCCGCTTCCTGCGCCGCGCGCGGCTCCCTGGCGGAGGACATCGGAGGGGTGGCCGGGTCGCTCGCGCGCCCTCTTCCCTCACGTCCTTGGTGTGTATCCAGTCCTCGCGAACGTGCCGAGGTGTGGCGAGCACTCTATCAGGGTGCAGCGGATGGGGTCAACGCCGCGCCGCACGAGCGGACAGCTATACCGACAGCCGTCCCATGCCAGTGTCAAGCACGACGGTCAATCTGCCGAAACAACGTGCAGGGGATGTTAGCGCACGCACACGCCACATCAGCACTAGCATGGGCAACAGTGAAGGGGACTCATGGGACGCCTACACGATGCCGTACTGGAGATCGATCGCATCTGCCAGGACCGCGGACTCGATTCCGTCAAGACAAAAGGCGAGATCAGTATGAAGTCCGGCTTCTTTTTGGCTATCATCTTCCCGCAGACACCCGATGATGCAGAGAAACTCGAGAG
>JBBRWO010000127.1:0-6179 GCA_038249135.1 Coriobacteriia bacterium
AAAGTAGTTCTATGCTTGTCGAAGTTAAGTGATACCGCCTAGTATTTCGACGCACATCGAACTCGTTAAGAGGGGGAGCATGGGTACGCAGTCGAAGAAGCTTCGCCTCTCTGACGGTTTCGCCGGATGACGACTGAGCTGTCCGCTGCGCTCGCAGGCCTCGGCCTCGGCGCGAGCCTCATCATCGCGATCGGCGCGCAGAACGCGTTCGTTCTGCGGCGAGGCATCCATCGCGATCACGTACTTGCGGTCGTCGTCGTGTGCGTAGTGTGCGACTGGGCGCTCATCGCGCTGGGGGCCGCCGGCTTTGGCGCACTCGTCAGTGCGTTTCCGCTGCTGACATCCATCGCCGCCTGGGGCGGTGCGGCGTTCCTGGCCGCGTACGGGGCGATGGCGTTGCGCTCGGCGTTGCATCCCGGCACCCTGACCGCCGAGGAGCCCGCCGGCGCCAGCACCGACGCGGCAGCCGACGCGGCGGCGAACATCACCACCAGTGTCGACAAAGTACCGACTCTCGCCGGCTCCACGCGCGCAGCAATCGCCGCGGCGCTCGCGATCAGTCTGCTCAATCCGCACGTGTACCTCGACACCGTCGTGCTGCTCGGCAGCCTTGCGGCTCAATACGAACCAGCGCTCAGAGTGTGGTTCACGGCGGGTGCGATGCTCGCGTCGCTCGTGTGGTTCGCAGGTCTCGGTTTTGGCGCAAGACTGCTCGCGCCGCTGTTCGAGCGACCGGTCGCATGGCGTGTCCTCGACATCATTGTGGGATGCATCATGTGGTGGATTGCCCTCGGCTTGGCGCTTGGGCAGATGCGCTGATTGCGAGGAGTCCTCGGGACGCCGGATCGTCGTCTGGCGCGCCGCTTGGATTGGCCGATGCCTCCGCCCCCGTAGGCGGGTACAATGTCAGCAACGAGCGCACCGCGAGCCCGCCAAGCCGCGTCAATTCCGAGGAGCCGCTATGACTGACGAGACCACTCCCGTACCCGAGCATGAGCCCCAGGACAAGCACAGCGTGAAGGGGGACTTCCGCGGCGCAGTGGCCAAGGTCGTCGGAATCGCCGTGGAAGCCGGTTCGATGCTCTCCGGCAATGCCGGCGAACTCGTCTCCGCCGAGGGTGCCGTGGCCGAGGCCGACACCGAGAAGCTACTCGATCGCATCGACGGCGAAGGCTAGGCGCGCCGCTTCATGCGCTATCGCACACTCGGGCCCAACGGTCCCGAGGTCTCAGCCCTCGGCTTTGGCTGCATGCGTCTGCCCGTCATCGACGGCGAGCAGAACCGCATCGACTTTCCCGCAGCGACTGCGATGCTCCGCGACGCTGTCGACGCGGGGCTCACCTATATCGACACGGCGTTCCCGTACCACGGGACCGGCTTCGGCCAGCCAGGGGAGAGCGAGCGCTTCCTCGGGACGGCTTTGGCCGACGGGTATCGCGAGCGCGTGCTGCTCGCTACCAAAATGCCCAGCTGGCTCATCGAGACACGCGAGGACATGGAGCGTCATCTGGCAGGTCAGCTCGAGCGGCTGCAGACCGACCACATCGACTGTTACCTGCTGCACGCCCTCAAGTCCGAGTGGTGGGACAAGCTCGAGACCGCCGGCGTTCTCGGCTTCCTCGACGACGCGATCGCCGACGGCCGCATCCGGTACGCCGGGTTCTCTTTCCACGACGAGCTGCCGGTGTTCAAGCGCATTGTCGACGCCTATCCGTGGGCGTTCACGCAGATCCAGTATAACCTCCTCGACGTCGACTATCAGGCCGGCCGAGAAGGCCTCGTGTATGCAGCCGAGCGCGGCTTGGGCGTTATCGTCATGGAGCCGCTCAAGGGCGGTCGCCTCGCCGGGCGCGTTCCCGATGACGTGCAGGCGGTCTGGGATCGCGCCGAGGTGAGCCGCACGCCTGCGCAGTGGGCGCTGCGGTGGGTCTGGGACCAGCCCGAGGTCAGCCTCGTGCTCTCCGGCATGACCACCTCCGAACAGGTCGCCGACAACCTCGCGACCGCGGACGCCGCTGAGCCCGGTTCGCTCACGGATGCCGAGCGCGCGCTGGTTGACGAGGTTCGCGGCGTCTACCGCAGCCGCATCAAGGACGACTGCACCGCGTGCAAGTACTGCTTGCCATGCCCGTCGGGGGTCGACATCCCCGGAGTGTTCGCTCGGCTGAACAACGCGTCGCTCTACGACGACTTCGAGGGCGCCAAAGAGGCGTACCTCACCAAGGTGACCGAGAAGGCATCGGCGTGCACGCAGTGTGGCGCGTGCATTCCCAAGTGCCCGCAGGGAATCGATATCCCCGAAGTGCTGCGCGAGGCGCGCGTCCTCTTCGGCGAATAGCTCGGTCTCGACTAGCGATCCGTCAGAGGCACGTAGGCCTGCATCGGGGAGACGCTCTTGTACGCCGGGCGGATGATCTTGCCACCGTTGGCGAGCTCCTCGAGGCGGTGGGCGCTCCAGCCCACCACGCGCGAGATCGCGAACAGCGGCGTGTAGAGCTCCGGCGGGATGTCGAGCATCCGGTAGACGAAGCCCGAGTAGAAGTCGACGTTGGCGCTGACGCCCTTGTAGACTCGACGCTGCGCCGAGACGATAAGCGGGGCGATACGCTCCACGCGCTTATGCAGCGCGAATACCTCGGAGTAGCCCTTGACCGCTGCGAGCTCCTCGGCAAAGCCGCGCAGCACTTCGGTACGGGGGTCGGAGACGGAGTAGACGGCGTGACCCATGCCGTAAACCAGGCCCGAGTTGTCGTAGGCGTCTTTGTTGAGGAGGCGATGGATGTAGTCGGCGATCTGCTCGTCATCCTCGAAGTCGGTGATGCTGGCCTCGAGATCGTCGAGCATCTCCACGACCTTCAGGTTCGCTCCTCCGTGACGCGGTCCTTTGAGCGAACCCAGCGACGCTGCGATGGACGAGTAGGTGTCTGTGCCGGTGGAGGATACGACGCGGGTGGTGAACGTGGAGTTGTTGCCTCCGCCATGCTCGGCGTGCAGGACGAGCATCATGTCGAGAATCTGAGCTTCGAGATTCGTGAAGCTGCTATCGGGGCGCAGCATGTGGAGAAAGTTCTCAGCAGTGGAGCACTCGGGCTCGGGGTGGTGGATGACGAGGCTCTTCTTGCAGAACTCGTCGAGGTAGGCCTGGTAGGCGTAGACGGCGAGCATCGGGAGCTTGGCGGTCAGGTGCAGGCTCTGACGCAGGACGTTGCGAGTCGAGGTGTCGCTGCCTTCGGGGTCAAGCGTGTACAGGCCGAGCACGCCGCGCATCATCGCGTTCATGATGTCGCGGCTGGGCATGCGCAGGATGCCATCGTGAACAAACGAGCGCGGCATGCGTCGCATGCCCGAGAGGTACTGATCGAAGTCGGAGAGCTGTGTTGCGGTGGGCAGCGAGCCGAAGAGGAGAAGGTACGCGGTCTCCTCAAAGCCGTGCTGGCCACCGGCTACGAAGCCGTTGACGAGGTCGGTCACTTCGATGCCGCGGTAGAGCAGCTGACCAGGTGCCGGCACCAATTGATCGCCCTCGACAGCATTGCCTAGTACATTGCCGATGCTGGTGAGTCCAGCCAAAACACCCTTGCCGGTCTGATCGCGCAGCCCGCGCTTCACGTTGTACTCGACGTAGAGTGACGGATCGACCGGGCAGACCTCCTCGGCCAGTGCGGTCCAGGTGTCGAGCGCGGCTTCTCGGCCGATGGGAACGCCCAGCAGTGGCTGAAATGAGGCGGTATCGAAGTCAGTCATGAGTGTCCTTTTCGTGTGCGAGGGTCGGAATTTGGAGTCACTGGTACAGCCGGACCCCCGCTCTGTGTATTCGTAGGGTACCCGAATTCGCGATGCGTCACCTATAGCACTGCAGCGAGATGAAGTGTGATGGGAACATGTCGGACACCAAACGGACACGAATCGAGCGCCTGAGCGGCACGAACCTGCACCGGCACGAGTGCGCAGGGTCCCCTGTTCGCGGTACCCTGCGTCTACCGTGCGCGCGCGACTGCGAGCCGCGAGACGATATCGTTCCGGGGACCAGGGATGGGGATCTCATGACGGATGACATTCGGATCGGCACCAAGATCACGACGCTGCGCGATGCGCTCGGGCTCTCGACGGCAGAACTCGCGGAGCGCTGCGACTGCGACGTCTCGGTCATCGAAGGCCTCGAGGCCGGCGACATCGCCCCGTCACTCGCGCCGCTCATCAAAATCACGCGCGCGCTGGGCGTTCGCCTCGGCACGCTGCTCGATGACGACGTCAACGTGGGCCCCGTGATAACTCGCAAGGATCACGCCGAGGAGGTCGCGCGCCTCAGGTCGCTCAAGACATCCAGCGACGGCGGTGTGCTCGACTTCTTCTCGATGGCCGAGGGCAAGACCTCGCGCCACATGGAGCCGTTCATGATCACCGTGAACCCGGCGCCTGCGGGCAGCCACGCGCTGTCCAGCCACGAAGGCGAGGAGTTCGTGTACGTACTCGATGGCGAGATCGAGATCGAGTACGGCCGTGACCTCCACGTGCTCGTCGCCGGAGACAGCATCTACTACGACTCGATCGTCCCGCACCAGCTGCGCGCCCATGGTGATGCGAGCGCTCGCATCCTCGCCGTCGTGTACGCACCGGCGTAGGGGAGCGGGCATGCAGCTGCACACCGAGCTCACCATCGGCGACTACTTCGAGCAGCAGGTTGCCGAGCGCGGCGACGCCGACTTCATCGTCTACCCCGACCGCGATCTGCGCTGGAGCTGGAACCAGTTCGACGAACGCGTGGACCGGCTCGCCAAGGGCCTGCTCGCTATCGGCCTGGAGCCCGGCGACCATCTCGGCATCTGGGCTCGCAACGTGCCGGACTGGCTGACGTTCATGTTCGCGACGGCCAAGATCGGCGTCGTGCTGGTCACCGTGAACCCGGTCTACAAGAGCCACGAGCTCGCTTACGTCATCAAGCAGTCCGACATGAAGGCGCTCGTCATCATCGACGCGTTTCGCGATGTGGACTACGTCGAGATCGTCCGCGGCCTCATCCCTGAGTCGATGACGCAGGAGCGCGGGCACCTCGACGCGCCGGAGTTCCCTCGCCTGAAGAACCTCATCTACATGGGTCCGGAGAAGCACCGCGGCTTCTACAACGTCCCTGAGCTGCTCGTCCTGGGTGAGCACACACCCGACGCCATGCTGGCCGAGGCGAAGACGCGCTTCACCAACACCGACACCATCAACATGCAGTACACGTCGGGCACCACCGGCTTCCCCAAGGGCGTCATGCTCACGCACCGCAACATCCTAAACAACGGGTTCTACATCGGCGAGCGGCAGAAGTTCACCACCGCGGACCGCGTGTGTCTGCCGGTGCCGTTCTTCCACTGCTTCGGCTGCGTGTTGGGCGTTCTGGCTGTACTGACGCACGGTGCCACGATGATCCCGGTCGAGATCTTCGACCCGGTGCTGGTGCTTGCGGCGATCCAGAAGGAGCGCGCCACCGCTCTCTACGGCGTCCCGACGATGTTCATCGCAGAGCTCGCGCATCCCATGTTCGACATGTTCGACCTGACCAGCATGCGCACCGGCATCATGGCCGGCTCACCGTGCCCGGTCGAGACGATGCGCCAGGTCATCGACAAGATGCACGCCAGTGAGATGACGATCTGCTACGGGCTGACCGAGACCTCGCCGGTGTTCACGCAGACGACCACCGACGACACCCTCGAGCGCAAGTGCGAGACCGTCGGCCGCAAGCACGACGAGGTAGAGGTCCGCGTGATCGATCCCGAGACGGGCGCGGACTGCCCGCCGGGCGTTCCCGGTGAGTTGTGCTGTCGCGGTTACAACATCATGAAGGGCTACTACGGCATGCCTGAGGCCACCGCCAATGCGATCGACTCGGAAGGTTGGCTGCATTCGGGCGACATCGGCACCGTCGACGAGGATGGCTACTACCGCATCACCGGCCGCATCAAGGACATGATCATCCGAGGTGGCGAGAACATCTACCCGCGCGAGATCGAGGAGTTCCTCTACACGATGCCGGGCATCGAAGACGCGCAGGTCGTGGGCGTGCCGGACCCCAAGTACGGCGAGGTCGTAGGCGCGTTCGTGCGGCTCAAAGCCGGTGCCGATCTGGCCGAGAGTGACGTGCAGGAGTTCTGCCGCGCGCGGATGGCCCGCTACAAGGCGCCCAAGTACGT
>JBBRWO010000128.1:0-6015 GCA_038249135.1 Coriobacteriia bacterium
CCGTAGTCGAGAAGGATCCACTTCGCCTCGGATTCACCCTCACGTCCGATCGGCTTGATCCCGCCGCGTTCGCGCAGCTGGTCCTCGATCTCACCGGCTATGGCGCGAACCTGGATGTTGGTCCGTCCACTCGCGATGACGAAGTAGTCCGTGACGACGAGCAGCTCCGCCACATTGAGAGCGACGATGTCCTCGCCCTTCTTCTCTGCGGCGGCCTCAGCCGCGATGAGTGCCCACTCTTCTGATGTCTTCATTGTTTGCCTCCCGAAGCGCCCGTAGGCGGCTTGTAGTCCTTGCCGATGATGACGATCACGTCTGCGACGTCCTGGTCGGACGGCTTGCTCTCTGCGCTTCCTACGCCTAACACTCGCACGATCTCTTGACCCTGCTTCAGCAGGCCGTTTTGTACGACCACCTTGGTGGTCTTGTAGTCGAAGTTGTCGGCGTTCTTGGTGTCAACGACACGGAACCCGTTGCGGATCAACTGCTGCGCCGCCTCGCCGGCGATGCCCGGAGCTCCGGCACCGTTGTAGACGATCACACGCGTGACCTTCGCAGCTTGGCTGGCGTCAACGCCCCACCAGGATTTGAGCAGATCGGCGACTTGCGCTCGTTGTGGCTCGAAGTACGTCTGGTCGCCCAACTTGATCGGCTTGACTGGCAAGGGTACCAGAGCGGTGTTCTTCTGCGGCATATCTTTGAGAATCTTCGACAAAGCCGCCTTCTCGGTCTCGTTGAGATTCGAGGCGGTTGCGCTCTGCGTGATGCCGGCGACTGACTGCTCTTTGAGTATGGTCCGATAGGTCTCCGCCGGGACGACGAGATATGAGCGGAACGGCACCGTCAGGTAGTTGGACACCATCGAGAGCGACACTTCAGGACCCGCATTGAAGCTCTCGCCGGCCCTCTCGAATCCCTGTCCCGGTACCTCAAGGAACGCGCCGTCCGGTATCGCGATCCCAAAGAGCTGCTCTCCCTTGCGATCGACGCGCATCGCAAGAAATCCCACGGCTTGGTCGCCTTCAACCCCGATGACCAGGAGGTTCTCCTTGGCTTTCTCGTCGAGACCTGCTGCCGTGCCGGACTTATCGGCGATGCGATGCGCGTTCCAGCGCACCACTCCATTGATCGCATACGCAAGAATGAGGAACGCGATGACCGCCAGAAGTAGCCCCGCCAGACCCATCGCCAACACAAAGCCGACGTTCTTTGCAGTCTTACCGAACCGCTCGAACACGGTCGCGAACACGTCCAACTTCTCGGCACGCTTGGCAGATTTCGCGGACTTCGACCCACGACGAGTGGAACGGTATCCCCGTGGTAGCTCGGCGACGCGCTTGGGCTTGGCTCGCCGCGGAATGACAGGATCCTGATCGCTCATGGTCTCTCACCTGCAACCAGTGCGTTCCACACGGAAACAGTATCGGGATGAATGCGTTTGCGGCTGTTGATCAGGTAAAGGATCGATTGCTGGTACGCAGAGGCAAAGAGCTCAGGGAGCCCGGCAGATGTCGCCAACTCGCGCAGTGCCTCCACCCCGGGATAGGCGCGCCCGGGTTCGATCATGTCCGCGACATACACGACCCTGTCCAGGTCGCTCATCTCGACAGCGCCAACCGTGTGGTGGGCAACCGCCGTGACGATCTCTTCCGACAGATCCGGAAACGTCTCGCGAACCGCCGAGGCACCCGTACGTGCATGCAGAAGGTACGGCACCGTCGCGTCGGCGGAACTGACCTCGATGGCCGCTGATGCAGCAGCCGCGAACAGCCGTTCCGATGACTGCTCACGATCCCAATCGTGTAGCAAACCCGCGAGGCGCGCCGATTCCTCGTCCACCCCGTAGCGCGCGGCGAGCAACCCTGCCGTCTCGGCCACTCTGCGACTGTGGTCCGCAGCGGGAGGGCTCAGGCGGGCTGCAAGGAGTGCTTCGGCGGCTTCATATGTAGTCGGTGCGGCCACGACGCTATCCCAGCTCGCGATACAGGCCGCGCTTGTCGATGTACGCGACCACCGGTTCAGGCATCAGATAGTGCACCGGCCGCCTCGCACGGATTCGCGCGCGCAGATCCGTCGAGGAGATGGCGAGCGCGGGAACCTCGATGTACTCGATTCGAAAGCCCGTCGCGGCTTCCTCGTGCGAGCGCCTGGCCGCGTCGAGGTCGTAGCCGGGGCGAGTCACCGCAATGAACGTCGCAAGGTCCGCGATGCGCTCCGCATCTCGCCACGCAACGATCTCCCAGACCGCGTCCGCGCCGGTGATGAAAAACAGCTCGGTCGTGGGCCCGTACAGCGTCCGCAACGCTTCCAGCGTGTCGACCGTGTACGTGAGCCCGGGTCGATCCACCTCGAGACGCGATACGTCGAAGTCCGGGTTGGACGCGGTAGCGAGAACCGTCATGACGTAGCGGTCCTCGGCGGGCGTCACGGTGTCATCGACCTTGAATGCAGGCAACCCCGTCGGCATGAAGAGCACCCGATCGAGGTTGAACTGCACAAGCGCCTCCTCGGCCGTCACAAGATGGCCGAGGTGGATGGGATCAAACGTCCCACCCATGATGCCGAGTCGGGCGCCGACTCTCACTCGCGGATCTGCCCGTTACCCATGAGCAGGTACTTCGTCGAGGTGAGCGCGGCCAGTCCCATCGGCCCACGTGCGTGCAGTTTCTGGGTGGAGATGCCGATCTCGGCACCAAGTCCAAACTCTCCGCCGTCCGTGAAGCGCGTGGAGGCGTTGACGTACACCGCCGCAGAGTCGATCTCGTGCAAAAAGCGACGAGCCGAGGTGTAGTTCTCGGTGATGATGGCTTCCGAGTGCTTGGTACCGTAGCGGTTGATGTGCTCGATGGCTTCCGAGAGTCCGCTGACGACCTTCACCGACATCTTCAGCTCGTGGTACTCGGTTCCCCAGTCTTCCTCGGTGGCAGCTTCGATGCGCATGATCGCGCCCAGACCGCGGGTCTTCTCGTCGGCAACGATGGTCACGCCGTTCTCCTCGAGCTCCTTGAGGATGCCGGGGAGCACGCGCTCGTAAATCGCGTCGTCGACCAGGAGCGACTCGGCCGCGTTACAGACCGAGGGGCGCTGGCACTTGGCGTTGACTACGATGCGGCGCGCCATCTCGATGTCGGCCTCCTCGTGGATGTAGATGTGGCAGTTGCCACTTCCGGTCTCGATGACCGGCACCTTCGAGTTCTCGACACAGCTCTTGATGAGTCCGGCGCCGCCGCGCGGGATGAGGACGTCGATGAGGCCGTGCAGCGTCATGAGCTCCTCGGCGGCGGCGTGGTCCGTCGACTCGACGGACTGGATGCAGCCGTCGGGCAGACCAGCGCCGAGCGCGCCCTGAGCGAGCACGCGCGTGAGTGCGAGGTTGCTCTGGATGGCGAGCGAGCCTCCCCGTAGGATGACCGCATTGCCGGTCTTGATGCACAGCGCCGCAGCATCCGCGGTCACGTTGGGCCTTGCTTCGTAGATGATCGCCGCGACGCCGAGCGGGACGCGGACTTTGGTCAGCTCGATGCCGTTGGGCAGCGTATAGCCCTCGACGACCTCGCCGATAGGATCAGGGAGCAGCGACAATGCCTTGAGGGCCTCCGACATCGACTTGATGCGAGCCGGAGTCAGCTCGAGCCTGTCCAGCAAACCCGCGGCGACGCCCTTGGCGCGCGCGGCGTTCATATCGATCTCGTTTGCCGCAAGAATCTCGTCTTGTTTCGAGACCAGTGCGTGCGACATGACGAGGAGCGCGCGATTGCGCTGCTCGGTCGACGTGATTGCAAGCCGTACCGCGGCGTCTTTCGCGCGTTCGGCGAGCTGCAGGACCTCAGACATGAACGCTCTCCTTCCGCAAGCCGCGCTGACATCGTCACTGCGCGGTGCGTCGACCCTCGTCACGGACCTCAATACTACCGTATCCCGCTACCTGATTGGGCAGCAGCTACCCGTTACAGCTATAGGACGACCAGCCTGTCCCGGTGAACCACTTCGCCGCCCACGAGGTGAGGCAGCACACCTGTGACCTCGGAGGTCTTCAGACCCATGATCCGCGCAAGATCCGCAGATGACACCTCAGAAAGCCCGCGTGCGACGGTTCCGCCCGCCCGGTCAACCAAGACGACCGCGTCTCCTGCACTGAATTCGCCTTCAACCCCCACGACACCAGCGGGCAAAAGCGAGGTCTGCCGCAACCTCAGCGCCTGGACCGCACCGTCATCGATGATGATGCTCCCCGCCGGATTGCTGCCCAGAGCGATCCACAGCTTACGAGCTCCGATCGTCGAGCCATCGCCCTCGAACGTGGTGCCCACACCGGTACCCGCACAGGCGTCGAGGACGACTCCCTCCTTGCGGCCATCGCAGATGACCATCGGGATTCCGGCTTTCATCAGCACGTTGGCGGCCTCGATCTTGGTTGCCATGCCACCGCTCCCGGCCGCACTCCCCGCCCCGCCCGCTGCGGCCACGAGGTCGTCGGTCAGCTCATCGACCTGCGAGAGGAGCGTCGCCTCCTCGCTCAGCCGAGGATCTGAGTCGTAGAGCCCGTCGATGTCGGACAGCAACACGACCAGATCGGCGCCCACCATCGTGGCCACAAGTGCGGCAAGTGTGTCGTTGTCCCCAAATCGGATCTCGTCGACGGCAACGGTGTCGTTCTCGTTGACGACCGGAACGGCTCCCAGAGCCAAGAGCCGCTCAAAGGTGTCCCGCGCATGCAGGAAGGATTCGCGGTGTCCCGTGTCGTGCCGAGTGAGCAGCACCTGCCCCACCGCAACACCACGCGCCGAGAACGACTCGGCGTACGCCTGAAGGAGCGATACCTGCCCGATGGATGCTGCTGCCTGCAGGGAGGGCATGTCCGTGGGCCGCTCGGCGAGTCCGAGACGCGCGATACCCGCCGCAATGGCCCCTGAGGTCACAACGACGACCTGCGTCCCCGCGCTTCTGAGCACACATACCTGCTCAGCCAAATCGTCGACCCAGGCACCGTCGATGCCACCGCCCGCCAGCGCGAGTGTGGAGGACCCGACCTTGATGACGACACGACGAGCGGCCATGGTGCTACGCGTCCTCCTCGGAATCCTCGACTGCAGGGTGGAAGACATCCTCATCATCGTCAGCGAAATCGTCCTCGATGAAGGGAAGATCGGGATCGCGCTGGACGGCACTCTCAAAGTCGAAGCTGCGACCGGAGATGCGGATCTCGTCGCCGTCGACCGCTCCGGCATCCTCGAGGGCTTTCTCAACGCCGATCTTTGCCATGCGCTTCTGGAGGAAGGCGATCGCCTCCTCGTTGTTCCACTCGGTGGTGATGACCATGCGCTCGACGCCCTTGCCCACGACCTCGAACACACCGCCACCCAGGTTCCTGACCGAGAACTCCTTGTCGGTGGTGTTGTAGCGCTCGTGCGTCCATACCTTGTGATAGACCTTCGCCGGCGCCGAGTAGACCGCGGCGGCCATGCGCTGCTCCTGGACCATGTCGCCAACGGTCAGCATGAGCGGGTCCATCCCGGCTCCGGTGAACGCAGACACCTCGAAGTAGCGACGTCCATCCGCTTCCGCACGCTCGCGCATGCGCGCAGACGCCTCCTCGGCTCCCTCGATGTCGCATTTGTTGCCGACGACGACCTGGGGGCGCTCAAGAAGCTCCGCAGCGTGGAGCTCAAGTTCGCGGTTGATGATCTCGTAATCCTCGACCGGGTCACGACCTTCGTAGCTACCGCTCAAGTCGACCACGTGCATGATCAGCGCCGTACGCTCGATATGGCGCAGAAAGCCGTGACCGAGGCCCTTGCCTTCGCTTGCGCCTTCGATGAGCCCGGGCACGTCTGCTACGACGAAACTGTAGGGACCAGCCTTCACGACGCCGAGGTTCGGCACCAGGGTGGTGAATGGGTAGTCGGCGATCTTGGGGCGTGCGGCACTCATGCGGGCGATCAGCGAGCTCTTGCCGACGCTCGGCATCCCGACCAGTGCGGCATCAGCCAGGAGCTTGAGCTCCAGATCGAGCCA
>JBBRWO010000129.1:0-5945 GCA_038249135.1 Coriobacteriia bacterium
GGTGGCTGCTCACCGGTCTGCTGCACGACGTCGACTACGCCGAGACCGCCGACGACCCTGCGCGCCACGGTATGATTTCAGCGGAGCTGTTGGCGGGACTCGTTGACGACGAGATGTTGCACGCGATTCTGGCCCACGCGGGCCACGCGCCTCGCGAGTCGCAGCTCGATCACGCGCTCTGGTGCGCCGATCCGACCACGGGCTTCATCGTCGCCGCCGCTCTGGTGCGTCCGGAGAAGGATCTTGCCGGCGTCGAGGTCAAGAGCCTCAAGAAGCGCTGGAAAGAGAAGGCGTTCGCCAAAGGCGCCTCGCGTGATCAGATGGCCGGTTGCTCGGAGCTGGGACTTGAACGCGACGATTTTCTCGGCATCGCACTGGTCGCCATGAAGACGCGCGCAACCGAGATTGGCCTCTGATTCGTTTCTGGTAAGGTGCCCTCGCTAGAGTGGTGTCGCACGTGACCGCTTGACGGCCGTGTGTATACTCGGCATCAAAACCGCATGCTCCGATGGAGGCATTCCCTTTGAAGCTTATCGTCACTGAGAAGAACATCGCCGCGAAGAAGCTTGCCGAGATACTCGCGGTCGGCAAGCCCAAGACCGACAAGATCTACAGCACGCCGGTCTACACCTTCCGCCGTGAAGACGGCGAGGACTGGATGGCGATCGGTCTCAAGGGTCACATCCTGGGAGTGGATTTCCCCCTCCAGCTGACGCACGCGGACAGTGCTTGGACCGCGGTGTGGGCCGATGAGCGCGAGACTCCGGCGAACATTCCGGCGACCCTCGGCACGCCCCCGTGGCCCAAGAAGAAGCCGTTCACGGCCACCGGTGTCGACCTGAAGACGTGGAAGCT
This sequence comes from Coriobacteriia bacterium, assembly GCA_038249135.1. Classification (GTDB taxonomy): domain Bacteria; phylum Actinomycetota; class Coriobacteriia; order Anaerosomatales; family JAAXUF01; genus JBBRWO01. Next base: position 856 of record JBBRWO010000129.1, read on the forward strand.
GGCCTCGCTCCCTTATCTAGTGTGGGCCCCTGTCGGCAAGACTCCTGCCGAGAAGGAACTCATCCGCGCGCTGAAGAACGTATCCAAGAAGGCAGAGGAAGTCGTGATCGCGACCGACTTCGACCGCGAGGGCGAGCTCATCGGCAGCGATGCGGCGTCACTTGTGCGTGAGGTCAACAAGAAGGCGACCATTTATCGCGCGCGGTTCTCTGCAATCACCAAGGAAGAGGTGGCGCGCGCGTTCGCCGACCTGGTCAGCGTTGACGACAACCTTGCCCAGGCAGGGGAGTCGCGTCAGGACATCGACCTCGTGTGGGGTGCGGTGCTCACTCGGTATCTGACGATGGCAAAGTACTCGGGGTTCGGCAACGTGAAGTCCGCGGGTCGCGTGCAGACACCGACGCTCGCCCTGATCGTCGAGCGCGAGAAGGAGCGCGAGGCGTTCATCCCCGAGCATTACTGGACCGTCAAGGGTGCGTTCAACGAGACCGTTGGCGCTGGTTCCGAGGACGAGGGCGGGTTCTCGGCGGGTCACGCGACCGATCGCTTCAAGAGCGAGGAAGCCGCGACCGCGGTCATGAAGGCGATTGCGGGAGCCACGTCCGGCACCGTCGTCACCGCCGAGAAGAAGCGCCGCAAGGTTGCCCCGCCCACGCCGTTCAACACCACCGCTTTGCAGGCCGCGGCCGCCAGTGAGGGGATCACGCCGGCGCGCACCATGCGCATCGCCGAGTCGCTGTATATGGACGGCCTCGTCAGTTATCCGCGCGTCGACAACACGGTGTATCCCGCATCGCTCGACATTCGCGGCATCCTCAAGTCGCTCTCTGACGTGCCCGTGTATCGCGCTCAGGTCCAGAGCATCCTTGCCGACGGGCAACTGCATCCCACGCGCGGCGCGAAGGAGACGACCGACCATCCGCCGATCACGCCCACGGCTGCGGCTGATCCGGACAAGATGAAGCCGGAGGAGTGGAAGCTCTACAACCTCATCGCGCGCCGTTTCCTGGCGACGCTGTCCAACGCGGCCATCATCGAGGGCACCAAGGTCACGATCGATGTCGCAGGTGAGCCGTTCGTCGCCAAGGGCGACATTCTCGCCGAGCCTGGCTTTCGCGCCATCTATCCGTACGGCCTTAAGAAGGACGAGCAGCTTCCTGCGCTTTCCGAGGGTCAGGTCGTCGGGTTCCTCGGCGCTGACCTTGCGGCCAAGCAGACCGAGCCGCCGTCGCGCTACAGCCAGGGCAAGCTCATCCAGGAGATGGAGAAGCGCGGGTTGGGCACCAAGGCCACCCGCCACGCCATCATCGAGCGTTTGCTCGAGGTGCGGTATGCGGTCAACGAGCCGCTCGAGCCCACCGCGCTGGGTCGTGCCGTCATCGAGGCGCTCTCGCAGTACGCGCCGCGAATCACCACGCCGGACATGACTGCGGAGCTCGAAGCCGAGATGGACAACATCGCCAACGGCCGCAGCAACCGCACCGAGGTCGTCGGTCACTCTCGGCAGTTGTTGGCCAACGTGATGGACGAACTCATCGCGAAGGCGTCAGATGTGGGCGAAGTGCTCAAGGATGCCTCGGCGGACGACGCCAAGGTCGGGGTGTGCCCCAAGTCCGGGCACGACCTGCTGATCAAGTCGTCGGCCAAAACGCGTGGGCAGTTCGTCGGGTGCTCAGGCTGGCCGGACTGCGATGTGACGTACCCGCTGCCGCAGGGCAAGATCGAAGCCGTCGACGAGTTGTGTCCCACGTGCGGTACCGCGCAGATCAAGGTCATCCAGTTCCGCACCAAGCCGCGCATCGCGTGCCTCGATCCGGCGTGTGCCACCAACTACGAGCCGGAGATCAGCATCGGATCCTGTCTCACCTGCGCAGAGGCTGGTCGCACCGGTGACCTGACGGTGCGTCGCTCGGCCAGAACCCTGAAGCGATTCGTCCGCTGCACCAACTACGACGAGTGCGGCGTCAGCTACCCGCTACCGCAGCGCGGCGAGATCACCGCGACGGGCGAGCGCTGCAAGTCGTGTGACGCGCCGGAGATCATCGTGAACACGGGTCGCGGGCCATGGCGCATCTGCGTCGACCCCGGTTGCCCCGGCAAGATCGAGGCGGCCGAGAAGAAGGAAGCGGCCGCCGCCGCCAAGATCGCGGCAAAGGATGCTGCAAAGGCCAAGAAGGAGGCGGCCAAGGCCGCTCCCAAGAAGCCGGCAGCCAAGAAAGCTGTCGCCAAGAAGCCTGCCGCGAAGAAGTCGACTGCCAAGAAGTCGACCGCCAAGAAGCCGGCAGCCGAGTAGCGCTTGAACTCGTGACTGATCGGCGTGTGTTCGCGCCCCGCACGGGGCATGAACATCTCAGGCGCGTCCCGCCAGCGACAGTCGGGAGTCGGTCATGAGGATTGCCGTCGTACAGCATCGACTCAGAGCCACGCCGAGCGAGGACATGTCCGCGCTCGTTGCGGCTGCGAATCGCGCCGTCGCCGAAGGTGCGCAGTGGGTCGTCCTTCCGACAGTGCCGTCGCTCGAGACTTCACCCGAACCGTTCCTTGAAGCGTCCGAGCTGCCGGTCCTCGTCGGAACTGTCCTGCAACTCTCTGGCGACGAGTGCGCTGATGCGGACCGGCTGACCAGGGCCGCGCAGGCGTCTCCCGATGTCGCTGTGCTCCGGCCGCAGTCAGAAAACGACCTGCAGTCCGAGTCCTTCCTCGAAGTGGCCATCGCGCTCTCAGATTCGCTCGCAGGCTTGGTGATCATCGCCGAGTGTGTCGGCGCAGAGCCGGGGGATCCGGGTCACGGCGGGAGCGCGGTCATCGTGCTCGGGGAGGTTGTGGCGGAGGCTCTCGGCGATGAAGAGTTCATCTTCGCCGACGTGGCCGTCCCAATCACCCAGCCGGAACCTCCTGAGCCGCTACCGGTGATCCCGTTGCTTCTCCGCCAGCGGATTGCGTTTCACGCCGGTCGCAAACTCGAAGTCCCGGAGTATCCCTCCGACATCAGCTGAGCACGTCGCCTGAGCACGTCGCCCAATCGCCCCGCCCCATCGCCCCGCAATGTTAGAATCGGGCGTGACTTCACGTGCTACGCACTCGATGCGTAGGCACTTCACTCCGCGCTGGAAGAGGGTTTCATGGGTTATCCCAAAGTGACGGTGGTCGGTGCCGGTCAGGTAGGTGCGACTGCAGCGCAGCTTCTCGTCCTCCACGACATCGCCGACGTCGTCATGATCGACGTCGCTGAGGGTTTGCCGCAGGGCAAGGCGCTCGACATGATGCACATGCGTTCGGTCGAGAAGTTCGGTCCCAGCGTGACGGGCACCAACGACTACGCCGACACCGCCGCATCCGACGTCGTTGTGGTCACCGCCGGTGTCCCCCGCAAGCCCGGGATGACCCGCGACGACCTCCTGGCCATCAACCGCTCGATCGTCGACAGCGTCATCTCCCAGGTGGTTGCGGTCTCGCCCGACGCGATCATCGTGTGCGTCACCAACCCGCTCGACGTGATGACCTACCTCGCCAAGAACGTATCGGGCCTGCCCACGAGCCGCATCTTCGGCATGGGTGGCGTGCTCGACACCGCTCGTTTCGCCTTCGCCATCGCCGAGAAGACCGGCGCCGCCATCACCGACATCGACGCCCTCGCCATGGGCGCGCACGGCGACGCCATGGTGCCGATGCCGCGCTTCTCGACCGTCGGCGGCACACCGCTCACCGACCTGCTCCCCGCCGAGGACGTCGCGGCTCTCTCTCAGCGCACGATCTTCGGCGGCGCGGAGGTGGTTGCTCTGCTCAAGACCGGCTCGGCGTATTACGCACCGGCTGCGAGCGTTGTCAGTATGGTTCGCGCGATTCTCGGCGATACCGGCGAGACGCTGCCGGTGTGCGCGTACTTGTCGGGCGAGTACGGCGTCGACGACGTCTACATGAGCGTCCCGGCGCGCCTGGGCCGCGAGGGAGTGCTCGAGATCGTCGAGCTCCCACTCAATGCCGAGGAGCTCGCTGCGCTGCAGGCGTCCGCCGCCACCATCGCCGAGGCCGTCGACTCGCTCGGCCTGCGGGGATAAGCGTGCTCACAAGCTCACAGATCGCGGATGCCGTTCGCGCCGCGATACCCCACGCCGCTCAGTCGCTGCGACCCGACGCGCTCGTCGCGTTGCAGGCTGCTGCTGCAGCGGAGCGTTCGCCGCGCGGTCGTGCGGTGCTCGGCCAGCTGCTCGACAACGCTCGGCTCGCTGAGGCGGATTCCATGCCGCTGTGCCAGGACACCGGCACCGTGTGGGTGCGCATCGAGCCGGGCGCCGAGGAGTGCGTGCCTAGCGACCTACAGGCAGCCATCGACGCCGCGGTCGCCGACGCGTATCGCGACGCCGGCCTGCGCATGAGCGTGGTGCGCGATGCGCTGTTCGACCGCACCAACACCGCCGACAACACACCGGCGTTCGTCGAGGTCGCCCTCGGCGTGCGCACACGACCGACCGGCGCTACCGTCCACATCATGCTCAAAGGTGGCGGCAGCGACAACGCGAGCCGTGTCGTGATGCTCCCGCCGGGCGAGGGGATTGCGGGCGTTCGCCGCGTCGTCTTGGAGTGCGTCGCCGAGAAGGCCACCGGCGCGTGCCCGCCGCTGCTCGTGGGGGTCGGTGTGGGTGCGACGTTCGACAAGGTCGGGGCGCTCGCCAAGAAGGCGCTTCTGCGCGAGATCGGCTCGGCGAATCCTGATGCGCAAGCGGCGGCGTTCGAGGCCGACTTGCTGGCGCTCGTCAACGCCACGGGCATCGGCCCGGCCGGTCTCGGCGGCGACATCACTGCCCTCGCCGTACACGTCGCAACGGCTCCCTGCCATATCGGGGCACTTCCCGTCGCGGTGAACCTGGGGTGCTCGGCGATTCGTTCGGTCACCGTGGAGGTCGGAGCGTGAGCGACTCTCAGCACGAGACCGTGATTACCGAGGCGTCGCTGCCGGCCACACAGGCGTCCACGGGGGCCTATCGTCGAATACTTGCGAAGAAGCCCTTCCGACGCCTGTGGTACGCGCAGTTCGTGAGCGGCGTGGGCGACTGGCTGGTCATCGGGTTTCTGATGCCGCTGGTAAAGAC
>JBBRWO010000130.1:0-5915 GCA_038249135.1 Coriobacteriia bacterium
AGCCGGCGCCGCACATCGAGTCGGCCTCGGCGCCCATGAGCGCTTCGAGGAACACCTTCATGAGTTCACGAAGCACGTCGGGCTCGTCTTCGGCGAGCACCTTGCGCAAAACGTCGTGCAGTTGCATCTTGTTCATGGTCACTGTCTCCTCCTTGTTTGGCTTTGTCACCTTCAAGGATGGAGCAGTGGCCGCCTCATGTCAGGCGGCCTTCAGACCTTCATACACCACGTCCGTGCGCGCAGCCATATCGCCTGAAATGGTGGCGACTCGCGATGGGTAGCCAAGTGCGCCAAGAGAGCCGACCCGTGGGTCGGCTCTCGGTACATGCGGTTCTAGAGTTCGCGACTGAGCGTTCAGTGCCGCACGCTACATCTTGCCCTCAAGCTCACACACACGCTGTGTGCTGGCTGCGAGCAGAAGCAGCGCACCAGAGACGACCATCGGCACAGCGAGTGCCAGAAGCGCACTTGCCCAGAGAAGGACTCCCCAGCCCATGACCAAGCCGTACACCACGACCCCGGCTGCTCCAGCGAACAGGATCACCGCTGCCAGACGCTCGTAGAACATCGCCAACACGAAGACCCCGATTGTGAGTACCAAGGGAATGAGCGCACTCACTCCCGCGGAAGTCACCTCTGAAAAGTTGTACGTCAGATTGGAGTAACTCTGGACTGAGGCTGCCGAGAAGAACATCACCGCCCAAATCGCGCCACCTACTGCAATCATCACACGGGCTAGGATTCGTGAAACGTTCACGCGCTCGGTGCTGCAAGTGCGTACAAGAAGGCTCATCGAAGAAGGTCCTTTCCCCCACGGGAACAGTTATGTGTACTGAGTAGTCTGTTCCCCAATGCGGGAGCGGAAGAACCTACAGTCTCATCGGCCGGACCGGACCGTCCAGGCATCACGGCGGGTATATACATCCCACACACCACACGGGTGGACATTCAGGAGGTGGATCGCGATGGCAGAAAAGTCGCACTGGCCCTTCGGGCAGGACATCGGCCCCGGCGAGGCGCACGAACTGGATCGGGTTCGGGAACGTGAGATTGAGCGCGAGCAGGCTCGGATGGCAGTCGAGGCTGCCCATCAGGCACAACGGCGCAACAACCGACTTCTTGTCGGGGGCAGGGCCCACACCAAGAAGCCCGGTCTGAGCTGAAGCCTGCATATGAAACACCCGGGTCGGCACCTTGGAAAGGGTGCCGGTCGAGAAGTTCCCGACTCCGGCTAGACCACTTCTGGCCCGGCATCGGGCTCCGCACATACGGCGGGCAACGTGAACAGGAAGGTCGAGCCGATCCCTAGCTCGGACTCCACTCGGATTGTTCCGCCATGTCGCTCAACAATGCGGCGGCTTACAGCAAGCCCGATTCCTGTGCCCGGATAGTCGGCCGGCGATTCGAACCGCCGGAATACGTCGAAGACCTCGCCGGTGTTGCCCGGATCGATTCCGATACCATTGTCCGCCACGGAAATCTCCCACATGTCCCCAGTCCGCACGGCGGATATCGACACCTCAGGCGTGATTCCCTCTCGGCGGAACTTGATGGCGTTGCCGATAAGGTTCTGGAAGAGGCGTGACAACTGACCGGTATCCGCTTTGACGAGAGGCAACTCAGACCAAGCTACGTCGGCCCCGGATTCCTTAATTGAGTGCCCAAGGCTCGCAACGGCAGACTCAACGGCGACGGCCGCTTCGACGCATTTCGGTGCCGAACCCTTGGCTTGAACACGAGAGTACTCGAGCAGGTCGAGGATCATCCGCTGCATCCTTATCGCGCCGTCCGCGGCGTACTCGATGAAGTCATCGGCGTCGGAGTCGAGCTTCCCCTTATAGCGCTTTTGCAGAAGTTGCACGTAGCTCGTGACCATTCGCAGTGGTTCCTGAAGATCATGCGACGCAACATAGGCGAACTGTTGAAGCTCCTTGTTGGAGCGCTCGAGTTCAGCTACCGCTTCCACGAGTTTGCTTCTCGATGTGACAAGTTGACCCTCGCGCTCCTCGACCGCTTGAGCCATGGCGCCGATGCCATCAGACAGTTCCTCGAATTCCCGGTACCGCTGGACCGTACGACTGGCTGCGTAATCGCCCTCCCCCACGCGCATGGCATACAGACTCAAATCGTCAATCGGCCCTCCGAGCCGACGAGCGAATAGTGCGGCCGTAAGGATGGCCAGCAGAGCGACGATCACGACTACCGACGCCACGCCCCGATAGACCTCTCCAATCGGTCTCGATGCGTCACGCCAGTCCTGCTCGGCAAGCACGATCCAACCCGACCCCGCAACCACTGCGGTGCTTCCGAGCATCTCAAGACCGTCAGAGCGATAGCGCGACGCTCCGAGACGACCTGCCATGGCCTGCGCGATCGGCTCTCGGTTGCGCCAGTTCGGGCGAAGTGCGGCAAGCTCCCGGTCCGTGTGAAACAGCATCTGACCGTTGCGGTCTACGATGATGATCTTCGCATCAGGCTCGATGCGTGCCGCCCACGTATGAGCATTGAGCGACTCGATATTCACCACGGCGATTCCGATACCGTAATCCAGCGGTACCGCAACTTGTATACAGCGTCGCCCGCTGAACATCGAGGTGAAGACGCCCGACCACGATACCTTTCTCGTGGAACGCGCGCTCATGAACTGAGGATCGCGCGTTCGGTCGAGTCCGACGAGATCCCGCTCCCGCATCTTATGGTCGGGACTCACCGCTGCCGCCCGGACCTTGCCGTCGGCATCCACCAAGAGAATCGACTCGATGAAGGGAATACTCGACGCCGAGGAGCGCAGCATCTCACGAGCCGTGGCGGAATCCGGATCTACCAGCTTGAACTGGCTGAGCGCCACCACGGGAGCTTCAAGAAACGATTCCACATCACCCGCAGCAGTTTGGGCTATCAGGCCGTTCCTGAAACCGACCGCCTCACGTTGAATCTGTGCGAGTCTAACGGCTGAATACGCACCGACGACCGTAATGGGAACCAGCGCCAGCAGCAGCAGAATCCAGGTAAGCGTGGTCCTGAAGTTCGTTCGCTTCATCTATCATCCAGTCGCGTGAACTGTCCGTCCTCAATGGTCATGACGTAGTAAGGCAAGGCGACATCGCCGAACCGGTCAAATTTCGTTGTCCCCTGAATCGTCGTCGACAACTGACCGGTGAGCAACTCGCTCCTCAGGTCTTGGGAATCCGGATGCGCGGACAACGTGCGCACGAGCATCGATGTCATGCCGTAGGCATGCACAGCGGCAAATCCGGGGTCGTACCCAAACCGTGTGCGGAATGCCTCGGACATGCTGACGAAATCGCTCTGTCTCGAGCCTCTGTCATATGTGTTCAGGAATACCATTCCATCAACGGCCGCCCCACCGGTAGACACAAGGTCGGCCGTTGCCGACCATTCGCTTGCGAATATCGGCAACTTGCTGCCAGCCGCGCGCAGTCGCTGAGCAATCATCGCCGAGTCAATCGCGTTCGCAATCAGAAACACGCAATCGGATGGGGAGGCCGCGGCTCCCTCGGCCAAATCGGTGTAGTCGGGATTGTCGCCCGAGACGAACGTCTGGGACGACTCAATCGACCCCCCGCCCAGTTTCAGCTGGCGTTGAAAATGATTCGCCCAACTTTGAGTGTGCGCCTCGTTTCCGAGGTCGTAGATCACGGCCACTCTGGCAGCAGGGAACTCCCGTAGCACCTCATTGACGAGTCGCTTCGCGGCACTCCGGTTGTCAGGGTAGATTCGCAGGAAATAATCGTCACGACCCGAGAGCTCATCCGTACTCGCGGTCGGAGAGAGCATCGGAATCCGCAACCTGTCTGCGACGGGCGCGGCGGCGACCGCCGAAGCGCTCGTCATGGGGCCGATGATCGCGCGAGCGCCCTTCCCGGCAAGCGCACTGACGGCATCGGCCGCGGCCGCCGCGCCTACTCCGTCATCAACAGCCTCAAGCGTGAATATCGGAGCGCCCGGGTCGCCGCTTTTCGCGTTCGCCTCTTCCACGGCCAGTAGGGCACCGTCTCGGCCAGCGATTCCTAGGCTCGCGGCACGACCAGAGAACCCGCCAATGTAGCCGATGGTTATCGCCTTGTTTGACTTGGCCGAGGGTGAACAACCCGACGCCACCGAGCTGACGGTGACAAGGGCAACAAGCAGCACGATCTGGACCGCTGAGTGTAGGGTCGATCGGGTCCGCTTCACGAGCTCGCCTTTCGCCTGCCTTGGAAACCTGCAGTTCGCCAGCGCGAATAACATCCCACCTATGCAAGTATCGGCACCGATGTAGGCCGATACAAGCTATACCCGTCTTTCTGTTCCCCGCCCGATCACAACAATCTGCACGGCCCGAGCTAGACCCGGGGAAGGAACATGAAAGCCGGCGACCTGTGCGGCGCGCCGGCTCTCGTGCTGTTGGAAGTTGTTGGCGCTACGTGAGCGCTACTCCCACTCGATGGTGCCGGGAGGCTTGCTCGTGATGTCGTACGCGACGCGGTTGATGCCGTCGACCTCGTTGATGATGCGGTTGCTCATCTTTGCGAGGAGGTCGTGGGGCAGACGCGCCCAGTCCGCCGTCATCGCATCCGCCGAGGCGACCGCGCGGATGATGATCGGGTTCTCGTAGGTGCGCTCGTCGCCCATGACGCCAACGGACTTGATGTCCGGCAGCACCGCGAAGTACTGCCACACTCCCCGCTCGGTGTCCCAAGCGCTGATCTCTTCACGCACGATGGCGTCGGCAAAGCGAAGCTTCTCGAGCTTCTCAAACGTGATGTCGCCGATGATGCGAACGGCGAGGCCGGGGCCCGGGAAGGGCTGACGGTGCACGATCTCATCGGGAAGGCCCAGCTCTGAACCCACAGCGCGGACTTCGTCTTTGAAGAGCGCCTTGAGCGGCTCGATGAGGTCGAAATGCACGCCTTCCGGGAACGGGATCAGGTTGTGGTGGCTCTTGATCTTGGCGGCCGTCTTGTTGCCGGACTCGATGACGTCCGGATACAGCGTGCCCTGCGCGAGGAAGCGTACGCCCTCGAGCTTGGTCGCCTCGTCGAAGAATACCTTCCAGAACTCCTCGCCGATGATGGTGCGCTTGCGCTCGGGATCGCTGACGCCTGCAAGCAGGTCGAGGTAGCGGTTCTCGGCGTCGACGTGCACGAGGTTGATCTTGAACTGGTCGCGGAACGTGCGCACGACCTGCTCGGCCTCGTCGAGGCGCATCATGCCGTGGTCGACGAACACACACGTCAGCTGGTCGCCAATCGCCCGGTGCAGCAGCGCAGCCACGACGCTGGAATCGACGCCACCGGACAGGCCACAGATGACCTTGGCGTCACCGACCATCGCGCGGATGGTATCGACCGCGTCGTCGATGATGTTGACCATCGTCCACATCGCCGGAATGCCCGCGATGTCGTGGAGGAAGCGGCGGATGATGTCCTGGCCGTACTCGGTGTGCGCGACCTCCGGGTGGAACTGCGTCGCGTAGAGGTTGCGAGCCGAGTCCTCCATCGCAGCGACCGCTGTGGTGCCGGTGCGCGCGGTGACGGTGAAGCCAACGGGCACGGTGCCCACGCTGTCGCGGTGGCTCATCCAGACCTGGCTGGTCTCAGGCACGCCCTCGAGCAGCCGGCAGGACGGTTCAGTCACGGTCAGCTCGGCGAATCCGTACTCACCGATGTCGGTCTTGGGGATGTCCCCGCCCAGCTGCAATGCCATCTCTTGGATGCCGTAGCAGAAGCCCAGGATCGGGATGCCCAGCTCGAGCACGGCCGGATCCATGTGCGGAGCGCCCTCGGCGTACACGCTGGCAGGACCGCCCGAGAGGATGATCGCGGCCGGCGCGCGGCGCGAGACCTCCTCGGCGGAGATGTCGAAGGGGACGATCTCCGAGTAGACCCGGGCCTCCCGGACGCGACGCGCGA
>JBBRWO010000131.1:0-5913 GCA_038249135.1 Coriobacteriia bacterium
ACACTTCTCGCTCCAAAGCAGCAAGCGCCGGAACATCGACGATCGTCGCCAAGCGGATCTGTGCTTTGTCCCCGATTGCTGACTTCTTCAAATGAGTACCCCCATCATCGTTCCACCACGGAAGCCGGAGTCCCAGACTGACAACCACGCCAAGTCCGAACGTCGCGCCCACCTCACCAAGGGCCGCCACCGTTGCCATCCATGGAACGCGACCGAAACTCATAGCAATGACAACGAGCCACGGAACGATCCAGGACAGTCTGTTGACCCAAAGCCACCCCATCATCCTGGAGCTGCCAAGATTGAGTTCCCGAATCTTGAAGGAGCGAATGCTTCCCCAAGTGGCCCGCTGTCCGGCTTCTCTGAGCATCATCGCAATTGACCCGCAGAACAGGATTTCGCCGATTCCGAACAGAGCGAGCGCGAGTGGCAAATCGACGCCGTACCTCGCATGAACCTGACTCGCAACCTGCTCAACGGACGACCACACCAACCGCCACGCCCCTGTCACAGCGAGAAGCAGGAGCAGAACCGCGAGCGCGGCGACAATGACCCGTGTACGCTTGAACTTCACCCTCTGATTCCCCCCCGTGCCGCCGACGCTTGACACTATGCCGTGCGAGTACACCTGCTGGGCCTAACAATGAGTATCCAGTCTTGCTGGCTCAGCATACCTAGTGCAGGAAGAACATGTAATGCAGGAGCAAACCGAGATCTAGGATGCCTTCTGCTCTAGGCGCTCGGCAATCCAGATTTTGATAATCGACTGTCTTGTTACCCCGAGCCGCTTTGCTTCTTTGTCGAGAGAGTCAACCATCCAGCCAGGGAAATCCACGTTGACCCTTCGCTGTTCCAGGTTCGGCCTTCGCGCGGAGCTCAGGTCCAAGTGCTCGATGATGTCTTCGACCCCATCGTCAACCAACTTGTCGAATTCACTGGCCTTCATATAGCTGCACCTCTTTCGCCCGAGCTCGTCGAACCGAAATCAAACGTACGGACAATCCACGCATTGTGTAGACCGCAAACCAACACCTGACGCCGATTACCCCAATGGCGATACTCCGGGGTTCCTGCGTGCTGGCAGCATCCAGCTCGACTAAGCGCTCGTCGTCCCAGAGTGCCTGCGCCTGAATGAAGTCGATTCCATGCTTCAGCCGGCTGGTCGCACTCTTGGCTGGTCGAACTCGAACGCTAGCTCCTCCATGATACTCCAGAATGCTTCATTTCTATGCCTTTTCTATCCTAATTGGCATGGAATATTCTTGCTTCGAGTGAGGGGCCGCGGGTGCATCTCTGGACTGTGTAAGCCGGCGTGCGGCGGGCGGGGCGGTCGGGTAATCCACTGCGATTCGCGGGCTACAACGCGTCCATGGGGCTTCGGACGCCGTGCCCGCCTTTGTTGAGGACGTGGGTGTAGATCATGGTGGTGCTCACGTCTTTGTGGCCGAGGAGCTCTTGGATGGTTCGGATGTCGTAGCCGGTTGCGAGCAGGTGGGTCGCGAACGAATGTCGGAAGGTGTGGCAGCCGACGTTCTTCTCGACACCTGCAGCCCTGACCGCGACTTTCACCGAACGCTGCAGGATCGTCTCGTGGAGATGGTGCCGACCTTGCGCGCCGGTCTCGCGATCAGTCCACCGGCGCTGTTGAGGGAAAACCCACTGCCAGCCCCACTCGGCGGCGGCGTTGGGGTACTTGCGATCGAGCGCGTCGGGCAGGACGACTCTCCCCCAGCCATCGGCGCGGTCGCGTTCCCAGACGACGCGCGCGAGTTGCAGCTGCTGCCGCAGCGGTGTCACGAGTGACTGTGGCAGCATCGTGACGCGGTCCTTGCCGCCCTTTCCGTCTCGGACGGTGAGCTCGCACAGGTCGAAGTTGATGTCTTGGACGCGCAGCCGGAGCAGCTCCATCAGCCGCAATCCCGCGCCGTACATGAGCGATGCCATCAGCCACTTCTCGGTATCGAGGTGGTTTAGGACGGCCTTGACCTCGTCGCGCGTCATCACCACCGGCAGCCGTTTGGGCTTGCGCGAGCGGACGACTTCGGTGAGCGCGCCGATCTCAATGCCCAGCACCCGTCGGTACAGGAACAACAGCGCCGAGAGTGCTTGGGTCTGTGTCGACGACGACACTTTCAGGTCCACGGCGAGGTGCGTCAGGAAGGTGTTGATCTCGGTCTCGGCCATCTCGGCGGGGTGTCTGAGCTGGTGGAAGCGGATGTATCGGCGCACCCACAGTGTGTAGGCCTGCTCGGTTCGGCGGCTGTAGTGGCGTGCTCGGAGTGCGGCGCGCATTTGGTCCATCAGCCGAGCGGGCGGGGCGGGCGGCAGCGGTTGGGGCATGACGAGACTCCTCCGGCGACGGTGTTCGGAGACCATCGTCGCGTTTCGGCCTTAGCGGAGTCTTGCCGGAATCTGAACGCGCAACGGCGCGCTACTCGTCGGGCGTCGAAGGTGAGTCGGGGATCGGCGGCGCGGGGGCCGGCGCCGCCGGGGACGCCGCAGGAGCGGGCGCGGCGGGGGCGGGGGCGGGGGCCGGTGCCGGCGGGGCTGCGGCGGGGACGGTGGTGTTGGCCTCGTGGGAACGGGCGGCCTCGTCGACCTTGTCGGCGGCGCGGCTGAAGGCGCTGGCGAGGCCGGCGAAGGCGCTCTTCACGTGCGGTGCGGCGGCGGTCGAGAACTGCTGAGCCGCATCGCCGATCGCTTGGCCGGCCTGCTCGGCACCTTGCGCGAACTGCTTGCCGACGTCGCTTTCCGTGACCTGGCTAAAGGCGGTCTCGGCTTTGGCTGCGATGTCGTTGATGCCACCGCGGATCTGGCCGAGCTTCTGCCTGGCGGCGGGGTCGTTGGCGGCGGCGCGAGCCCAGCGGGCCACGGCATCGCCGAGGTCGGCCATGCTCGCGACGACCGCGTCCCAGGCCTCGCGGGCTGCGGGGCCGGCTTCGGGGTCCGCGGGTGCGGGCGCGGCTGCGGGGCCGGGGTCGGCGGGGCCCGCAGCGGGGCCGGGATCCGCGGGTGCGGGCTGCTCGGCGGGTGTGCCGGTGATGTCGTCGGTCATGGGAACCTCCGCGGTCGGGTCGGACTGGGTGGGCCTTGGGTCGCCCTACAGCGCCATGACCTCGATGTCGACGTTGGCTTGAGCGCCGGCTTCGCCGAGGAGCTCGATCCAGTCGGTGTCGGCGAGGCCGGGCGGGACTGCTACCTCGGCGATCATGGTGAACAGCATCGCGCCGCTGGTGGGTGCGGGCCGGGCCGACGTCTCCATCGACTCGATGTTGACGCCCTGCTTCGAGAGGCCTTGGGCGATCTCGTGGATGATGCCTTCGTGGTCGGCGCCTTCGACTTCGATGCGGTAGCTCGCCCAGCCGGCGCGGACGGACTCGGGCTGCTCGGCGGTCAGGCTGTAGGTGACTTTGTAGCCCTGATTGGTGAGCGAGCGGAAGGTGTCGGCGAGGTCGGCCGAGACTCCGTCGGGCACGCTGACCAGCATGAGCACGGCGAACTCGCCGCCGAGGCGCGCCATGCGGCTGCTCTCGATGTTGCATTTCAGGCCCAGCAGCAGGCCGGTGACCTCTTCGACGATCCCGACGCGGTCGGCGCCGGTGAGCGTGATGACGATGTCGCTGCGCATGAAGTGCCTCTCTCGGCGGGGACGGCGGTCGTGCGGCACTGACCTGGCGAGGTCAGCGGTTGACTCGAGTGTGATGCCTCTCGCGAACAATGGTACCCAACGTTGGGGCATGAACCCCCCAGGAGGTCCAATGAACACACTGAACGGCGAGAATCCCCACATCCCGCACTCCGAGAGACTCGCACCCTGGTGGCGCAACACTCGCGGCGAGTGGTATGTCGTCGTGCAGTTCGCGCTGTTCGCGCTCATCGCGCTGAGCTCGCGCCTCTGGCCGACTCCCGATGCGTGGTCAGGGCAGGCGGCGTGGCTGCCGATGGCTTCGCAGGTCGCGACGGTGCTCGGCCTCGCGCTCATGGTTCTCGGCGCGGCGCTCGCGGTGTGGGGGCTCGTCGCGCTGGGTCGCAACAACCTCACGGCGCTCCCCTATCCAACGGTCGAGGCGACGCTGACGGTCGCCGGCCCCTACGCGATCGTCCGCAACCCGATCTACAGCGGCCTGCTGATGGGCGCGTTCGGGCTCGGGCTATGGCATCACTCACTGGCGACGCTGACCCTCTCGGCGGGGCTGTTCGTTCTGTTCGACCTGAAGACTCGCAAAGAGCAGGCGTGGCTGACCGAGCGGTTCCCGGAGTACTCGGCGTACGCGAAGCGCGTCAAGAAGCTGGTGCCGTGGATCTACTGAGCGGTCAGCGCTCCACGCCGGACTTGGGTACCATCCTATCCTTAGGACTTATTCCGTCATTCCGTTAGAGGAGCCACTATGGCCGTCCAATTGCGCAACGAAATCGTGCTCCGTGCCCCCAACCGCGCCGGCCTGCTCGCCGACGTGACCGAGCGCCTGTACGCCAAGAGCGTCAGCGTACTCGCGATTCGTGCGTATGAAGAGGGCGACGAGGGGGTCTTCCTGATCTTCGCCGAGAGCAGCACGCTGGCCACCGAGGCGCTCGGACTCATCCCTGACGCCCGCATCTCCGCGACCACCGTCATCACCGTCGATCGTCCCAACAACCGCGGCCAGCTCGCCGCCGTCTCACGCGCGCTCGCCAACGCCGACATCAACGTCACGGAGATCCACATGACCGCCGGCGACTCGCCCATTGCGCACATGGTGATCAACACCGCGGACAACGTGGCGGCACTGGCGGCTCTGCAGGATCTGTAGCGGATAGGCCCCAGCGGGAACCCGCGTACTCGATCACCGCATGACGCCGTCGCGGCCCCGAGGCACCGCTGGCTACTCGGCGAGTTCACGGAACGGTCGGCGCAGGTACACGAGGTAGTAGACGAGTCCCACCAGCACCCCGCCGCCCACGATGTTGCCGAGGACGACCGGGACGAGGTTGCCAAGCGCGCCGGACCACGTCACGGCCACCACACCGCTGTCGCCAAACGACTGGATGAACGCGGCCATCGGGAAGAGATAGAGGTTCGCGACGCTGTGCTCGAATCCCGCCGCGACAAACGCGGTCACGGGGAACACTATCGCGATCGACTTGTCGATGACGGTCCGGCCGGCTGTCGCCATCCATATCGCGAGGCAGACCAGCACGTTGCAGAGCACTCCTCGCAGGAACGCCTGCCAAAACGGGAGCGCGACCTTGGCGGCTGCGATGGCGAGGTACTTCTCGGCGATGGCACCGTCGTTCATGGTGGTGTGGCCGGAGAGGTATACCACCAGCGCGAAGCTGACCGCGCCGATGAGGTTGCCCACGAACACGACGCCCCAGTTGCGCAGCAGCTCACGCGTGGTGATGCGCCGATACGCCCACGCCATGACCAGCAGGTTGTTACCGGTGAACAGCTCGGCACCGGCGATGATCACGATGAACAGCCCCAGCGAGAACGCGATGCCGCCCATGACCGCGCTGACGGCGTAGCTGAGCGAGGCGTCGGATTTCACGATCACGTAGAACATCGAGCCAATGCCGATGAATACGCCCGCCAGCACGCCCAGCATCAACATGGTGAAGAACGGCAGTCGTGCCTTGACGACGCCGACTGACTCGACCTTGGCAGCGATCTGCCGAGGCGAGAACGCCTCCGAGCCGAAAAGTTCAGGCATGAGTGCTCCACTTGCTCGCGTCGGTTACCCGAGGAGTGCATTCCCGAGAACCGTCGCATTCACCCCAGAGCCTCAGCGCCCGCGAGATTCCGGTCAGCAAAGACGCTGCTTAGAGCGCCCACAGTTGCGGATGCTGCCCTCGAGGCGGTAATATGACTGACAGTCAGTCACTTTACGCGCGTTGCCGCCATCCGCAGCCGAGTGCCGCCATGCACCGTCGCGC
>JBBRWO010000132.1:0-5869 GCA_038249135.1 Coriobacteriia bacterium
CACGTTGAGGCGCGAAAGTGAGCTCATCGACACAGATGAGTTGCGGTCGGGTCCGGCCTAACAAGCGCATCAACTTGTCTCGCAAAGCGTTATCGTTCTAAGAGAGGCGCATCGCTCGCAAGTTATGCGCAACACGTTAGCCCCATCGCATAACGTCATTGTGGGCAGCGTCAGACCGACGGCGTAGAATGCTCTTGCTACCGCCAACAAGCGATGTGAGGTTCACATGACCATCGATGAGCTCAAGCGAGAGGCACTGCAGCTTGATCCGGAGACTCGTGCGGATCTCGCTCACGTGCTGCTGAACAGCCTGGACACGCTCAGTGACGCGCAAGTCGAGCGACTGTGGCTCGAAGAAGCGGCACGTCGTGACGCGGAGTTGGATTCCGGAACGGCCACAGCGCGGCCAGCGGACGAGGTTCTTGCGCGGGCACGGGCGCGCCGTAGATGAGTCTGCCCGCTGTCTTTCACGACGCGGCAGGCGTCGAAGTCGACGATGCCGCGGACTACTACGACCTTGAGAGTCCTGGTCTGGGCACCGCCTTCATCGACGAAGTTGCGCGTGTAGTCGCGCACCTGGAAGAGTATCCGGAATCAGCTGCACCGCTTCACCGCAACGTCCGGAAGGCTCCGCTCGCGAAGTTCCCGTACTCGTTGCTCTACTCGGTGAAGAAGGACTGCATCCGCATCCTTGCGGTTGCCCATCAGCGTCGGCGACCGTTCTACTGGCGAGGCCGCAGTTAGTCATCGGGCGCGGGTCTAAGTTCAAGTTTGAAGTGCAACACCGCCTCTGATTAGGGCGTTCGCGCCTACCGGCCTTGTACATAGCATTCCTCCGGGGTCCTGAAGCCCAGTCGCTTCCTCGGTCGTGAGTTGAGTTTGGTCGCGATCGCGTCGCAGTCGGCCTGTGAGATCTTGGCCATGCTCGTCCGCTTCGGCAGGTACTGTCGGATGAGCCCATTGGTGTTCTCGTTGGTGCCGCGCTCCCAGGAATGATGCGGTGTGGCGAAGTAGAACTCGACTCCGGTGGCCGCTTCGATGTCTTTGTAGCTGTGGAACTCTGAGCCGTTGTCGGCGGTGATCGTGGTGAAGCGCTCTTGCCTGCGCCGGATCAACTCGATGGTCCGGACCGTGGTGTCTGCGGCGCAGTGGCGCTCGAGTTTCCCCATCTGCAGGTATCCCGTCTTCCTCTCCACGATGGTGACGACGCTGTGTCTCGCCTGGTCGTCGCCCTTGACCGTGTCGATCTCCCAGTGACCGATGCTCATCCTCGTCTCCACTTCTGCTGGCCTCTCGGAAATGTGGCGTTTACCTGCGGGTTTCCCTCGGCTATCGGGCGATCGGTACCGCTTGCGGCGCCTCTTGGTCGCTTGGCGCAGGTGCTTCCAGAGCTCGCCGCCGGCGTGCCTGTCGCGCCACAGGTACATATAGATGGTCTCGTAGCTGATTGAGAGCACGTCGTGCAGATTCAGCCATCCGGAGACCTGCTCGGGGCTCCAGTCCAAAGAGATCAGGTGCTCGACGAGCGCCCAGTCGTCTGTGGTGAAGTGCGTGTTCCTGCGCGACCGGCGGCGTCTGGATCGCGTGCGTTCGCCGGCCCTCTGTGCGCCATAGCTGCCGTCGGACTTGCGGTTGCGCCGAATCTCTCTAGAGATCGTAGAGGGTGAGCGACCGAGAGCTTTGGCGATGGCGCGGATCGAAAGACGTTGTCGCTTCATCGCCGCGATGTCGTATCGTTCCTCTTGGGTGATCTGGGCATACATCGATTCCCCTTTGCTTGGCGGTAGGGAGGAACCGTGAGTGTCCCAGATTGCCCTACCCTCCAGGGGCTGGGGTGTTGCGCTCAGTATCTGAATTCGGCCCATCGAACAAGCGCGTCAACACGACTCGCCCAGCGTTGACGTATTCTGGAACTTGGTCGCTCGCAAGTTATGCGTAACACGTTCGACAGAACAGTCTGGAGGGGGGCTCCTTGGTGCGGGGTGATCGTCCTTCTCGTCGCGCCGCCACGCGGGTCCGCGCACTCGTCCGCCCCGTAGCTGGCCCGGCAGTCCGTCGGCTGATGCGTGAACTTCAGTGGTGGTCGGTGCGGTCGGAGTTCTCGGCAAGCCGCGTGGCGCGTGCCCTTCCGCACATGATCGCAACCCACCGGACTCCGCTAATGAGACCCTTGTTGCGCCTCGACGAGCAGCTGCAGCTGAACAAGGTGGTGAATCTGCGGATCGCCGCGACCCGACTCGACGGGCTTGTGCTCGAACCGGGTCAGCGACTGTCATTTTGGCGCTTGGTCGGCAAGCCCACGAAACACAGAGGCTTCCTCGACGGGCTCGTCTTGAATCAGGGCCGTCTGGCAGCGGGTGTTGGAGGCGGCCTGTGCCAGATGACGAACCTCTTGTACTGGATGACTCTGCACACGCCGCTTATCGTCGTCGAGCGGTGGAGGCACAGCTACGACGTCTTTCCGGATGCCGGGCGCACGCAGCCGTTTGGAAGCGGAGCCACGTGCGCCTGGCCCGTCTTGGACTTGCAGATCGTCAATCCAACTGCCGCGTCCTTCAGGCTGTCGATGGAGATCAGCGACACGCACCTGCTCGGCGCGTGGACATCGGCGCAACCATCACATGTACGCTACTCCATTGAGGAGCGTGCACACCGCGTCGACCACCAAGGGCCGGGAGTCTACGTGCGGCATAACGAGCTGTGGCGCTTGGAGACAGATGAAGTCACCGGGGTGGTAAGCGAGAGGCTCGTTGTCGCTAACGAGGCGCGACTGATGTACGAGCCCTTTCTGCCACCGGTAGGGGAATGTTGGGGCGAGCCTGGGTCTGTCGAACGGGGCAATCGAGCGGACAGACCGGCCGTGTGATGTACTCTTGGCTCGGAACTTGAGCGGGCCGGTTTGCAAGTCATGCGCACCACGCTCGACAGAACTCGTGCGGCGTCTTCGGGGGAAGTGCGGTCGTCGGCGATCGGGGGAGCTGATGTTAGGTCTCGAGGTACTGGGTGTTGCTGTCATCGCCATTCTCTTGCTTGTTTTACTCGCAAGGTTCATTGATCGGGTCCGTGGGCTCGACCCCAACGAGAAGTGGTCTGGCTGGTATCGCGGGAAGTCGGCCAATGCGGGCAAGAAGCTCTACAGCGGCAGCGACTTCGAGTCGATGGACGACCACGGCAACCGTGAGCAAGACGGTGGGCTCTGACCTCGGTTCCGGAGAGTCGAGCTGCGGTATCGATCCTGATCTGGCGGTGCGGGAAGTCGCGCGGTTCGTGCACCGGAATCTGAGGAGGGGGAGTCATGACGGGCATTCTGCGCGGTCTCTTGGATAGTGATGAGCAATCGGCAGTCGGCGGATCGGGCCACGGACGTCTTGCCAAGGCCAGATGGTTCCTCCTGCTCACGTGGGTGGTAGCGGGTGTGGCCAATGCGAATGGTTTCATCATGGGCAGTGCGCCAACGGCCCTCGGCGTGGGGGCGACAATCGTGGCAGCCTGCGCCTGGCTCTTAGCTGGCTGGATCGCAGGCTCGCGACGCACGGCGAGTTTCGTCCGCTTCGCCGCTGTCTTCTGGGGCATGGTAGTCGCTGGCACGCCTTTGGTGTTTTGGGCACTGACCGCGGCGCCAGGACGAGCCGTGAGTAAGGGCGGATTCGTGCTGCCGCTTCTGCTGTTTACTCTTATCTCACCTTTGTACGGTCTCTACGAGTTGCTGCCTCCTTGGGAACCCGTTGTGCAGGGGGCAGTCGTCGGCGCGGCGGTCTTCGCCATGGCCCTTGTCGCATACTTCGGTGGCCGGCGCATCGCGCAGGCCACTGGGCCAGCGGGCCCGGAGTGACTCGAAGCGCCATTTTCGGCAGGCGGCGCTCGAGACTGGGTCTGCTGGCGTGTGTGTTTAACAGACGCGTCAACTTGGCTCGCAACGCGTTATCGTTCTACGAGAGGCGCATCGTTCGCGAGTCATGCCCAATACGTTAGCCAGACTTCGGAGGATGATCACGGTTCGGGCGACTCTGAAGGATCACGCCCAGCGGCTCAAGGCGGACACGTACGCGGTGTATTTTGTCGTCCAGGACTCGCGGACTCCCTGGTACGCTAAGGCGCTCGCCGCCGTAGTTGTCGGCTACGCGCTGAGCCCCATAGACCTGGTCCCGGACTTCATCCCGGTATTAGGCTATCTCGATGACCTGATCCTGGTACCGGCCGGCATCTGGCTGGTCATCAAGCTGGTGCCGTCTGCGGTCATGGATGAAAGCCGCGTCCGGGCAGCCGCGTTGTTGGAATTGGATCGGCCAGTGAGCAAGACGGCTGCGGCCGTGATCGTCGTGATCTGGATCGCGTTGTCCGCCCTGTTCGTTGGCTGGGTCTATTCGGCAGTAGTCAGGCGCTGACGGCGGCAGGCCCAATACATCGGGCACATCGAAGATCGGAGGGCGAATGCGAAGAGCGGCTAGGGGCTTCCTGATCGTCGTGAGCATTCTCAACGCCGTCGCAGGTCTCATCTGCGGGGCACTCCTTCTGCTGTGGTGCGGCTTCGAACTGATCTTCATGCCCAACATACTCGCAGTCGTCTACTTCGTCATCGGCCTCGTCGCGGTTGGGTGCTCGACTCTGCTGCTGAAGCCGACACCGGCGAGTGTCTAGCAAAGCGCATCGAGCGGGCAGCGCAGGATAGGATCTTCCCTGCTCGGCGATGGGGTCGAGCAGAATCTGAACCTCATCCCCATGCGGACCCTTGGCGGCCACTCTTGACTCATTGTCAGGCGGCGGGTCTCACGGGCTTCGTGGTTGAAGGGCAACTCCTGATACCGATGTTTGTTCAGCATGCTCGTCCGCATCTCCTCGGCCCCCTCGGTCGTTTGAAGGGCCGCCCAACGTCGACAACTCAAGCGCACCCCGTTCTGCCTTGACTCGATCGGGCGATTGCGATATACAAGAACCAGTATACTTTACCGTTCCCAAGAGGTGCCGACATGACAGTCGATCCCGTCGAGACCTGCTCTTTGACCGAGCTCCGTCGTGGGCTCTCGGGCTACATCGCGCGAGTCAACGAGAGCGGGCAGCCGCTCTACATAACGCGACGTGGCAAAGCTGTCGCGGTTCTCCTGTCTATCGAGCTCTACGAGTCGATGCAGCAACAGCGAGATGAACTTTCCAGCCAGGTTCGCAGCATGCCACCAGCCTCGCCTCCGATCAGCAGCGCTGTCAGGGCACTTCGCGGCGCTTTCAAGGGCGCGACCGCCGACGAGGCCGATTACCGCCGCTACCTCGAGGACAAGCACCGGTGACGGACCTCCGAGCACATCACATTCATCCCGGCGAGATTCTTCGCGAGGATTTCCTCCCGGACTACGGCTTGGACGGCCCCGGCCTTGCCGAGCGGATACACCTCCCTGAGGACCGAGTATGCCAGCTCCTCTCTGGGCAAACGCCGGTCGATGCCGATCTCGCCCTCCGGCTGAGCCGCTTGTTCGGCAACTCGGCCCAGTTCTGGATGAACCTGCAGCGCGACACCGATCTGGCAGAGGCGCGCAGCCGCCTTAGACCCGACCTCATGCGGGTGCGCACCATCTCCGATACAGGCTGGGATGTGTCGCGCGCGGGCGACATGGAGAGCTGGCGCCACTGGATGCGGACAACCTCCCCTGCCGACCTTCTGTCCGAGGCCCTGGCCGACGAAACCGGCCGCGTTTCACCCAACCTCGCCGTCGTACCCGGCATCGAACCGAATCGGCTCCAAGCGCTCGCGAGCGGCATCGAGCGCTTCACCTCGACGGATGATGCCGTGCTCTCGGCGGCGTTCGGGACCTCGCCCGGCTACTGGCTGCGCGCCCAGGCCATCGCCGATGCCGCATCTGGTATAGATGCCGATAAG
>JBBRWO010000133.1:0-5751 GCA_038249135.1 Coriobacteriia bacterium
AAGGTAGCCGTAGTCAGCGTCGCCACGCCGGGCGTGACCGCGATCCCCGCCTCGAAGGCGTCGGTCTGGAAGGTATCGGTCTGGAAGGCTTGCGCCATGCGAGCCTCCTAGCGGTCGGACTCGACGTACAGGCCAGCCAGTCCGAAGGCAACCGTCGTGACTGTGATGTTGGCTGTACCGTTGCTCATGCCAGCCTGGGGCTGCATGAAGATCGTGTTGCGCGGCAGGTTCGTGGTGGTCGAGCCGCTGTACTCGACGTTGTTCACGATGTCCTTGAGCAGGTAGAAAATCTCTGTCCCGTTCGGCGCGCAGAACATATAGAAGTCGTAGCCGTTACCCGCCGCAATGGCGTCCGTGAGTGCGATGCTGGCCTTGTTGGTAGTGGTGTTGTCCTTCGTCACGAGGTTGAGCGAGTTGGCCCCGGACAGCGGGTCGGTCGTGTCGTGCCACAGGCCCACCGAATCAGCCAGCATGGTGTCCGATGCCGTGGCGTGGGTGCTATTGGTGCCAGCCAACCCAACGAACAGGCGCACGGTGGATGCCGGGATCAACTCCACGATGAAGCGCGCCTGGAAGAAGAAGCCGCCCAACTCCGCAGCGTTACCGCGCCAGAACTGGCGTTCGGAGGCCGCGTTGTAGCGGATGCCCAACGTCTGATTGGTGGTTGTGACGATGTTCGCCCAGCGCGTGCGCTTCATCTGGTTGGTGACGGCTGGCGATGTGCTCGATGGCGTGGGATGGCTCACGGTGCCGCCCGATGTCCACGCCGCGCCCAAGCCTGCGCCCGAGCCGGTGCCGGTCGTGCCGGTCGATGGCCCATAAGTGAGGATGCGGTTCTGGAACAAGGCGGGTTGGAAGGCGGTATCCACACCAGACGGTCCGATCCACTTCGGCAGAACGCGCCCGCCGATGGTCTTGGCGTACAGGCGCAGGGTGTCGGCTCCGGGAGCTGCCGGATCGGTGATCGACGGGAATGAAACGTAGGTGTCGATCGTATGGTCGGCGTTCCAGTCTGACGGACGGACGAGGGTCGCATCCCCGCCGTCCGACTTGCCACTGGTGAAGGAGTGCTTGACTGGCATCTCTAGGCCAACGTAAACACGCCGCTCGCGTTAGCTGCGACTGTCAGGGTGTTTCCCGTCGTAGCCGTCACGTCCGCCGGTGCGCTATCCAGCAGGCAGTAGCACAGCACGTTACCGCTCACCTCGTAGATCGCCGCGAAGCGAGCCGTGATGCTGCCACCCGAGGCCGTCCACACCGGGTCCGTGGCGATATCCACGGTAACCGTGGTGGTGCCTGCCAGCGTCAGCGTCACGGCGATGCCGCCGGTGGTGTAGCCGTTGGCGTTGGCGTGCTCGTTGGTGACGCCCGCGTAGGTCGTTGACGCTGCGCCGAGGTTACTGGTCGAAAGGAACAGCGCCATCTTCCATGTGTCGGTGTCGATGTCGAAGGTGCCGTCGAGCAGCTTCGTGCGCCCGCCGTTTGTAAAGGTCCAAGATCCCGCGGCCATTTAGTTCACTCCCTTTCTAAGATAGGTGATTGCAGCATTCATGATCTGAGGCGATTCCTTGAGATGCCCGATGCCGCGATTACAGTTATCACAGAGCAGGCCGCGAAGTTGGCCCGTGTTGTGATCATGATCTACGTGTGGTGGTGTCATGACGCGCTGGCAGATAGCGCACTTGCCGTCCTGAGCGGTCACCATTGCTTGGTAGCGGTCCTCTGTTAGCCCGTATCGAACCATTCGCTGAGTGGCTGCTCGTTGTGGCGTGTAAGCACGGCGCATTTTCAGCACCGTCTCAGGATTGGCGCGTTGCCAGTCCTGAGATTTACCCAGCAGCTTCTCGCGGTTGCGGGCGTAGTACGCCTGTTCCCATACACGTTGGGCGGCGCGGGGTTGCGATCTAATGCCAGCCGCCATGATGTTCTCCTTATCGAGCCATTACTGGGAGATTAGAGGAAATAGGGTGTCTAGCCATACGTCATGCAGCGCCCTCCAAGGTGCGCGTCGGCGGGGCATCGCTCACAGCTCTTCCACGTTGAAGCCTGCCGTGCTGCCACTGGCGATTATCGTGGCGCTGCCGGTATTCTGGTCCGCCTCGTTGAGCCTGCTGTTGGTGTGGGTCTGGCAGATGCGACGGGCCGGCGGCCTGCCGTGGTCCCGTGGCTCGAAGGCTTTACGCTGCTGGCTGCGGTGCCACGGCTGCTCACTCGATGAACTGAGCATAGGCGAATGGGTGCACCGCTGGACCTGCGCCGGCCAGCACAAGCACCTCAAGTGCAGTCTGCGTTACACGAACAACCAGGGTTGTCGGCTGCGCGAGCACCTCCACCGGCGCTTGCGTTACACGAACAACCAGGGTTGTCGGCTGCGCGAGCACCTCCACCGGCGCTTGCGTTACGCGGATACCCATCAGGCTTCGACCTTATAGCCCGCTTCCATACCGTTGACGTCTGAGATAGTGAACGCGGCGCTCGTCGCTGGGTTCGTCTCGCGCAACCCAAAAACATTGGCGTAGGAATCGCCCACCGCCGTATCGCCGCCCTCGTAGTCGGTCCCGCCGGATCGCATCACCGTATGAAGGGTCCGCGAACCAGCGTCATCCTTCCGGCAACATACGATCTGCTGAACCGCTAGGACGCTCCCGGCTGTCGTGGCGAGGTCGCCCATCGCGAAGGTGTCCTTGTCGCCGGCGGTCGCATCGGTGTTGTATGTCGAGTCGCCATCAGGCGTCACGTCGTCGACGTTCTGGTAGTTCGAGCCGGCGGAGGGCGTGAAGTTTGTCGTGGTGCCAGCGCCGGTTGGGTAGAGCGTCTCCACCTTCACGTCGCCGAGGA
Organism: Coriobacteriia bacterium; assembly: GCA_038249135.1. GTDB lineage: Bacteria > Actinomycetota > Coriobacteriia > Anaerosomatales > JAAXUF01 > JBBRWO01. The sequence continues at coordinate 2,839 of JBBRWO010000133.1, forward strand.
ACGTGTTGTTCAGGCTGCCGGCCGCGTTGCAGATGTAGATGTCACTCACCAACAGGTTGATTGAGCCATTGTCAACTCCGGTATGGAACACCACCGTGTCAACGATGCCCGTCCCGCCGTTGCGGGTGTCGGCGCTCGTTCCTGATACTTCGGTCACGCCGTTGATTCGGAGTTCGTACTGCCCTGTCGAATCGTTGATTAGGCCGCGCAGCTCGATGTAATAGATCGAGCCAGCAGTGAGTGCCGTGGTGCCCGTCGCTAGGGTCGTTCCGTTGCGTGTCACGCGCAACTGTCCGGTCGCGGCGATCCGCACGTCCAGGTGAATAGCGCTGCTCTCCTGGAGCCGGATGATTCCACGATCGCCATTGGGGATGATGTTGTACTTGATGCGGCAGCCCACGATCACCTCACTCGTGGATGCGATGCTCTTGCTGACGCTCTGACCGCCACTGCCGCCGCTCAGGCTGAGCGCTTTCACTCCCGGCGGGCCACTGGCGATGCTTGGCCCCCCGCTCGTCGAGTTCCATTTCTGAGCGACATTGCTGTAATGCGCGACGCCGTCCATGAATAGCAGGGCCATCGTTAACTCCTCGTGTACTTGAGCGCGAGCGTCACGCGCTGGACGGTGGATGCCGAATCGACATTGATGCGCAGCGTATCGCCTGCCGCAACTGCCGTGGTCCAGCCGGTGAGCGTGGCGTCCTGCGACTTGGCGGCGCTCGCAAGCGTTGGCTTTGCCGATGCGGTGATCGTGTCTGCCACGGTCGGCGGATAGTTGGCGTAGGTGTCGCGCCACACGTCCAGCACGATCGAGCCTGACTGGTCGGCGAGCATCGTCGCTTGGATCAGCGTGCAGCCGAACGGCACGCTCACATCGCACTTCACCCCGGTGGTGATAGCCGCTCCGCCACCGTCGATGACCACCAGCAGGGTGCCCGAGCCCGCCGCCCACTTGGTGCCGCCCGTCGAGGCCGCGTCTGCGGTGAGCACCTGTCCGTCCGTGCCTACCGCCTTGCGGATGGCCGCACCCCCGGTGTCGCCGACGATCACGTCGCCCTTGGTGGTCATCGGGTTGGAGAAGCCTGAGGCGCTGTTGGCCCACACCATCAGGTGCGTGGTGGGGTCGATGGTGAGCACCTGTGAGTCGGCGCCCTTGGCCAGTCGTGCCGGTGCACCTGCCGTGCCGCCCACGATCAGGTCCGCGGCAGTCGTCATCGGGTTGGTCATGCCGCCGCCACCGCCGCTCGGCGTCTGCCACGTCGCAGCCGTCCCGCTGGTGGCAGTCGGCACCTGTCCGGTCGTCGGCGTTCCTGTGACGGCCACGCCGTTGACCTTGGCGACCGTCGGGTTGGGATAGGTGCCCGACAGATCGCCGCCGGCTGCCCCGCTTGGTGCGCCGCCGGTGCCGACATCTGCCCAGGCCGTGCCGTTGTACCAGCGCAGCGTATTCGAGGTGCTGTTGTAGTAGACCTGCGCGGCCCGCGAGTTGGTGCCAGATGGGTCGGCGGCCAGGACCGGAACCACCAGACCGTTGCCGCCTTCGAGCAGATGCACGTTGTCAGGTCCGTTACCTGAGATGTCCACATCAAACTCTCCGTCGAGGTTGATGCTGATGTCGCCAGTAGCTTCGAGGATGATCTCGGAACCACTGTCGGTGTCGTGCGCGAAGATATCCACGACGGCAGCCGTCGGGGTAGCAAACAAGTTGAGATAGGCATCCGCAGCAGTCTCATCACCAGAACCGGCCCCGATCTCGGTGTAGACACCGTCGGCGGTCGGTCGCATGCGCATGCGCCGCTGGTCGACGTTGGGTGATCCCGCGTCCACGAAGAACGGGTCGAGCATGAGTCCCGTGCCGGCACCCGGCGAGGTGGGGTCGCCGAGCGTATCCTCGTAGTTCAGCTCGGCAACGACGCGCAGCGAACGGGCAGCGGTGTCCGAGGATGTATCGTCGGCAGCCGCTGCCAGCTGCACGCGGATGGCGACCACCAGCTGATCCGCAGCGTTGTAGTCCCCGATACCAGTCCCTGAATGCAGGGTGACGGTGTCACCGATCCAGACATGCCCGCTCGATCCGGCGGGACCGGGCATATACCGTCCGGTAGTCGGAGAGAAGCCCGGAGTGAACTCCAGCTCCAGCGCCTCGAGAGATGTACGCGAGGTGCGGATGGTGTCCTGCGCGATCAGATTCAGGGTCGCGTCGTCATCAGTCTGTGGAACCTCCGCGTAGCCCCAGTGCGCTCGCGCTGAGGTCCACGACGGCAAGACCTCCGTCGAGTAATCGCCGTTGGCAGCCTGTTGCAACAGATGGGTCATTGCTTCGCGGGCTGCCAACTTGTGCTTGAGTTGGGTCAGGATGTTGACGCCCTTCTCGAAGCGGACGGTGCCCGACCCGAATGACCCGCTGAGGGTGCGTCCGTAGACCTGGTGGGCGTTGATCGAAAGGTCGGGATTACCGATGACTGTCAGCGATCCTGCCTGTCGCAGCTTCTGGAAGACGGACAGAACGTCGGTCCCGATCTTCTCGATCCACTCCTGATCGACGTTCGGCCAAGTGGTGCTGTCGGAGTCGGTGACACGGTCGAAGTCGATGGTGACATCGGCCAGCGGCACGCCCGGTTCGTTCTGGCCTTCCTCGATGACGCGCGTCAGCATCGCGCCGAACGGCTCGTTGAGCCATGTCCACTGACCGGGGACATCGAGTGAGCCGCGGGCCGGTTGCGATGGTGCGTAGGGTCCATACAGCAGCCGTGCCAGTCGCAGGATGTAGAGCACCCCCGGCCCGCCGAAGGTCAGATCCTCACCGCCCTCCTCGCGTGTGTCGATCAGGGTGAAGTCGCCCTCGGTCAACCAGAAGGCGAACAGCGGCGCGGTCTGCACCGATGGCATGCGCACCTTGACGAGGTTGTTCTG